>CAYVMN010000223.1:0-6759 GCA_964452575.1 uncultured Desulfobacteraceae bacterium | reverse complement strand
GCCATCGGTATATATCTAAAATCGGTTCCCTATCGTGACGAACAGGGGAAATGCTCTCCTTTGCCCGATGAAATACCTGATAAAAGGCCTCCTCCTCGTGCCTCGGGCCCTGACTCTGACCGAAAGTGATTACCCGGGTCCATCTGCTTACGCCTCACACGGCAGGCGGGCCAGCTGGGATCAGATGGCCCACATGGCCAGGTCTCCAGCAGGAGTCCGGCCTGCTAAATCCATCTGCGTCTCTTGAAGGAGGCAGCCATGCCACCTCCGATTATGGCCATCATGCCCAAGATAATCGGATATCCCCAGTGCCACTCAAGTTCTGGCATGTATTTGAAGTTCATGCCGTAGATGCCGGCTATAAAAGTAAGAGGCATAAAAAGAGTCGCAATTATCGTCAGGACCTTCATGATTCCATTCATTCGATTTCCCATACTTGAGAGATATACATCAAGCATGCCGGAGACAATATCTCTAAAGGTCTCGATCGTATCAATCACCTGCACAGTATGATCGTAGACATCGCGCAAGAAAATCTTGGTCTTCTCCTGAACAATCTCTGACCCCTCTCTCATGAGGCTCCCGAGCACATCCCTTTGGGGCCATGCGGATTTCCGATAGAGAATTAGTTCTCGCTTCAATTGGTGGATCTCTTGAACAGCCTTGGGAGTTGGATTGTTGAGCAGGATCTCATCCAGGGCTTCAATCCTTTCTTCCAGTTTTTCAAGGACCTCGAAATAGTTATCTACAATAGCATCCAGCAGGGCATAGGCAAGATAGTCAGGCCCACCCTTGCGAATCTGGCCTTTTGACTTGTGTAGTCTTTCTCGTACATTACCAAAAACATCCCCGGCTCTCTCCTGGAAGGTCAGAAGGTAATTCGGTCCAATCACCATGCTGAATTGCTCAAAGGTAATCCTATCCTCATTCCCATCACAATAGAGCATCTTTGTAACCACGAATACATAGTCATCATAGTCTTCCAATTTGGGACGTTGCCCGGTGTGGACAATATCTTCCAGAACCAGTGGATGGAGACCAAATGCCTTGCCGGTCTTTTCTATGACATCTACGTCGTGAAGGCCGTCGATATTGACCCAGGTGACAGTGGAGGTCTCCTTGCACGGGAAACACTCATCAATTGTGGCCAGTTCGCGCTCTTCCAAGGTTGTCTCATCATAGTCGATAAGTTCTATTCTTACATTTTCAACCTTTTTTTCCCCCACGTGGACTATAGTTCCAGGAGGAAGACCCGCCTTTCTTGAGCTCTTTTGAGAAAACCGCAACATGGTGAATTACCTCCTATCTAATGATGAACAAAAAAATTACAGCAGACGTGAAATAATGCATTATCGTTTATCAAGGCCTTTCGAATCGAATCTCCACTTTTCTTGACCGTTTTTGTATATTAGGATATAAAATTAAAAAAGGACATCTATAAAAACTACCAAGCTTTCAAGGAGGTTGCAATGGCCTATAATACGGCCTTAAGGCCCTATACATCCAAAAGAGTTGAAGAAATCGAATCTGCCGACATCCTTGTGGGGATCCCTTGCTTTAACAATGAAAAGACCATCCAGCATGTCATTCAAATGGTGACCCACGGCTTGGCCAACCATTACAAAGGTAAGAGAAGTGTGATTTTCATTGCCGACGGAGGCTCCACAGACGATAGCCGTGAAGTGGCCAAGGAATTTCAAATCAAGCCCTGGCAGGAAAAGATTGTCTCCATCTACCGCGGACCAGGGGGGAAAGGGTCGGCCCTGAGGTCTCTTTTTGAAGCAGCAACCCGTTTAAGGGTACGAGTCTGTGTCATGGTGGACTCCGATCTCAGGAGCATCACTCCCGACTGGGTCAAGTACCTGATAGATCCGGTTATAGAAAGGGACTATCAGTTCGTAGCTCCTGTCTATCTGAGGCACAAATACGACGGAACCATTACCAATAACATCGTTTACAACCTGACCCGTGCGCTTTTCGGCAAGAGGGTTCGCCAGCCCATCGGTGGGGACTTTGCCATATCAAGGGAAGTGGCTAAATTTTATGTTGAACAGGATGTATGGGATACCGATGTGGCCAGATACGGGATCGACATATGGATGACTATTAACGCCATCACACAAGATTTCTGCATCTGTCAGTCCAATCTGGGAGTCAAGATACATGATGCCAAGGATCCAGGGCAGCATCTGGGCCCCATGTTCCGTCAGGTGGTTAGAGCGCTCTTCTCTCTTCTTGAACGATATGAAAGCTACTGGAAAGGAATAAAGGGGAGCAAGCCGTTAGAGACCTTCGGGTTTGAGGGGTATGTAGAACCCGAGCCGGTAAATGTAAACCTGGAAGGTGTGATTGAACTTTTCAGAACAGGGTTTCAGCAGTTCTCTTCGCTATGGAAGGAGATATTCTGTAAAGATTGTTTTGCCCAGATCGAAGAGACGGCGAAAATGGACCTGAAAGAGTTCCATCTTCCCACAGACACATGGGTGCAGATCCTTTACGAACTGGCCGCCACTTTTCACGCATGGAAAGTGAATCAAACGAAACTGATAGACCTGGTGACCCCCCTCTATTTCGGCCGTGTAGCCTCCTTTGTCCGCCAGACCTGGGACATGTCTTCCAAGGAGGCCGAGAAGTTGGTGGAAGAACAGGCCCAGAGCTTTGAAGATCACAAGGACTATTTGATTAAGGTGTGGGATCAGAAGAGCGGTTAGTATCCGCTTGGTTCCCAGTGTCGTTCCCTGTTCGATTTCTCCTGACGTTCATGCCACTGCTGTGCCTCCAGGCAGTATGTAGCAATAGGCCGTGCTTCAAGACGTCTGATGCCTATTTCTTCCCCGGTCTCCTCGCAGTAACCGTACCTGCCGTTCTTGATTCGATCCAGTGCCTCCTCAATCTTATAAATGAGCCTGCGCGCTCGGTCTCGAGTCCTGAGCTTCAATGCTGTATCGGCCTCCCGGCTCCCTTGATCGATAAAATCAGTTTCTCTTTCACTTTCTTGCTTCAGCTGGCTTAAGGTCTCATCCGACTCCCTTAACAGTTGTTCACGCCAATTGAGAAGCTTCCGTTTGAAATACTCCAGTTGCCTTGGATTCATGTATGGCTCGTCCTCTGAAGGGACGTAACCATAGGGCAGGTCTGCTTCTTCGATCAGGATAACATAGCCTTGCTTTATATCGGGATTAAACGAAACGGTTTCGATGTTCATTTCGATCGCCTCTTCCACACACACCCATAATCGGTACTGCAAATCTGCTCCTGCAGATGCACTCTCTCGCGCAATTTCTCTGCCCGATGTAAAATAAATAGAGCAATTGGCATGCCACCGGCTTAAGTATTCGTTTTTTGGGTATTTTTTCTGGAGATGTAAGAGGCGGGCAGAACTCTAGGTTCCGAATTTTGCTAGAGAAAAGGTGGTTGGATTTGCCAGGTTCGGAGATGGTACTTTATCTATCTGAAAAGAAAAATAAAAATAAAAATAGGAAGTCGAGATTCCGGTATAGGGAAACGCTGAACCAACAGTTCCACTTTTTACCCTGATGTTGCATTAATCGGATTAGATCATCGGTTCAGGGTGCGTTGGAGGTTGACTATCTTGGGCGGACCCGAAAATACGGTAGCCAATATCCGTCTTAAGGAAGGCATATAGGACCAGCAACAAAATTCCAAGATTGATTACTGCAAGAACGATACTGTATCCCGTTTTAATGAAAATCTGGCCTTCTCCTATGCTCGGCATGGTTGACGGGTTTGCGGGAAGTCCATACTTTTTCCGAATTCTATCGATATAAACCATATGTATAACGGGCATCCCTTTGCGAGCAAAGCGGGTCATGACACCATCAACGCTCAGGGCAGCCGGGGGAGGCGTGAGATTTAGACCCGGCCTGAAAAGCCTCTTCCCCGCAACGCTCCCCACGGACGCGGTACCCCCTCCCACATTTACATATGCTGCTATCCGTTTTCCCTTCGCAAATCTTAGGTAAGCTGCTATCCTTTCATCAATATTCTCTTTTGTCGTTTCAAATTCCATAGGACTTAGCCCGTTGCGTTCTATAGCTTCCCGGAGAAGCTGTCGTGCCTTCCTGGATTTCCCCAGGGCCAGGTCCTCTTGTCCGCCGTAAGAGGCTGCTATGGATCGATGTGGGATGATCCCGTTGTCGTAAAGTACTTTTTCCATATCCAGCCATGTGAACTCCGGAATATTGGCGCCCCATGTGGAGGCTGCGACACTGGTGATGGCCACGACATTCAGCTTTAGCACCTTAGCGGCGACGAGAGCGGCAAGGTTCAAAGCAGGAAACGAGCCTGAAAAACCCATCGCAACCGTATCTCCTTGTTTCAGGCCGGCCTTTTTAAACATCTCCACCAGTACTGCCGCCCAATTGGGGTTAATTGTATGGTGTTTCGCCAGCAAGTGGCCAAAGGCACTGGTGATGGGGGACTCGGGAAGGCCAATGAGACCGGAGTTGGCAGGGTCTGCTGTGGTATCAATCGGCCCGATATTCTTGATGCGGTATTCTTTGATGACTTCCATGGCATCCTTCATCGCGAGAGATGCCTGGAATTTCTCGTCAAAATAGGGCTGTTTTTTCTTGAGCTTAATTAGCTCAACCGATGACATCGATGCAATCGCAAGGATGGCGGTGACCAGAAGCGCCACACGCGGTACCTTGCTTGGACGCCAGTATATCTTTTTCATATCCTTACATCTCCGCCGGTAATTAGTATCAGGATTATGCGAACGATTACGCTTGCAATTATGAGGGCACAAAAGCTCTCAACCACACCCTGTCGGTCGATCCAGATGGCAATAAGGCCAGGAATAATGTAACCGACGATCGTCAAATCAACGGTCGCCTTAGGCAGCGTTATGTATCCGAACGACCTGATTAGGGCACCCATCGCAAAGCCCACAAGAATCATCATCACGGTCCTCCGTCGGCCGTAAATCATCATCAGAGTGCTCAGTGAATGCACTATGAAATAGGTGAGATAGCTTACCAGGAGGGTGAGGGCGACAACGAGTGGTTGGTCTAGATACAAGGCGATGTATCCTGGAACAACCATACCGCCGGCGGTCAATCCCAGCATTTCGGAAAGGGCAAGACTCACCACAAGTCCGATGCCAATTGATAGAGTTACAAGGTTTTCCATATCTTCCCTCACTGCATCGTTGTCCGGTTGCGAAAATAGTTTACAAGTTCAAGGCCCGGCCCCGCAATATTGCCGATGCCCATGACAACGGTTGACTTTCCTGACAGTCCCACTATCTCTTCGAATATCCTCTCGACCCTCATACCCTCGGCATAGATGAACCTCGACGAATCCACACCGCTCGCAACGGCCGTCTTGAAAAGCAGATATACACCTGTACCCATCAATAGGTATCGGTCGGCATGCGGCCAGTGCGGGAGGGCTTCACCCAACTGCTTGGAACGCTCCGGCCTGTCGGCACGCGCGTTTAACACCATAATCTTTCGTTCACAATCCTCATGTAGGCCGAGGGCCATTCTCCAGATCCGTTCAGAGGATTCCGGATCATTAGCAGCAAAGCCATTGACCAATACGATCCTTCTGCCGAAGAAATGGATCTCATATTCGCTCATGGCGCCGGGGTCAGGCTGTGTTTTCCACATCCCGCGCAGTGCCGTTTTGCGAGGAACCCCAATTGCTTCGCACACCTTAAGGACCAGAGCCACGTTCTCTTTGTGCTCCACATAGGTAAAGCCGGACATGTCGTCGTCATTTACTGCGTCTATATCTTGCTGCTCAACAAGATGCAATTCGCAATTGCGGTCTTTGCAGACTGCCCGAAATTCCCCGATGTAATCCCTCTCGCCTGTAAACAAATGCCCTCCAATAGGTGTTGTTCCCAAAAGGGCCAAAACCACATCCTTTTCAGACGGCCCCATAATCTCCAGATGGTCGGCCCGGGCATTTGTTATGACCCCATGCGTTGCCTTGACAAATTTCAGTTCGGTAAGCGCCTGTAAACGGGGTTGAAGGGCCATGCATTCTATAACAAGTGCCTCGGCGTGATTATGCGCGGCCAAGGAGACAATACGTAATTGTTCTATAATATTTGCCTTGGCTGGACGATAGATGGGATATTCCCGACCGTCGTCCATTATCATCCGTGGCAGCGTCCCGGTGGTCTTGGCAAAGGTCTTTAGGCCATGCTCCCGCAGGGCACCTGCTATGAGTCTAGTTACGGATGATTTGCCCCTGGTCCCATTCACATGAAAACGAAAAGAAATGGAGTATAAATTGCGGAGATGCACCCGATGTTCAATCAAAAGGAATAGAATAACCACTCCCAGAAGTATGGTTAGTACCGTAATCATCGTGCCTTCCTTCATGGGCGGGACAAGTGCCTTACCGTCCGCCTCAACAGATCGGGGAATCCCCTAAACTCTGCACTTTCCTCTTTTCTCTTGATGTCTCGATGAACGGGTGCAGCAGAGAATTAAAACCTGCGGCCATATTCAATCCCCGAACGCTTCTCAGTATCCTCACCATCTGTCCAACCGAAACCTCTTCCGGTTCATTTATATACTTGAATAACTGAAAACTCAGGAGTCTAAACATGGAGGAGGCGATAAAAACAACCTGTATTGGCACCAAGTTCCAAGTGACCCCCCGGAGATCTAAATGGCCCAGCGATATAATAACAAACCCAGACAGAATAGGACCTGTTGCCGCACCCAGACCTCCCACAACGTTGTAGATGGACAGAAACCAGGCCCTGCCTTCCTGTGG
>CAYVMN010000222.1:0-6773 GCA_964452575.1 uncultured Desulfobacteraceae bacterium | reverse complement strand
TCTCTGTGTTCACAAGGTCCCAGTGAAGGGCCGAATCGTTGAAGCCCAGTTTGTTTTTCATCTTCTTGGTCAATTTCGAGGAATCCCCATCATAGGTATCTGTATAGGACATGCCCACAGCCAGATGAATGTTGCCGTAACGGCCGCCGAAGTTCTCGTCGTAGAGGGTATTCGCCATGAACCGGTTTATCCTTGAAAACCTCTTATCCGTCAGTGAGAATTCCCCTATCCTGTTGGCCCCCTTATCCATGGCCAGCTGTTTGAGAGCAAACTCTCCGCCTTTTTGGGCCTCTACCTTTACAGTACGGCCTTTCTTAAAGGTCAGGCGTACGCCTTTGACATGGTTACCACTTCGAAAAGAGGGTTGATCGGCATAATAGACACCTTCTGTCCCGCGCCAGTCAGGAGAGATAAAGATCTCAAAGCTGGGTATGTTGTGCCCCGAGATCCCGATCCATTTTCTTCTCTCCCCTGGCGTGACCCTGAGATCCGTGGTTTCCGACTGGACCTGGTAGTACTTCACCTCCATGCTGTTCAGCCATTTTTTGACGTAACTGGCATTCCTGTAAATGGACTTCCATTCACTAACAGGGTCGGCCTTGTCCAGATAGCATGCCCTGATGATTTGGTTGGCGTATTGCCTGGGGGAAAGCCCGGCCTCCTTTGCCTGCCCATCTGTCTGCACAGAACAGATGGTCCAGCCGAAAAGACCTTCATCTTCTCTCTTCCAGAGGATATCTCGCAATGGCTTTCTCGCGACGATTGCCTTTCCGATCCTTTTGGGGTCAATGTCGCTCAGATGGGTCAGCGATTCAGGGGCCCTAAGGCTGATGTTGCCATTCAGGCTCTTGAAAAAAACCTCTTCCCACGCCCCAATGAAGACCAGCTGTTTGTTGTTGGCCTTTTTGTAAAGATTGAGTTCCATTATTGTCGTGGCGCCAAGACGCATTACGGCGTTCATCCGTGAATCCAGGATTCTACCCTGGACAATCTCGGCCAACTCAATGGCTGCCTTGTCAAATTGGACCAGGACAATATCGTTTCTCCTGAACCTCTCCTTCCGTGCAGTCTTCAGGCCCCACATCAAGACCTCTGCATAATTGTTCATCTGTTTTTTCGTAAGCATTTTAACCGCCTCTTCATTCGTCATTCCTCATTCTCCACCATGACAAGCCGGAGTTCCTTCTTAGAAATCTGGGAACGTACCTTGCCATTGATGAAAAATCCAAGACCCAGGATTCGGTTTTCGGGAAAAGAAAGGATCACGTAGCCTTTGGTCAGGTCCAGGTCCAAAGGGATTTCTTGGCCTGCCAAAAGCCTCTGAAGCTGCTTCCCCCCAATCTCAAGCCTCGCCCTTGTTGCCGCAGCGCCGAAAATCTGAATAAACCATGTAGTCGGCTTGATAAATCCCCCTACCCTCTGAAATGCCCTCAACCCCACCCTGGATACCTTGAGGGGTAAGGCTGCCACGAGCCGTCGAGTATCTCTCAAGAGGTGCCAGCTCTTATTCCTCCTGAATAATAGATAATCGTCGAAGAGGCTTTCAGGGATTCCAAACCGTTCTTCCAGCCACGAAAAGAGATGATTTCGCTCATCCTCTCCTGCCAATTCTGGCCATGAAGAATCCCACTGAATCGAGCCGATGGGGGTAGAACCTGGCCCCTCGCTCGAGTTGTTTTTGGTATCTTTCATCTTTCCACTCAACCAGTCCGGGCTCGTAATCAAGGCCCACCTCTATTGGGAGGAGTATTGCATCCCGGTGGTCTAACAGAAAGTTCACCACTGATTCATTCTCTTCCGGATTGTAGGTGCAGGTGGCATAAAGCATTTGGCCACTCTCCCTTAACAGGTCGAATGCCCTGAGGATGATCCTTTTCTGCAATTCAGGGAGCCTGGTACTATCTCTGGGCCTGCGGTATGAAACCGAGTCATTTGTCTTTCTAAACCTGCCATCCCCCGAACAGGGGACATCGGCAAGCACATAATCGAAACGTACCTTCAAAGGGAATTCCTGGGCCTGGTACCCCGTTAAAACGGCATTCAGGACACCCAGCCTGTCCAGCGTGTGTCCCAGGGAGGCCTGTCTGCTGGGATAAAGCTCGTTTGTAACGATCAGCCCGGTGTTCTTCATGAGATCTGCCACGTGAGAGGCCTTCCCACCTGGAGAAGCGCACATATCAAGTACGGATGAACCCTCTCTTGCTGAGAGGGCATATGCAGCAAGACAGGAGGTGAGTGCCTGGGGATGAATGTGGCCCAGGAAGTATTCAAGCAGATTTCCGGGGGATTCCGGGCCAGGCACAACATACAGGGTATCATACTCTTCACTTGATCTCTTGAGGCATACCCCTTTTACCTCTAGCGAACGAACCAGGTCTGTCGGCTCAATCATAAGTCGATTGACCCTGATATGCGCAGGAAGGGGCCGTCGGATGCTCTCCAGAAAGAGGGAAAACTCCGGTATGATTTCACGGTAATGATCGAAAGCTATATCATTTCGCCGCATGGCACCCAGGGCGCTCCTCAGTAATTTTTAATTGTATTATAGGATTCCAGAAAAAGACCTTTGAATTGCTGTCAGAAAAGTAAAATATTCTCAAAGAATCAGTGGTAGCGATACGGCATATGGTCTTTAACCTTAAGCCTTAAGCCTTTTGCCATTATTCGTTCCCCTAGACTCTCTTTAGCATCATAGACCCATGATTGCCCAGAAACAACTTCTTAAATGCCATAGCCATATGACCCGCAGGCCTAGGTCATCTGATATCAACAAGGCTGAGGGTATTGGTATGTCTTAATGACATCTGAGTCAAGGTTTTTAGAAAGGATCAAGCCTGAGGCAGGATCGCCTCCTTGACAGAACCTCGGCTTTTGAGCATACTTAGTAGCTGAACGAAAAGCCCCGTTCAGGCAAAGTCCGAATATCGAAATCTGAAATTCGAAACAAATTCGAATACCAAAATTCAAGACAACCAACCCCAGTATCTTAAGAATATTAGGTTTTGCTCATTGGGATATTGGCATTTTGGTGATTGTTTCGTACTTCGTGCTTCGGATTTCGAATTTCTTGACCGAAAAAACAGGGTTTTCGCTCAAGCACTACTTAAAAGTGGAAAATGAGTCAGGTCGGGCTGGAAAACAACGGCTTAGCTCTTGGTAAGAAACATGCGACGTTGGAATGGATGGGGCGAGGAGAAGATCGATTTTCCCCTGCCCGAGGATGCCTATCGTTTTTTGGCAGATAAGGTAGGCGAAGCAGTCCCACTGCCCGATGCAAAACTCGCGGACGTCCTGGTTAAGGTGCCGGAATCTCGTCTGCCCGATCACCCATTGGTGATCAGGACACCACAAGACCGAGTGCGTCATGCGCGTGGACAGAGTCTGCCGGACTGGCTAGCCCTCAGAAGCGGCAACCTGGGCCCCACACCTGATGCTGTTGCCTATCCCATCACTGTCGAGGAAATTCTGTCCCTCCTTGAATACGCCAAGAATAACGGTGCAGTTGTGATCCCATACGGGGGCGGGACCAGCGTTGTAGGGCACATCACCCCGGAAATGGGCGAAAATCCCGTCCTAACCATTGATATAGGAAGGATGAATCGCCTCCTGAGCCTCGACGATGAGAGCCGGATCGCTACATTCGGTGCAGGTGTGGCCGGACCGGATATAGAGGCACAACTGAGGGCGCGTGGCTATACCCTGGGTCATTTTCCGCAGTCCTTTGAGTTCTCTACACTGGGTGGCTGGATTGCCACACGTTCTACCGGGCAGGAGTCCTTGAGCTATGGACGCATAGAGGAGTTGTTCGCCGGGGGAAGGCTTGTGTCCCCTGCCGGCATCCTTGAAATCCCGGATTTCCCAGCCTCATCGGCGGGTCTCGATCTGCGTGAGCTGGTGCTCGGCTCCGAAGGACGTATGGGTATCCTATCGGAGGTAAAGGTCAGGGTCACTCGGCTACCCAAACATGAGAGATTTCAGGCCATCTTTTTTCCTTCATGGAAAAGGGGCTTAGCTGCTGCACGCAGTGCCGTACAGGCCAGAATCCCGCTCTCCATGCTGCGCCTGAGCAATCCAGCCGAAACCCAGACCCAGCTCCTACTTGCCAGACACAGAAGCCTAGTTAAATTGTTAGAAGAGTTCCTCTCCCGGCGCGGTGCAGGTCCTCAAAAATGCATGTTGATATTCGGAGTAACTGGAACCCATCTTCAGTGCAATAGGGCTGCAAGGCAGGCACGTGGTGCCTTTCAAGGCGCAGTCGGATTCTTGGCAAGCAGGTATCTTGGCATGAAGTGGGAGCAGAATCGATTCCGTACACCTTATCTCAGGAACACCCTGTGGGAAAAGGGATATGCCGTGGACACGGTTGAATCAGCAACCAATTGGGACAAGGTTGAGCACCTGGCAGATGTCATGGAATCGGCCTTGATCGGCGCCCTTTCCCGTTCTGGGGAGCGAGTTCATGTATTTTCCCACCTCTCCCACCTCTACCCACAGGGGGCCAGCATCTACACGACTTACATATTCAGGGTGGCCGAGACATACGAGAAGACCCTCATCAGGTGGCAGCACTCGAAGTCCGATGCCTCCAAGGCCATAGTTGCCAATGGAGGCACCATAAGCCACCAGCATGGCGTGGGGGTAGACCATGCACCCTATCTCGAAGCAGAAAAAGGAGGATTGGGCATAGATGCCATCAAGGCCCTTTGCAGACAATTCGATCCGCAAGGAGTAATGAACCCCGGCAAATTGGTTCGCTGAATTCAAGTGAGAAATCAAGCAAGAGCACATAATTGGCGCCATCAGGCCTGGGCCAGACTGACAGGGAGTGATCGTGAGGCCAGGCGCGAATGGGACCTGCTCGTGATTGGAGGCGGAATCACTGGGGCGGGGATCTTGAGAGAGGCTGCACGGCGAGGGCTTTCAGCCGTGCTTGTGGAGCAGCGCGATTTTTCCTGGGGTGCGTCCAGTCGCTCGTCCAGGATGGTGCATGGGGGGCTTCGTTACCTGATGGACGGTCAGGTGAGATTGACCCGCCAGTCGGTTAGGGAACGGCAGCGACTCTTGCGAGACGCCCCTGGGCTCGTAGAGCCGCTTGGGTTCCTGTTCAGTGATTACAGGGGTCGAAGGCCAGGGCGCTGGTCCTTTACCGCCCTCCTGACCGCCTATGATCTCCTTGCTGCCACCTGGAATCATCGCTATTATCCGGCCCACGCCTTTTGCCTGCTTGCCCCCAGGATAGAGGTCAGGGGGCTCAAAGGAGGGGCACAGTGTTTTGATTCCACCACGGATGATGCAAGACTGGTTTTCCGACTCCTTCGCGAGGCCCAGCGGGACGGGGCCCTGGCCCTAAATTATGTGGCGGCAGAGCAGGTCCTAACGAAAAACCGGCGCGCCTGTGGTGTGGCTGTGCGTGATGTCCCATCCGGGGCCACTGCCGAGATTCATGCAAGGGCCGTAGTCAACGCAACCGGTGCCTGGGCTGATAGGCTCCGCAAACAGGTATCAGGAGGCAAAAACATTCGACCCCTCAGAGGGAGCCATCTGATATTTCCATCGTGGAGAGTCCCTGTAGCCCAATCTCTTACACTGAAGCATCCATCGGACGGTCGCGGAGTCTTCATATTGCCGTGGGAAGGTGTTACACTTGTGGGATCGACCGACCTTGATCATGATGATGACCTGAACTCCGAGCCCCACATCACGCCTGAAGAAGTGGACTACCTCCTGGATGTGGTCCGTTTCCAGCTCCCCTCGCTGGATATCCGTGCCAGCGACATCGTCTCCACCTACTCAGGTGTCCGCCCGGTCATCGGTACCGGCCTTCTGAACCCATCCAAGGAAAAACGGGACCACAGCATTTGGGTTGAACAGGGTCTCATTTCGGTAAGTGGTGGGAAGCTGACAACCTTTCGCCTGATAGCCATGGATGTGCTCAAACATGTTATGAAATCAATTCCATCCCTGAATGTTCAGGATAGAGGAGAGTCAGTATTTAATAAGGCCGACAAAGAAATGCTCCGCTCGGCCCCCCTTGATCATGCCCTGGTAAGACGGCTCTTGGGCCACTACGGGCCCGAGGCCTACAAGGTCGTGAGCTGCGCGGAGGATGACGAACTTGAACGTATTCCAGGGACCAATACCCTCTGGGCCGAACTCCGCTGGGCAGCGCGCAGCGAGGCGGTTGTCCACCTTGAAGACCTATTGTTAAGGCGAACGAGAATCGGGGTGCTGTTGAGAGATGGGGGCAGGGGCTTCTTCGGCCGTATACGAGAGATATGCGAGGAAGAGTTGCCCTGGGACGACCGGCAATGGCAAAAGGAACTCGGCGCCTACAGCTCGCTCTGGAAGAGGTGCTATAGTGTGCCGGACTTCCCCTCCCCCTTGACAGGGCAGAAATGGTGTTTATTTATTGAGATAAATAATAACCGTCTGGTTTTGATGTAAACTTAATTCTATATTTAAGTATGAAAGGAGAGCGACGATGACACTAGCAATCAGGAGAGGAAGGAGACCCTCTTGGATGACCCCCTTTGGCCGTGAAGGATGGGGGGACGTATTTTTCGATCGGCTCTGGCCTGAATGGCAGAGGGACATGGGTGAAGAGTGGGTACCGACTGCCAACTTCTATGAAAAAGAGGGGAGGTATTTTCTAACCGCCGAACTCCCCGGTCTTTCTAAGGAAGATATTTCGGTAACCATTGACAAGGGAGTTATCACCGTCACAGGCAAAAAGGAGACCAAGAAAGAGGAAGAAGGCGCCAATTTCTACCTGA
>CAYVMN010000221.1:0-6839 GCA_964452575.1 uncultured Desulfobacteraceae bacterium | reverse complement strand
AGTTCGGTGGGGCCACTCAGCAGATGGTAGACTTTGTGGCCAAACGCGTGGCCAAATACTGTGGTTAGAAGGAGCTGATATTGACACCTCAAAAACGGGTATTGCTTCCGGAGCCCATTGAATCGCAGGCAATAGAACTCCTGAAAAGGGCAGGTCTTGAGCCCGTTGTTTCACCAGACCGGAGGCCAGAGACCGTTCGTCCTTTGATGGCGAGGGCCCACGGGATGATCCTCAGGACAGGGATAGAAATTACAAGGCAACTTCTCTCTGCGGCAGATGGCCTGTGCATCATCTCCCGTACGGGTGCGGGGCTTGATAACGTGGACGTGGCGGCGGCCTCAGAGAAGGAAATCGTCGTCACTTCAAATCTTGGGGTGAACACGATCAGCGTTGTCGAGCATGTGCTGACCTTCATGCTCGCCCTATCCAAGCGGCTTTTTCTGATGGACAGGGCCGTGCGCGAAGGCAATTTTGCCATCCGCTATAAGAACCTGCCCGGAGACCTGAGAGGAAAGACACTGGGTCTCTTGGGGTTCGGCCGCATCGGCTCCGAGCTCGGCCGCCTGTGTAATCACATGCTCGGAATGGAGGTCATAGCCGTGGACCCTTTCCTCCCCGAACACATAAAAGAGACTCTAGGAGACTGGGTGACTTTTGTGGACATGAAGGAACTCTTTTCAAGATCAGATGTGGTCTCCATCCATGTCCCCCTGACCGCCAATACCCATCATCTGGTGGGTGAGCGGGAGTTTTCCTGGATGAAGCCCCAGGCCTTTCTGATAAATACCTCTCGAGGTCCGATTGTGAACGAACCCGCTCTGATCGAGGCCCTGAGAAACGAAAAAGTGGCAGGGGCAGGCCTGGATGTCTTCAGCAAAGAACCCATACCCGAAGACAGCCCCCTGCTGGGCCTGAAAAACGTCATCCTCACCCCTCACTCGGCTGCCCTTACAAGAGAGTGCGTGATCAGGATGGCTACCGAGGCGGCCCGCTGTGTAATAGATATCTTCAACGGTCTGGAGCCTCCAAATGTCGCCAATCGGGAGGTCCTGGGCTCTCAAAGATGGGGACACCTCATTCCTCGGGAAGACGATGCGAGGCGTTATGGGTAAAATACGGGCCGAGCCGGGTATGGCAGGGCCTCCCACGGAATAGGATTTGGAGGTGGAAATCATGAAAAAGAGACTGGCGGGAATCTTTGCACCGATCACAACGCCCTTCCTAAATGAAGAGGTGTCGATCCAGGACCTAAGGGGAAATGTCCGAAAGTACGGTCAGACCCCTTTGTCCGGATTCTTTGTTCTCGGAAGCAATGGGGAGAGTAAGAGCCTGAGCGAAGAAGAGAAACTGATGATCCTGGAGGCGGCCCTTCAGGAGAAGGCCGAGCACCAGCTGGTCATGGCAGGAGCCGGGTATGAATCAACAAGACAGACCATTTCGTTTGCCAGAAAGGTCGAGTCCCTAGGCGCCGATTTTGTCTCCCTTGTAACACCCTCCTACTTCAAGAAGGGCCTGACCGATGATGCCATGATTGGTTATTATTCCGATGTGGCAGAGGCCCTTTCCATTCCGGTTCTAATTTACAATGCACCCGGCTTCACCGGAATGGCCCTCTCCCCCAGGGTCATTGAGGCCCTCTCCAGGCATCCCAACGTGGCCGGAATGAAGGATACATCACCGGACGGCATGGCCCGATATCTGACTGTCTGCGAAGAGAATTTTGAGGTCCTGGCCGGAACCGTGAATACACTTCTGATCGGTCTGACCCTTGGGGCCTCCGGCGGGGTCGTATCCCTGGCAGATGCCTATCCGGCCCCCTGTTGTGAACTCTATGAGGCTGCGAGGGCGGGCAAGAGGGAAAAGGCCCTGGAGCTGCACCAAAAGCTCTTCCGCCTCAACCAATCGGTATCTGGAAAATTCGGGGTCGCTGGAGTCAAGTGCGCAATGGATATCGCCGGTTACTACGGCGGCCCACCGCGCCTGCCCCTGCTCCCCTTGAAGCAGGCTGAAAAGGAATCCATCGAAAAGGCCGTTTCAGCCGCGGGGCTGGGCTGAAGGGACTCGTTGTATCATCGAGCATCTAGAATCCAGGATCTAGCATCGCGTAGTCTCGCCAAGGCGGATTTGAGGCGAAGCCTGGTCAGCGGATAGGCCCAATAAACAAGTCAAAGATCTCCAGATCCTCTGTAACGTCATATAGTCTGTGAGAAACGCCGGGCGGTACGTTAAAGACCACTCCTTTTTTCATTTCAAACTCGCCTAGTGCATTTATCCAGAACTTCCCTTTTCAGTTCCCATCCCTCTATCTTTCCACATCTCATTTTCTCCTCCATTTTCCAGGTCTTGCTGCAATCTGGCTATCTCTTCGATTAAAGCGTAAGAGTGTTCACGTAGTTGAGTCAAGGGTCTATATATTTTACCGGGATTCCTTTCACAACATAAAATCCTATTCTTGGCTCACAGTGTCTTGAAAACGACCTGGCATATTTCGCACCAGTTCTCGGGTAGAGGGGATGCCGCATCTCCGCGCTTTCAAGTCGCGGAAGCCTTACATATTCTTGAAATTTCTTGTTGACTTGTATTATTTATCATCGTACTGCCTTCTTGCGTATCTTCTCACTAGATAGGGGATAATAGTTTTGGAAACTGAGTTTTAAGAAGCAATTCAAAGGAGGGAAAACAATGACTGAAAAGAGATCGGGCCGGTTCGTACCGTTTTTTGAAAAGACCTCGGTCGGCAGGATGAAAGAGAGAATCTGGAACATGTCTGACGAAGAGGTGGATAAGGCCCTTAAAGAAGAATATGGAATCCCTTCACCGGGAGAGATGGATAAACCAGGGTGTTATATCCAGAACACCCCCAGGGCGGACCTTGTCAGGAACCGTCGAAAAAATGACGTGGTTATAGTTCCTGTTGGCTCCACAGAATGCCACGGTGACCACCTGGTAGGAGGCCACGACACCCTTCAAGTTACGCGAATAGCCGAAGCCGTCCGTCGCAAGACCGCCAAGATGGGGGCCCAGGTTAACATCGCCTATCCGATAAATTACGGCTGCCATCCACCTTGGCACCAGGGAATGTGCGGGACCATTATGGTCAATGACGAGGCCTTTGAACAAAGCATTATGCATATCATGTATGGCCTGTGGAATGATGGGTTCCGCAAACAGATATGGTTTAACAACCATGCGCACCAAAATGAGATTGAAAAGGCCATCAAGCGTTTTATGAATACCTATCAACTCCCGGGTTTCTATGTGGCCCCCGAGCTTCAGAGGGCGGTCCGTGAATTCTTCGAGACAAAGGAATACGGCGGGAAATTCGATACCCGGTTTATCCATGCCGATGAGGCGGAGACCTCCATGGGCCTCCTCTTGTTCCCTGAAATGGTCAAAATGGAGTATGCCTTGGATACGGGTCCCATGCCGGACTATAAGTATTTCCCGGACGGCCACTTTGACCTTTCAGCCGAAGATCTCTTGAGGCCCAATACCTATAGAACGCGGGCAGGGGATCTCCCCCTGGAGATCGTCGCCACACCCGAGGGCATCGTGGGCAAGGCCACCCTGGGAGATGCTGATAAGGCCAAATGGCCGATCCTGGCTGTCTGTGAATATCTGGTCTTGCTCCAGAAAGATATCCTGGAGACATGGCCGGCGGGGACCGTTCCTGAACCGGAAAAGACCACATTCAGGATGAACAAGGAAATGGAGCCATATCTCAAAGAACCGGGGAGCAAGGGGTGGAAGTCGGTCTATTCCCTTCGCAGGATCGGGCCATACTAAGAGGCGAGCACCAACTCCTCTCCCTATCCTGCTGATCGCTGCTCTCGCCATTCCCGTATAGCCTCGGCGTGCTTCGGGTAATGGCTGTAAGTATCAAGTCGTAGACGACGGCGGAAGCGCGTTTCGCGGATAAATTGATCTTCTGGCGCACTCTGGATGAATTCGATAAGCCGGAGGTGGGTATCGTCCCGCTGCCGCATCACCTCAGAGACCGACAAGTTCCTCTTCTGCTCCGTCATCTGGGCGTTGAAGGCATCGATGCCGCCGTACGTAACGGAATACCGCGGCGGCTTCCCATCCGCGAGGATGAGGGGCAGATGTGTCAGCGCCTCCTCTTCCCACGAGGTCACATGTGCGATGATATCTCTGACCGACCAGGCACCGGTGACGCCAGGCTCCATCAGCTCCGAATCTGACAGACCGGCGTATGACGTCTTGAGTGCCTCCCATGCCTTGTCAAGTCGTTTCAGAAGTTGTGATCTATCCATGTTCACCTCCTGCTGGCATAGAACTGAAGGCGAGAACGAGAGACCCATCACAGTATTGCGCACATCAGCGCCATTCCCCGATCCGCCGATCCGGCACAACCCTGCCTATTTGAAAGAGCGGCAAGACTTGATCCTTGAACCTATACTCCAGTGCCGCTTGGAGCATCTCAAGGGTGATCGCCTTTTTGAGTCTTGCCATAATAGAAAGAGCAGCAAGGGCCCAGTCTGAGGCCTTAACCTTATGTGCTTTAAAATCAACCAGATGGACTCCGGCATTATTAGGCGGCACCTCCACACCATATGCCTGAATAATCAAGGTGTGCTCGTCCAGGATATCAAAAAGAGACGCTCTGCGATCTACTCCTTCTTGGCCCAAGGCCAAAATAGCGTGAGGCTTTTCAATCCCTGTATAGTCAATCTCTTCAGGCGATAGGATCACCTCGCTTATAGAAGGGCCCCTTAAGACTGTAACGTTATATTCATTCTTCTGGGTTACATTCAGGCCTCCAAAGAGCCCCGAAAGGCACAAGATCTCTCCGGCCGTGATGATCCTTTGTCCAGCGTTGCCCAGAATGACTATTTCTTGTCTGCCGCTTTCAGGCGGATCAAAGCCCCTCTCAATCTTAGCCGGTGAAGAGACAGGTCTCAGAGAAGCTGTCATTTCCCTGTAATGACGGCCATATTCCTTCCTCACATTCCGTGCCACCACGCCTTCCATCTGTGGCAACTCGGCAATGTTTTTTTCAATAATCTGTGGTGTCAGTTTGTTCCTCTTGATATAGCGTCCAGTACAAATTCCCCAGATATCCAAAACAGAAAAACCCTCATGACGTATCGCCTTTTCTATCTCCTCAGGTAGCTCCTTCCCATAGCTTGAACAACGGGCGACATAGGTTGCGCCACCAGAGCATGCTACCTGGCAGATATCCATTGGGCGTTCTAGATGGTTGAGAAAACCCGATCCCACCTGGGCATTTGCAGGAGTCGTAGCAGAAAACTGGCCACCGGTCATTCCAAAATTGAAGTTGTTCATGACCAGTAATGTGATATCAAGATTTCGGCGGCACGCGCCGAGCAAATGTGCCCCACCGATTCCCATACCGCCATCCCCCATGGTCACAACAACCGTCAACTCAGGCCGAGCCAGTTTGAGACCGGTTGCGTAAGAAAGTGCACGGCCATGGAGTCCGTGGAAGGCGTGGGTATGAAAGAATGTGTCAAACAATCCAGAACAACCAATGTCGCTCACCATTACAATTTGGTCGCCCCTCAGGCCCATATTCTGAAAGCACTTATCAAGGGCATGGGCGATCCGCTCGTGGGAACAACCCGAACAAAATACCGGGGGTCTGGCTTCATTCAGCAGGCTAGACATGTTTGATTACCTCGCTGATCTGGAAAGGCGATATAAGCCTTCCGTCCATTTGACCAAGGAAATCAATTCGCTTATTCGGAAGGAGGCGCTCTATTTCTTTCACATACTGGCCAACATTCATCTCCACAACAACGGCTCGATTTACATTCTCGGACGCCTTCTTTATCACCTCCTCAGGGACCGGCCAAAGTGTCTTTAAGATGAGGAGTTTTACGGAGGCTTTATTCTCCTTCATATTATTATATACCTCCTTTGCTGCCCGTGCGGTAACACCATAGGCGATGAGCAATGTATCGGCTCCTTCCTCCATAAAGACTTCGTTAAAATTGAACTCATTTACTGAAGACTCCAGTTTCCTCTTTAGACGTTCCTGATTCCTCTCAATCTCTTTGAAGTCCGTAGTAATATAGCCATCAGCGCCATGGGTGGAGGACGTTTGACGGACAAGCACCTTTCCACCAATGGGCTGGAAATAGGGAACCAGGTCATCTTTAGACGTCCTAAATGGAAGAAAAGGTTCATTCGGAGGCGGTGATTTACGCTCAATAATCTTAGGCCTCGGAATGGCCTCCATGTCAATACTCTCCCTGGTCATTCCAACCTCCTTGTTTGAGGCAATAAATACCGGGCACCTGTATTTCTCAGCAAGGTTAAAGGCATGAATAGTTAGTGAGAAGCAGTCTTTCACATCGACAGGAGCCAGAACGATTACCGGCAATCCGCCGCTGTTGCCCCAACGCATAAACTGTATGTCTCCATCCGCGCCGCGGGTTGCGGATCCGGTGGACGGTCCCAGCCTTTGTACATCTACAATGACAATTGGGATCTCGCTTCCAATGGCAAAAGAGATGTGTTCGCTATACAAGCTTAGACCGGGCCCTGATGTCGCTGTCATCACTTTAAGTCCGGCCATAGATGCCCCCAAGCAGGACCCGATTGAAGCAATCTCATCTTCACATTGAAGGCATATCCCCCCAAGAGGGGGCAAAAGCTCCAGCATAGCATTAAAGATTGTAGTAGCTGGTGTAATGGGATACCCGGCAAAAAAGCGGCAGCCGGAGGTTATTGCACCCCACGCAATTGCCTCGTTACCCTCCATAAGTGATAAAGCCATAATAACTCCTCTCTGCAAAATAGGGAATAGGGGGACGTTGTTGGCGAAGTTGACTAATTAAATCCCTTCCTGCTGA
>CAYVMN010000220.1:0-6852 GCA_964452575.1 uncultured Desulfobacteraceae bacterium | reverse complement strand
TACGTCCTTTGGAAAAAAGACCCTCGCGGTCCTCTTACTCCTCAGTGTTTTCAAAGCGCTAAAGTATTACCTTACTCCTAATCTTTGAAAGGAGATTCTATGGTCTCCATCGGATCATAGGGGTACCCGAAGACCTCGCGGACAGTGCCCAGGAGTTCTCCGGTTGTGCCAAATGCCTTTGTTGCCTCTATCATGGCAGGGATTACATTCCTGCCCTCTCCGGCGTCATCCCTCAGACGCCTGATTGCATCCCTGAGCCTGTCTGTGTCTCGAGTCCGCTTGAGTTCCTTTACGTCGTCGATCTGTTGTCTCGCTGAATGCTCCGACACGCGTTGAACACCCAGAGGGGTCTCCTTTTCCTGTTCTGTTGTGAAGACATTCACGCCAACCACCAGTTTACTGGCGCTGTCGATCTCCTTCTGCCTCCTGACCGCCTCTGATTCGAACTGTCGATCCAGCCACTCTGTCCGAATGGCCTCCTCCATTCCACCAACTTCGTCGACCTGTTTCATGACCTTGAGGCTCTCCTCTTCAATCCTGTCGGTAAGGCTTTCCACATAATAGGAGCCCCCAAGCGGGTCTACAACGTTGGTGACCCCGGTTTCATATGCAAGGATCTGCTGGGTCCTGAGGGCCTGGAGATGGGCCTTTTCGGTTGGCAGACACATGGGTTCGTCGTATGAGCAGCAATGCAGGGACTGGACCCCCGCGAGCACTGCCGCTAATGCCTCATAGGAGATGCGAACAATGTTGTTGAGCGGCTGCTGGGGAACCAGGGAGCACCCCGCTGTATGGACTGCGAATCGGAACTGCATGGACCTGGGATTCTTTGCCCCATATTTTTCTTTCATCAGCCTTGCCCACATACGGCGGGCAGCGCGAATCTTGGCCACCTCCTCAAAGATATCGATGTGGCATGACACATAAAAGGTGAATCTTGGGGCAAACTGGTCAATGTCCAGCCCCCGGCGAATCAGTTCATCAATATAACACATGGCGATCCCAAAGCCGAAGGCCACCTCCTGCGGGGCTGTAATCCCCTGTTCCCTCAGATCATACATGTTCACAGTGGTGTAATACCACTTGGGGAGGTTGATGGTGCAGTATTCCATTACATCGGCCCCCAGCTTGACAGAGAGATCCAATGGGCAGGCCGGCCTAAACCCACAATAGCGGAAATGGATCGGATCGTTCTGAATTGAGCCCCGCAAGACAGGAAGATCATAGCCGAGCCTGTCTGCCACTGCCACATACTGGGCCATGGTCACTGAGGCGGCTGTGGAGGCGGTGATCAAAGACCAGCTAACCCTGTCCAGGGGAATATCTCTTGTAAGGGTCTCCATATCCTTGATAGAGGTGATGTTGACGCCTGTAAGCCCGACCTCGTCGACGGCCCATGGATGATCCGCGTCCAGCCCCATCTCATAGGTTACATCGGCAATGGTGTTCAATCCCGAGCCCCCGTGTTCTGAAAGGTATTTGAGCCGCTCATGGGTATCGGCAGGAGAACCGATCCCTACCACCTCTCTACGGGTCCACAGACGTCCGCGAAACATGTTGGAGTGGATCCCCCTGGTAAACGGATAGGTACCTGCGTCAGCAATATCTTTGCCATACTTCTCGGCTGGCCTGTCACCAGGGGTATAGATCTCTTTCAGTTCAAGCCCAGACCAGCTCTCAAAACTCGTCGGCTTCTCATAATAGGACTTGATATAGTCATCCCAAGCCCCTTCTGTCCTCACGTCTCCCTTTGAATTACATATAGCGCTCATTGGTCCCCCCTTTTCGGCGTTATTTCCTGCTTAAACGTTTTGGAAATTGCTAAGGCAATTAAGGCCTTTATCTTATATCTGTTTTGAAATCAAGAGAATCCGGTTTTTCCCAAGTTCATGCTGGGCATCCGGTCCCCATATCAGGGTCCATATGCAGTTTTCGCTTGACTTTTTGTTCCGGTATTGCTACTAAATAGTTAGTAAAATTAACTAACTGTTTATTTAATGTCAATCATTTTTTCCTGTATGTCATGAATCCATCCGTGCCCATTAGAGTCTTAGTTTGCAACTTCTATGCAAAGAGCGAAGATGTCTGTTCAGGTTAACCGGTCTGATCTGGAGCAAAATTCAAAATAACAAACAGATATAGGGGTTGAGGGGTTCAAAGATTCAGGGTGTGGTGTTTCGTGTTTCGTGTTTTGTGTTTGGGATTTGTTTGTAGTTTGGTGGTTGGTGCTTGGGATTTGTTTGTAATCTGGTGCTTGAGATTTGGAATTTAGAGACAGGCGCCTCTGAAATCTGCCCACTGCCCACTATTTCGGTTGCGGCCGAAGACCTGCATTAGGGTATTGAAGGGCAATCTAACTTGTCGCCTAGGTTTCGTTGAGAACTTGGTGAAAAATGATGACGGATCATCATGATTTCAAAGGGCTCGATAAGAGCCTAAGAATACAGAAGATCATTGATACAGCCACGGACCTGTTCCATAGGAAAGGTTATCGATCTACTACCCTTGAGGATGTATCGAGTGAACTGGGGATCACCAAGGCCGCGCTCTACCACTACGTGTCGAGTAAGGAGAAACTCCTTTCCATCATCTACATCCAGGCATTGGAGAACATCTTCAAAAACCTTTACAAAACCTTGGAGCAGAGTCTCACACCCGATCAGAAACTGAGACGTATTATCAGGAATCATATTAAGGAGATCATCATCCAATCGCTTCCCATGTTCTCTGTGTTCTTCAGTGAGGAAAGCCAACTCCCGGAAGAGGAATTCGAGAAGATCCGGGAGGAGAAAAGAAAATACACCCAGATCATTGAAGGGATTATCGAGGAAGGGGTTTCTAAAGGGATCTTTAGACCGGTAGATCCCAGATTACAGGCCTATGCCATCCTCGGAACGTGTAACTGGGTGTACAAATGGTATAGACCGGATCATAAGCACTATACCCCTGATCAGATCGCAGACCACTTCATTGCACTGCTCGAATCAGGTTATCTCAAGGGCGAGGCAGATACAGACCGCCTCGAACCGCTCGCTTCTGGAGAGGTTCCAGAAAAGGCTGAACCAGAGACCGGAAGTGAGACCTTGAGAAAAATGAGGACACAGTGCCAGGCCCTGCTGGACCTCATAGATGAGCTTGAAGAGGGGTCAAAGGATCCAAACGCCCCCGGGCACCTCACAGGGCTCCCCGTTGAATCGCCACTGAGGACATAGCCCTCAGAGGGCCGTATCACCGGGCTGGCCAGTGGGCTCGATCGGTAACTCTACCCTTATGACAATGATGTCGCCTTCCTGGCGGTGGAGATCGATTTTTCCGCCGTGCCGATGGACGATAATCTTGGAAAGCGGAAGCTCCAACACCGCGGAGTCGGACTCAGCGGTGAAACGGGGAAAAAAGAACTGGGTAAGATCTTCTTCTGAGATACTTTCGGCCCGGTGACTGACAACAGCAGCTGCCAGGTCACCCTCCCTTGAGGTGGAAAGGGTGACCTGTTCGCCCTCTGGCGCCGACAAGATCGCCTCTCTTATTAGATTTTCGAAGGCCCGATTCAGCAGCTCCTCATCCCCTCGGATCTTCGGCAGAGATACGGCGAGGTGTTTGACCACCTCTATTCGCCTACTGCTTATCACATCTTTCAGTTCTTCCATTATGGCCATGAAGAGTTCGTTTAGGTCCACTTCTGAGTAGTAGAGGGTTATGGGTTCAATCATCGAGAAAATGATGCCGAGAATCTTTTCCAGCCTGGAGACTTCTTCCACAATGATATCGGCCAGTTTCCGGCCTGGATCCGATTCGGAGAGGGAATCACGAAGGCGACGGGCAAACCCTCCCGCGCTTGCCAGCGGGTTTCTCATTTCATGGGCAAACCGGGCCGAGATTTCACCCAGGAGCCGAACCTCCTCTGTCTGAAGCGCCCGTTCCTGGAGCCTCTTCAACTGGGTTATGTCTACCATAATGCCGTCGATCCATTTGATGCCTCCCCTCTCGTCCAGTTGGGGTATAGCGTGATCAATGAAGATGAGCGGCTTTCCCTGCTTGTCCCTGACAGTCCTTTCAACTCTCGACTCCACGGCCGCGTCCCAAGAGGTGATGGGGGCATTCTTATCCACACATGTCTCCTGCCCACATATATTCTCACGCCAAAACTGCTTGTTACCCACCACATCTTCAGCAGAGTACCCCAGTTTTTCTGTGAAATAGGGGTTTATGAACTCCGTGGTCCCGTCGCAAAGTATCCGGTAGACGATCAGGGGGGCATGGTCCACCAGTGTTCGGTACTTCTCTTCGGAGGCAATAAGATCTGACGTACGTTCCTTCACCCTGAGCTCCAGCGTCCTGGCGTAATCCTTTATCTGGGCCTGCCTTTCGCTAAGGGCCTCTGTCATTTTAGTGAGGGAGTGGGTCAGTTCTCCTATCTCGTCTGCCGGTCTTGGCTCCAGTGTGATCCCGATCTTTCCGTCAGCGATCTCTCTGGCCTCCTTTACGATCTCCTTTATAGGTCTGACAAAGGCGACGGCAACGACCCAGACCAGGGTGAAGGAAACCAGTATCCCCACGGCCCCCACAGCCAACATCAGGGCCTGGGTCTTGAACAGCCGATCCACGATGCCCGAACGGTCAACCTCAATTTCAACTTCCGCAACCACTGTGCCGGAGTAATCACTCACCGCACCCAATAAGACCGACTTCTGCCGGTAACCGGGAGGAGAAATCAGTATCACGGGGTTTTCCTCTCCACTCTGCCTCAAATACCTGATCAAGGGAAAATCGGTACCCCCTTTCAGGGTCGTGGCCAGTCTTCTGTAGGTATTCTCTGATATCTTTTCAAAGACGGTGAAGTCGGCCCCCCAGCTTTTTTTTAGATCTTCGAGGAAAGGCCTTCCAAAGGGGTATCCGATTTCAATACTCCCCACAAGGGTTCCTTTGTAATAGATCGGGACAACCCCTCTAATTCCCAGGCCGGCCATTCCCCATTCGAGACCGGCAACGCCTTTCCCGGACTTCATGGCGTCCATAATGGTAGTTCTGTATGAGATCATCTCGCCAAAGACATCCGGAAGGTGAAGCCTCAGGAAAGACTTGCCCGGTGGGACATGGAAGTGAAAGTGAAGTATGCCGTATTGTTCTCTGAGCTTCTTGAATATGGGGAAGAGAAGCTCGGTGAGGCCGCTGCGGTCTCGCGCGGCGAGCAGTCTTTGGACCTCTGGATTCCCTGCAATGACGGTGGCAAGGGAAAGGGCTCTGATCTTCTTATGCTCTATCTCGGTCAGGAACAGCCTGTAGAGGAAGAGGCATTTTCTTTTTTCCTCTTTTTTTATCAGTTCCTGTTGCGAGCTGAGACCGATGTATACAAGGATTACGGTCCCCAGAAAAGAGAAGGTCAGAAAGGGGATAAGTAGCTTCCATTTCAAGCTGATACTTTGGATTCTGTAAAGGATAGTGGACGGATCAATGCGTTTCATAGGATCAATTCCAACGGCTGTCGAGCCGCTGAGCCAGATAAGTTTTCATCAAAAAGGCCACAGACAACACCCCTTTTTCTTGAACTCCCCTTCGCATGAGGCAAGCTGGCTGCTGTATAAGTTAGATGTGGCTTGAACCTTTCTGGCCACCTGTATTAGCCATCTCTTTTCTAGGTAGGTCTTTCTATTGAAGCCTCCATGGCCCTCATGATAGGCGAGATAGAGGTTATATGCATCGTTCCTGGGAATATAGCACCTCTTGTGACTAAGATAGCAATACCACCCGACAAAGTCGATAGCGTCATCGAAATCATTCCTGTCGGCCCGGGTGTTTCCTGTGCTTTCTTGGTATTCCTCCCACGTCTCATCCTTTGCCTGTGCGTATCCATAGGCAGAGGAAGGACGAGGGCCGGGGAATATCCAGAGACAGGAGGTGCGAGGCGGCTTGGCGTCAGCCACATATCTTGATTCGTAATGGAGAATCGCCATCATAACGGGTATGGGGATACCCCATCTCTTAGATGACTCCGCCGCATCCTCATACCATTCCCTGTTTTCCCTGAAAATCTCACACAGGTTATCTATCCTCTTGGGCGGTGGGGGACTGCCACATCCAAAGAGGAGGACAAAAAGAAGGGACAAGGCAAGGAAGGATAATATCACTCTTTGGGTGCTAATTTTCATCGAAGCTCCCTGCCTGCTATTGGAATGAAAAGGAAGCGTAGGGAGTCCATTCCGTAAAGAAGTGGGCGGGATTCAGGATCTTTTGGGAATAGCCTTTGGACCTGCTCCTTGGGCCTGCTTATTTTCCTTGCCGAAATAGAGATCCTCAAATTCCTTCAAGGGTACCCTTAGATTGGTATAGAAATTCAATCCCTAATATTATAAGCTTGAGCACATGGTCAAGGATATTTCTGTTGCCAGTTGGATGTCTCCGGGGGGGTCGGTCTATCGGAGGCGGCCGGGGACTGGTTCGTTGCAGCCGGGTTCTCGTACAGGTTTCCCAGGTAGGTGTTCGGACAGGCCTTATGTCCCTGCCTCTAGCGTACACTTGGTAAAATCGATTTCTTCACCACATCCCGCACAGGTATGTGATCGATTAAACTCGTCTGAAAAGATCTCTCTTTCCTTGCCGCACTTGGGGCACTTACATATAAAAGATTTTAGGTGCTTAAACTCTTGAAATCCAGGACAGTGTCTTGGGGTTGTCATAATATACTCCTTTATATTAATTCAAAAAGATCTTATTTTAACCGAGTTTTTTCCCGATTTCCCGTCCGTAATCCTGCGCCATCTTGGTCCCACCACCCAACGAAGCGGACTTTAGCCTTAGAGGTCCGCTTACCATGTCCATCTTAAATATGTTTTTCATGGTGTCATAGATGCGCCC
>CAYVMN010000219.1:0-6936 GCA_964452575.1 uncultured Desulfobacteraceae bacterium | reverse complement strand
GTTTTATCCAAAAGCTAACCGCTAATGGCTAAGAGCTAACCGCACAGGTCCAAATATATGAGGGTGTATGCCCTGAAAGGCCAAGGATTTAACAACCTTTCTGAGCCGAATTCCCTCTGGAATATCCAATGTCACCCCATCATGGTCTTGGAGATGTTGTTTACAAATTACACTTAACCCTTTTTACGCCTCAGCCCGTTCGCAACGGCAAAGGTGGTAACACCCAATTGCCGTGCAGTCTCGGCGAGCCCTGCTATCATTTACAATTTCTTTCCGCTCGACGCCCCTTACACCATTGTCAATTAGCGACTCAAAAAGTGTAGAGAGGAAATAGTGGAGATTAAGGAAGAAAACTTGGTCTTAAAGCGGTTTTTATGTGGTCTTTTTTTTTGGCCGGTAGCGATGGTAAAAGCGATTCTGGGGGATTAATGAGCATAACTCATAAAAAAACTATTGACTTCTGTTAGATAAAATATATATTATGAGCAGATGCCCATAATAGGAGGTCAAATGCCAAGACCGAGAAAACTCAGATTTGTACAGGGACCTCCAATCGTAAGTGCCTTTGTCCCTGACAGGATTCCCCCATGGGGCAGAGAAGAGGTCTTCCTTCCCATTGAGGGGCTTGAGGCTATCAGATTAAACGATTTCCAAGGCCTTGATCAGGAGACAGCAGCTAAGATGATGAATGTCTCACGCCAAACCTTCGGGAGAATCCTGACAGAGGCAAGGGCTATTGTTGCTGATGCCCTGGTTATGGGCAAAATACTCAGAATCGAGGGCGGTCATTTTGATATGCCGCCCAGAGGACGAGGACGACACCGCCGTGGCTGGCGCGGTGGATTTTAAAGGAAAGGAGGTGTTTCATATGCCAGGATTTGATGGAACAGGACCAATGGGTGCCGGTCCGATGACCGGAGGAGGACAGGGATTCTGTAACCCTGCCTATGGAGGTTACGGCCTGGCCTATGGTGGAGGTTTTGGTTATGGTCGAGGCTATGGCCGTGGCCGCGGTTTTCGGAGATGGTTCAGGTCCAGCCTGGGATGGGGCCGGGGCTACGGAAGAGGCTTTGGATGGAGGTCCTTTTATCCAGCCTGGGGAGGAGGCTACGCCCCAGCCTACGGGCCATATACCATGAACCCGCAAGACGAGGTCAGCATGCTCAAGGAAGAGGCGAATTACATCAAAGAAGAGCTTGATGCGATCAACAAGCGCATCGAGGAGCTAGAAGCCAAATCGGCGCAGTCTTAAGCGTCAAGCCCAAATCCCCATCACCCCGGATCAATTGTGGGGCAGCCTCTGACCTCTCCTCCTAAGGGGGGAGAGGTCTGCCTTGTGCAACAGGGGGAGCACAAATCCTCCAATGATGGAGAGAGACGATTCCATATCGTGGGCAAAAACGGCTTCTTCTCCGCTGTAACCGGTCAATCGCTCGGCCCACGGGTTCAAGCCCGACACCATGAGATTCCGATCTACCGTGATGACGCCCGAGGGCACACTGTCCACAACGAACTTATAGAAGGCAAGATCATGGGAAGGCATTTTCAACCTTCCATTCCTGCCATACTTTGCCCACAAGATCCGGCCCGGGGTTGAGCGTCGGTCTGCCTGGTCCCATCCAGATGGCGTTGCCTCTGTCCCTTTCGTGTTTCGGACATGCTGGAAGGCCTGGAGTTGTCTGATCAGTTCCTTCACGTTTCGGCCCACGGGTGGGGTCAGTATCTCGATCCCTTGAATGACTCCATCGGGGTCAATGATAAAACGTCCCCTCATTTCGACGCCAGCCTTTTCGTCATAGACCCCATAGACCATGCCTATTTTTCCGGTCTGGTCCGACAGCATGGGAAAAGGAACGCCCCCTTCGAGCATTTTGGAAAGTTCGTTGTCCTGCCACATCTTATGTACAAAATGGCTGTCCACACTGACTGAGAGGGCCTCTGCCCCTAATTCCTGAAGTTCTTTGTATCTGGAGGCAACTGCCGCCAATTCCGTTGCTCAGACGAATGTAAAATCGCCGGCGTAGAAGCAGAGCACTACCCATTTGCCATAATAGTCCGAAAGCTTTACCTGACCAAACTTCCCATTCTGATATGCCGGCGCTTCAAAATCAGGCGCCTTGTCCCCAACTTTCACTGTCACCATACGGATCTCCTTTCTCTGTTGATACGGCTCCTGGATGGTTTGTTTTTCCACTGAATCCCCGACTGTTGCTCCCGTGGGTTTTCCACAAGCAATTTTCAGCTCCTTCATCGATCCATCCCCCTTTTTTTAGAATTCAAGAAAGACAATGCATTATCTTCGGTACCTATTGCTAAATGTTTCATCGATCCATTACTCTCTTAACAAGGTAAGCCTACTTGTCCCTTTGATTTGCCTGAAGTTGGCGCCCTGGCTGACGCATCGCAAGGCAAGGTCTGCGTCAATCACTCTTGTTCCTGAAAGGGCATGCACGCCGTAGTCAAAGAGCACAGGGCAAAGAGGCAGAGTATCTCCCAGCATTACAATTTAGGCTTTGGTATTGCACAACTCCAGCAAATGCTCAAGTGTATGGTTGGTTAGGGAAGTCCCAGTAATAGCCACAACGTCCGCCTGAGGAATCAGGCGGTCAGTTTCAGCTTGATTCCTCCGGTGTGCTCGCCGTGATGGTCCTTTCAAATCCTCGAACCAAACAGGAAAACCCCCAGGCCGTCTTCAGACTTGGGTCAAGTCGGTTACTATCGTAGAGAATCGTCACGGTTGCGTTGGATAGACTCAGTAAGCCACTGTGCCAAATTCGTGAGACGGACCAGATTGTCGAAAGAGATCCTCGGCAAAAGACGAATAATGGCCCGAACCGCCTGCTCTCTGCCGTGAGCTATGATCTTTTTGCTCATACGAACCTCCTTTGTCCCACAACCCGCTTTAACCACCATAGGAAAGGAATTTCCCCCTCTCAGGTGTCAGTTCCTGAGCGTGATCTTCCTTGAACTACAAAAGCATATGTTTACAAAGCTTGAGCTCAGGGAGATGACTCCAAAACACGGACAATCCAAAGGGATAAGCATGCCACAGGACACTTGTATGATGAGATGAAGGTTATGGGGACACAGGACCAAATAGATTAAAGAGTGGTAGTGTCCGTCCTTATATTCAGGATTCGGTCTATAAGGTCATATTCAGGATCCCCCCCGTCATGAGGGCGGCTGAAATCATTATCCCGATTGACATGAGCATCTTTCGAATCCCAAGCTCCCTAAGAAACACAACAAAGGTAGCGATACACGGAAAGGACATTGCCAGAACCACACTGGCCACAACCAATTGCTTAGCACTCAACCCGAGGGGAGCCAGCATACCAAGGGCCACATCCTTGCGCAGAAAGCCGATAAGTAAAGATATAACCCCTTCCCTAGGTAGCCCGAGAAGACCGCTGACTACCGGGCCAGTAAAGTAGGCGATCGCCCGAAACACGCCAAAAAGATCGAGCATATTGATGACCACGATAGCGCCGAGGATGATGGGGATAGCCTCTGCCAAGAACCCATAGATCCTCATCCATGTCTTTTGCAATACAACTCTCCATGGGGGCAAACGATAGGGCGGCATCTCAATCAGCAGCTCTGGGCTGAACCCTTTCACTGCATGCTTGAGAATTATTCCCAAAATAACCCAAACCACGAAAAGTGTGGCGTAGACAATAATCACATATCGCGCCCCCTGCTGGCCAACCAGGCCGAAAATCATCGCCTGCAAGGCGGCACAGGGCACCGCAACAGATATCAGCGTTGGGGCAATGAACCTCTCTCTTTTGGTCTCCAGTATCCGAGTAGCCAGTATAGCTGGCACATTACAGCCAAGCCCGAGCAGGGTGGGAATGATCGCATAACCATGCAAGCCAAGCCTGTGCATCATGGTGTCCATCAAAACTGCGAGTCGCGGCAGGTAACCAGTATCCTCCAGTAAGCCTAACACCAGGTAAAAAAAGATAATGTAAGGCAAAACCATGGCAAAAGGCACATAGAGTCCACTGGAAATAAGCCCAAAGGACTCAACAAAGTTGACCTCTCCACCACCCATTTTCCCGACCACAATATCGTGAAGAAAACCGCTCCCTCCCATGATGGCACTTAGTCTCAATACCACCGGTGCCCATAGATCGGTGAAGAAGGGATCAAGCACATGCTCGATGAGGTTCTCAGCAATGAGGCGAATTACGAGAAATGCAGAAACGAGCACGGTTATCGCTATAAGGACCCCTGTTGCCGGTTTGACACTGGCATCTTGGAGGCGCTCAAGTCAGGTGTGATGGCGGTGGTCAATATGCTGGACCTGGCTTATAATATCCCCAATTGCTGCCCATCGTTCATCACGGCTTCGGGGAGGAACATTCAGTGGGGTTGTCTTGGGAATATTTTGTACAAGCTCCTTTATTCCTTCGCCGCTCACGGCGACAGTGGGAATAACCGGCACTTCTAAAAGAGTCCTCAGTTTATCCACATCAATATGTATGCCATGATGTTTCGTGTCATCCCACATATTTAATGCGACAACGAGCGGAATGCCTCTTTCTAACAACTGCAAAGTAAGATAAAGGCTTCTCTCCAGATGGGTCGCATTCACCACATTGATGACCGCATCCCCACTTTGCAGCATCTTCAAGGCTATTTCCTCGGCTTCAGAGGTTGGCTCCAGGGTATAGGTTCCAGGCACGTCAATGACCTCAACCTTTTCTTCTCCAAGCTTCAAGAACCCGCGGGTGTAGCTTACTGTGGTCCCAGGATAGTTAGAGACAATTGTACGCACACCGGTCAGGCGTGAAAAGACAACGCTCTTCCCCACGTTAGGATTTCCCACCAATAGTATGTTTTTCACCTGACGTGATCCAGCCTAACCATGATCCGGTTAGCCATGCCAAAACCAATTGCCACCTGAACCCTGTCTACCTCGATGGTCACAGGTCCTTGTCCCATCATAGAGCTTATCTTGGTAATCCTCTTGCCTGGCATGATGCCGAGGGCATTGAGACGGGCCCTGAGGCCAAACCCTCCCTGAATCTCGGCCACCACGCCACTATGCCCGGACCGCATCTTCGTCAAAGTGATGAGATTGCTGCTAGCCATAACTCATGTTCTTGCCATGCTCTGAAGTAACCTTTAAGTAAGAACACGGTATTTTCCTTAGATCTCGGTGACGCTGATCGCCTCCTGTTCGCAGAGCTCGATGCAACTCTCACAACCTAGACATTAGTCCGCGTTGACCGGCACCGATTTTTCATCTTGAAGTTCGTACACGTTCACAGGACAAATCTCCACGCACTCTCCGCAGCCGACACATTCTTCAACGTTCACTTCCGGTTTGTAAGCCATGGGATGACCTCCTCAATGGTCTCTTAGAAGGTTTCCTTCCATCGCCTGCAGCCTCTCTTTCCGAAGCCCATCCCTTTGCAACCCCCTAACCCTCTCATGCCAAAAGCCCCGCGAGCAAATACCCGGAGGATCTCTATCAGATCATCACTCAGATCTTCTTGATAATACACATGCCTGTAGAAAGATTCCTGGCACAAGAGGTCGTATCGCCGCCTTTTTTCTTCATCCCCAAGAACATGATACGCCTCGTTGACCTCTTTGAGGCGATCTTCACACCCGGGATCGCCCCGGTTCCTGTCAGGGTGATATTTCAGGGCAAGTTTACGATATGCCTTCTTGATCTCTTCACCCGACGCTTCCCTTTCGACTCCCAGGAGCCGGTAGTAATCCTTGACAGCCAATGTTTCCACCTCCTGTAATTAGGACTATTCTCGTCTGCAAGTCCTCCATCGGAACAAGGAGGGGCTTCACAACGATATTCGGTAGATCGGCATTTCAATCCTCCTTCTAACTTCTTCAAAAGAAAGGGTCCCTGCCCACCTGGAGGGTCGTTAAGGTTCTACACCATTCTTGATCCCCAAAGGTTCCGCAAATCGGCCTGTGCCTCCCCCGATTTCCAAGCCGGGTCCTCCGGCGGGAATCATGGCTTTTACGGCCCTTAATTCGGCTTCATAGACCCAACGATTTTTCTCGAACAATTTTTCGTATTGTTCCGCGTATTTCTCAAAAGGAGATATTTTTGGCATATCTCATTTTCCTCACTTGACTTTGCAAGGGAACCTGACTCAAACGGCTTTCATTTTGGGTTGTAGTTACATTCCGGAGGGATACACAGTACCGGCCGTTTGATAAACCTCAGCACCCTTTCCGTAGTGCTGCCGAAGAAGATTGCCTTCATATCACCGGAATTCCCCTTGCTTCCCATTATGTTCATCTCAACATCATTCTCAACCGCCTTCCTGTTTATTTCCATACAGGGGGTCCCCTCGCAGACGATCATTTGAGTATTGTCTTCATCCATTTCTTCTTTACGGAGAAACTCGTGAAGCTTCTTTTTCGAATTGACGAACAATTTTTTTTGAGTTCTTCTTCAGTGCCCAGATCTTGATGAATGCAATGCCTCACGAAATCCTGATCGATGACATGCAGGACCAAGATTTTACCGCCGTTTATTGCAGCCTAGGATTTGGCCCTCCTCAGGGCAAGCCTGGAACAGTGGGAGAAATCGACTACTACAATTGCAACAGGGCCTTTCGATTTACTGTTTCCCTGCCTTGACTGCCCCTGCTTCATACTCGGACTCCATTTTTTTAAGACCATTCGTTCGCCTCCCTCGATGAGACCGAGGACTCAACCCGCTGGTTTTTCCTCAATTTCAGAGCAAGCCCTTGAAGACAAGCCAGGGAAATTTCAAAATCGCGATATTCTGTTTTTCTCCTCAATTCCCTGATGATGCGGTCCATATCACTCACGTTGTCTTCAAGGGAAGGCTCTGTAAGCTCCAGGTAGATTTTTTGGCTAAGAGGCTGGTGAGAGTCAGGGGGTCGGTAGAAACCTCACTTCATAGCTTTGCATATACGATAGATTCCC
>CAYVMN010000218.1:0-7011 GCA_964452575.1 uncultured Desulfobacteraceae bacterium | reverse complement strand
CCCTGGTGAGAAAGCCGCTACCTGAGGGCGCAGGCTTGCATAGATTAGGCTTGATTAGGACTTTTTTGCTTCGGTCAATGATCTCTTCAAGTCCGCCGGCCAATTCAATTGCCTTTCTTACTGAAGCTTCTATCTTCCCGTTTTCTGCCTTTGTAATCGCAACTTTTTTCCTCATAGTTTATTCACCCCTTCCTATGGATTTTCCTAATACTTTAGTGCTTTGAAAACACTGAGGAGTAAGAGGACCACAAGGGTCTTTTTTCCAAAGGACGTAAAGGACGGCATCATTTCATAGAACGGCAGTGAGGTCTTGAACCTCGTTACGGAACAGCCCCATAAGAGGATGTCCCTATGAAGAGCCCTCTCCCCTGCCTGGCAGAAACTGTATTTAGAGGTAAGGGGGCGTGCCAGAGGCTGTCAAGAATTTGGGTTACGTCCTTTGGAAAAAAGACCCTCACGGTCCTCTGCCTTTCTTTCAAAACTAAAGTGTTACAGGTTTTCTAAGATGCAAGCAGGGTTTTCAATTCAACAGGCTCATCTTACTGTTCGAGCTTCGCCAGGGAACCCGTTTGCACAAACTCGAGGGCCCCTTCAAAATGCGGAGCAGCCCCCTTAACGGGGCAGGCCTGGGCTTTCATGATTCGTATTACGGACTATATCAACAAGATGTCTGATCAACTGAATTTAAATAACGTCTATCCTGTTATCTTGTCAAATATTTTTACACCAATTAACGATTACGATGGGAAAAGTTCATGGCTTATGAGTATGAAATCCAGGTAAGGCCTTTGTCTGATGCTACTGACTTTAGCATAAGTTGGTCATGCCTGGCGCCGCGCGGGCTAACCGCTCAATATCTCAAGGAAAAGCATTCGATTCTCAATTGAATGAATAGGATTGGGAGAGATCTAGCCCGATGTTTCACGTGAAACATTGTGCTTTTCAAAATAATGAGGGTATGTTATCAACCTCGATCAAGCGACGGGACAAGGGGGACAGGTTAAGAGACCTAGAGTTGAAATTATGGGTCAAGTCATATCTATTGCCAATCAGAAAGGGGGTGTAGGGAAGACCACCACCGCCATAAACCTCTCCGCCTCCCTTGCTGCGGCGGAGAAGACCTGCCTATTGATTGATTGCGACCCACAGGGTAATGCCACTACAGGCCTGGGAATTGACCGGTCGGGGTTGAAAAAAGGGCTATATGATTTGATGATGGGGATGGCAGATTCAGACGAAGTGATCAAGGAGACGGTGCCCGCCGGGTTGCACCTGATCGGGGCCACAGCCGAGTTAATAGGTGCAGAGGTTGAGATGGTCTCCATGGAGGATAAGGAATTCCTGCTCCAAAAGGCCTTGGTGCCCCTGAGACAGAGATATGATTATACCTTTCTTGACTGTCCACCTTCTCTGGGATTCCTGACGCTCAATGCACTAACCGCGGCCGATTCTGTACTGGTCCCTTTGCAGTGCGAATATTATGCCATGGAGGGGCTATCACACCTGATTAAGACGATTAGGGCTGTAAGGCGAGGTTTAAATCCGACCCTAAAGCTTGCCGGTATCCTCTTTACCATGTATGATAAAAGGAACAATCTCTCTGAACAGGTGGCGGAGGAGGTCAGGCGTCATTTTAAGGGGAGTGTCTTTGGAACGGTTATTCCCAGAAACGTGCGTCTAAGCGAGGCCCCTAGCCACGGGAGACCGGCCCTTCTTTACGATATACGCTCAACAGGGGCACAAAGCTACCTGGCCCTGGCAAAAGAACTGATCGGAAGGGAATTGGAGGAATGAAAAAGAGAAAGGCCCTTGGAAAGGGACTGTCAGCCCTGATTCCTGATGCCAAAAGGTTGGATGAGGGGGAGGAGGGGTTTTTTCAGTGTGCAGTGGAGGCCATAACCCCTAATCCTTACCAACCCAGGCAGGATTTCGCGGAGGCCGAGCTGTCAGAGATGGTGCAGTCTGTTAAGGAAAAGGGAATAATAACACCTTTACTTGTGAGCAAGACGGGGGAAGGGTATCAGCTTATAGCTGGGGAAAGAAGATGGCGGGCGGCGCAAAAGGCAGGCCTTGAGCGAGTGCCGGTGGTTGTGCGGGAGGTAACCCCCACAGAACCATTGGAATTGGCACTTATTGAAAATATCCACCGGAAAGATCTCAATCCTATTGAAGAAGCAACGGCCTACTCGAGGTTGCTGGAAGACACCGGCATTACCCAGGAGTCGTTGGCAAAGAGATTGGGCAAGGATAGGTCTTCGATCACTAATCTATTGAGGCTCCTGAAGCTTCCCAGGCTCATCCAGCAGGATGTGATGGAGGGGCGTCTGAGCATGGGACACGCTCGGGTTCTGGTCGGCCTAAACACGGGCAGAGAACAGGGTGCCATGAGAGACGCAATCATAAAAAAAGGACTGTCGGTCCGTCAGGCCGAGGATTTGGCCAAGAAAGGCAAGGTCTCAAGACCAGCCAAAAGAAAAGGGGGTGAAGAAGATTACTATCTCCGGTCTTTGACAGATCAACTGAAGAGGTCGCTGGGCACAAAGGTGGAAATCAGGAGACAGGGCAGGCAGGGGCGGATCGTGGTGCACTTCTATTCGGATGAGGAGCTGGATCGGCTCGTAGAACTCATGGGTTGATTGCTGACGCCGCTGCATTTGGTCTATCTTTCGTTAAGGAGTATCCGGACAGTGTGCTTATGTCTAATGCAAGGCGCGGACATTATGGAATTGATTTTTCAAGGGTGAACGCGTGAGAATAATGGTCATGGATGGACAGGGTGGCGGTATCGGGGCCATTATCATTAAAGGCCTGAGGGAGAGGCTGGGTAATGACGTGGAGATCCTGGCCCTGGGGACGAATTCTGTTGCAACCTCCCGAATGATGAAGGCTGGGGCCAACAGGGGTGGGACGGGCGAGAATTCCATTGTGCGGAGCAGCAGTGTGGTTGACGTGATCATCGGCCCACTTGCCATCCTGATGGCCAATTCCATGATGGGAGAGGTGACACCTAGGATGGCCACCCATGTGAGTTCGAGCGGGGCCAGAAAGATACTTATCCCCTTGACACAGGAGAGAGTGGAGGTAGTGGGCGCCTCAGGAGAGCCTTTGCCTCATTTGGTGGACCAGGCGGTAAAGCTCGTTAAGGAGATGTATGAAGATGTGTGAGTCAGATGTTTACCTTTTGAAAGACGGCAAGGAAGAAAGGATTTTTGAGGGAGTGAATCTTCTCGAAAACAGAGAAGGCCAGGTAAGGGTGGTCAACATCTTTGGGGAGGAAAGAGAGATAGAGGCCCAAATAAAGGTGCTTTCCCTTGTTGACCACAAAATAATCTTAGCGCCAACTATCAGCAAGGAGGTGATATAAATGGTTGAAAAGTTTGCAAAAAAAATAAATTGGTTGGGTCATGACGGCTTTCGAATTGATGCAGGAAAGACCATCTATTTCGACCCGTATCAGATTAAAAAGGGGCCAGAGGCGGACTTGATCTTCATTTCACACGAGCACTTTGATCATTGTTCTCCTGAGGACGTGGCAAAGATCCAGGGTAAAGAAACGGTTATTGTGACGGAGAAGGATTCTGCCAAGAAGCTATCGGGCGATATAAGGGTTATGAAACCAGGGGAATCGCTGACCGTTGATGATGTCAAGATCCGGGCTGTTCCCTCCTATAACACAAATAAGGATTTTCACTCCAAGGGGAATAGCTGGCTGGGTTTCGTCGTTGAAATAGATGGGGTCAGGGTCTACCACGCGGGAGATGCTGATTTCATTCCAGAAATGAAGGACCTTGAGGTGGATGTAGCGCTCATCCCTGTATCAGGTACTTACGTCATGACCTCAGCGGAGGCGGTCCAGGCTGCCCAGGCTATCAATCCCAAACTGGCGATACCCATGCATTATGGGGCGATTGTGGGTGATGAAAAAGATGCCCTTGATTTCAAGAAGGCGCTTGAGGGCAAGATCAAAGTGGTTGTTCTCCAAAAGGAGTAAGGTGTCCACCGAAACATAATGCAACATCTGACACTGTGGGAAAGACTGAAACCCCGCTTGGGATCAAGACCTACTGTGTCAGAGGTTGCTATCCCATAGCCCTCCTCTCAGTGTCTCTGGAAGGCGGAGATAATAGCCCCCCTCTTCCAGTTTTCCCCTCTTTAGGCAGCCATTACCATAGATCTTGCACTTGAGAGAGAGCTCATCAAAGGTAGCCTTTAGCTGCCCCTTATTTAGTTTACCGCTTTCTATCAGCTTCACGAGAGCCCCAATCCTGAACCGATCCATACCGTTATGAAGGGCGGATAGCTGATCCGGGTTTCCCCCCTCTTTGACAACGAGCTTCTGCGGGATAAGGTATATAGGATGGCGGCAGGAGATCCGGAGCCATAGATCGTAATCCTCACAGGCCGGAAGGGCCTCATCAAATAGCCCCACTTCATCGAGAATGGGTCTCTTCAACATGACTGCAGAAGGTGTGACCAGGCAGAGCCTCAGGGAGGGCTCAAAAATATCCCCCGAAGGCTTTTGATGCCTTTCCCTGGGGTTGACTCGACGTCCCTTTCTGAGCCAGACCTCTTCGGTCTGACAGGCCAGGGCCCCAGGGTTGGCCTCAAAAAAACCCAGTTGAGACTTCAACTTGTCAGGCAGCCAGTAATCATCGGAATCCAAGAAGGCCACGAACGGGGCGCTTGATCTCCTGATGCCTGTATTTCGCGCCGCAGAGACACCCAGATTGGAGGAATGGGCCATATAAGTAATCCGCCTCCCGAACTGCGAGATCGTCTCCCTTGTGCCGTCGGTGGAGCCGTCATCTACGACAATGATCTCATAGTCTCTAAATGTCTGATAAAGTACGGATGAGATGGCGCGGGCCAGCTTTTTGGCCCTGTTGAGTGTTGGTATAATGACACTTACTGCTGCCACGGGAAGGCCTGCCATACCAAGGCCAATAGGCCGGCGAGGATGAAGTTTGCCTCTACCAGGGATTCCAGGGCGATACCCGGATAGAGCCATCTTTTTTCATAGGAGATTAGGCAGAGCCACAGTGTGAGTAAGGGGAGGAACAAGACATAGGAGAAGGTTCCCACAAGCCCGAGGAGTGGGCTCCCCACGAGGATGATTCCTGTGGCCACGAGAATAGCCTTGAGAATGACCAATGTCTTTCTTTCCCCAAGGGTGATAGGCAAGGTCTCTGTGCCTACAATCAGGTCTCCCTGGGCCTGGAATACATTAAAGAGGGTGCTTCTTGTGTAAGACATTGAAAAAACAACTAAAATTGCAACTATTGCTGCCTGCCATTTAACCGGATCAGCCCTCAGCAACGGCAAGAGCATAATCACCGCCACCCAGGCGAGGGCCTCTGCTAGGCTCCTTGATCCCGGGATGTCTTTGATCTTGGTGTAGCGATACCTGTGCCGAAACCTCTCAGGCACGAGCGGTATGCCGTATATGATCCCCAGGATGCTTAAGCCAATCAGGACAAGAAAGATGGGAATGCCACTACTTATGGATAAGGCCAGGGCGACCCCAATGGCGGCGAGGCCAGATATACCCAGTAAGGCCCTGTTGTTTCTGAGAAATGTTGCCCTATCCGGGTCGTTATAGGCGCTGGCCCCTTTGTCCAAGAAGCGATTGAAGACATACATGGCGTATATGTAAAGCAAAGTCAGAAGCGGGAAAGTAAGATTGGGGTCTCGGCCTGAGAGGAGGGATGCGGCATAGGCAAGTGAAAAGGCCCCTAAGCCCACAAGGAGATTGCTTAACGCCAGGAATCTTAATGCCTTGAGCAGCCTGTACCCAATGGAGACTTTTCCTTCACCCCGTATCCCTTCTATTTCCTTGACAACATTTCTGATCATCCAGTTAGGGGTGGAGGCACCAGCAGTTACACCCACCACTTTGATCCGAGATAGTGCGCCCTTGTCCAGGTCCTTTTCGGTCTCCACATGAAACGTGGGCAGGCCTGCCTCCTTCGAGACCTGCACAAGCCGCTGGGTATTTGCGCTATTGTATCCGCCCACTACCACCACACCATCCACCTGCCCTGCAAAGGACCTTACCTCTTGCTGTCGCAGGTGAGTGGCATCACAAATGGTGTCAAAGACGCGGATCTGGGGAAATCGTTCCATAAGGGCATTTACCACATTGTGGAACATCTCTTCATTTTGTGTCGTCTGTGCGACCACGAATAATCGGTCCATGGGAGGCAGTGCCGAGACGTCCTCCAGCCTCTGGAGCAGATGGGCGGGAGTCTTGCTATAGCCCATCAGGCCTACCACCTCGGCGTGGGCATTATCTCCCACGATGACGGCTGAATAGCCTTTGCTGGTGTACGCGCGTATGATAGCCTGTACCCTTGCCACCTTTGGACAGGTGGCATCAATCATCTTAAGCCCTGTATCTCTTAAGCCCTGTCGTTTTTGAGGCGGGATGCCGTGGGCCCTGATCACGATCCTGCCTGCCTTGATACCATTTGGATCGTCCAGGGGTAAGACGCCCCTTGATGCAAGGAGATCCAGGACCTGTCTGTTGTGGATAAGTGGACCGAGGGTGAACAGGGGGCCTTCTTTTTTGTTGGCCTCTGCCAGGACGATTTCCATGGCCCGGCGGACACCCATACAGAACCCCCCTGTTTTGGCCAATTTTACCTTCATTGCGTATTTCTCTCTCTTCTCCGGCTAATCTGCGGTTCCCCCTCTAATAGGGCCAGGTACGAATCCAGTGCTGACATTAACCCCTGAGGACCCCTGATCTCGGAAATTGCGCCGCGAAAACGGGTGCTGTTCGGCAGTCCCCTCGTATAGCGGAGCAGATGGCCGCGGATCTCCCTGGATGCCCTGGGCTCGCCCAAGTGAATGGATAGGAGTCGAAAGTGCTCTGCTATCAGGGCCCTGCGTTCTTGCACCCCTGGGGGGGTTATCTCGAGTCCTTCCGCCATTTCCAGGACCTGCCTGAAGATCCATGGATTTCCCACCGCACCCCTTCCGATCATCACTCCATCGCACGTGGTCTGTCTC
>CAYVMN010000217.1:0-7026 GCA_964452575.1 uncultured Desulfobacteraceae bacterium | reverse complement strand
TCCTTTGGAAAAAAGACCCTCGCGGTCCGTCATCTTACTCCTCAGTGTTTTCAAAACGCTAAGGTGTTACAATATTTCAATCATTGATAGATTCGTAAAAACCCACTAACTGTCTTTGCCGTTTGTCTTTGCCATATGCATGGAGCGCAGCTCTCGCTTCAAGACCTTGCCCGATGGATTCCGCGGGAGCTCGTTAATGAACTCAATCTCCTTTGGCACCTTGAACTTTGCCAGTTTCTTCGTACAGTGCTGTACGATCTCTTCCTCGGTCAGGCCTTTTCCCTCTTTAACAACCACATAGGCCTTTGGGACCTCTAGCCATTTCGGATGGGGTATGCCCACCACCGCCCCCTCCAAGACAGCAGGCAGTTCATAGAGGACTCGTTCCACCTCTGGGGACGCGATATTCTCCCCACCGCTGATTATCATGTCCTTTTTGCGATCCAGGATATAGAGGTATCCATCCTCATCCAGGGTACCGATATCTCCGGTATGAAACCAGCCGTTCCTGATGGCTTCGGCCGTGGCCTCAGGATTCTTCCAGTAGCCCTTGAATACCTTCGGGCCCTTGAGGCAGATTTCGCCCAACTCGTTGGGGGAAGTGTCATTTCCATTGTCATCCACAACGCGAACCTGAAGATGGGGGACCGGTTTCCCTACCGATCCAATCCTGTCCAACATCCTGTCCTTGGCCAAAAAGGTGTCGCCAGACACGGTCTCGGTCAGGCCGTACGCATCGGCGAACCAGGCATTTGGGAACTTTTCTTTGAACTGTTTGATCAGGGCCTGGGGCATCTTTTCGCCGCCGTCAATTATGAAGCGCACCGAAGAGACATCATATTGGTCAAAGGAAGGCTCATTAAACAGCATAATGGTCATGGCCGGAGAGAGCCACAGATTCGTAACCTTTTCTTCATCAATGGCCTTGAGGACCTCTATGGTGTCGAATCTTTTAAGGATCACCAGACTACCACCCGAATAAAGGGTCCCCGTGGCCGGTAAATCCATGCCCCCTACATGGTACAGCGGCCCGACGACCAGTGTTCGATCCGATTGGCTTATGCCGAAGGTCAAAATATGACCGATATTCTTCCAGTAAATGTTGCCGTATGTAAGCATCACCCCTTTGGGGTAAGCCGTGGTACCAGATGTATACATGAGTCTCTGCAGGTCATCGAAGTCTACTCCTGCATGGGACGGCCTAGCCTTCTGGTTCTTGGCAATGAGGGCTTCATATTCAAGCCAGCCTTCAGGGATCTCAGATCCCAGGAGGACGCCATGCTCCAAATTCGGGAGATTCTCCCGTATGGAGGAAATTACGGGTACGAACTCCGATTCAGTGATCAAGGCCTTGGCCTCCGAGTTTTCAAGAATATATTGAAACTCTTCACCTGCGAGTCGGAAATTCAAAGGCAGCCATACCGCACCAATCTGGTTCACGGCAAAGGTTATTTCGATGTATTCACAGCAGTTGTAAAGGAGGACGGCGACGATGTCCCCCCTTTCAAGACCCAGGTCCTTCAGGCTCTGGGCAAGGCTGTTCACCCGTTCGTAAAGCTCCTTGTAGGTCAGGCGTTTCCCTGCTCCAATAAGGCATTCCTTGTCGGGATACCAATCAGCGTTCCTTTCCAGTATTTCACTCCAGTTCATGGGACAATCCACCTCCTTTCCGGGTCTTTCCTCCTATCTCTGCAGGAGTGGCTACAGAGAGTAAGCTATTTGAGCAGCTGAATGAATCGCCTCGAAAAGTGTCTGGGGTTTCATAGCGTCACCAATCACATGGACCTCACATTCAGGTCCAAGTTCCTTCGGTGCAATAGGAACATATCCTTTAAAGCCGACCGCGATTACCACCGAATCGATCCCTGGAAGGATCCTTTCACCTGAGGCATTCTCTACCCTGACATAGCCCTGGCCCACTTCTTTTGCCTCTGTTGATGTCAGGACGAGTACCTGTTCACTGCCGCTTGTCAGACGATCCAGAAGATATCTCTTAAAAATGGCCTCAACCCGGGGATCGGACGCGATTTGAGGAAGTTTGTCAATGATAGTGACGGCCTTACCCTCTTCCCTCAGGTAGTCCGCCGTCTCCAGACCGACAAGACCGCCTCCGATGACTACAACGCTCTTGCCGACATCCGCTTGTCCCCTCAACACCCGCTCCGCCAGATGGACATTGGGTCCGTCTAGTCCCGGAATATCCGGAAGGATCGGCTCTGATCCTGTTGCCAAAAGGACAACATCCGGCCGTGTTCCCCTGATTTCCTCGACCGTCGGCTGGGTTCCCAAAATGACCTTGACCCCAAGTCGCACGATTTCTCGCTCCAGAAATTCGACGATTCGCAGCAGGCCGCCCCTCTTGGGCGGGATGCTTGCCAGCCGCAGGTTGCCCCCCAGTTCCTGGGTTCGCTCGTAAAGCGCAACCGCATGCCCTCTTTGGGAACAAACGTATGCCGCCTCCATCCCCGAAATACCACCGCCAATGACGACCACCTGCTTTGGCCCTGACCCCTTGCCTTTTTGTGTCAGTTCCGCCTCCCTGCCTGTCTCGTAGTTTACCGCGCAATTGATCTTGGGTCGAATGGCCCTGTTCCGGCAGTGATTGCAATAGATGCACGGCCTGATTCTATCATTTTCTCCCCTCATCACCTTGGTCGGCCACTCAGGGTCGGCCAGGAGGGTCCTCCCGATGGCCACCATGTCGGCCACACCTTCCACCAGAATCCTATCGGCAAATGCGCCGTCATAGATTCCTCCCACAGCAAAGACCGGAATATCCACCGAATGTTTTATGCCAGATGCCAGATGTACAAGGCTCCCCTGCTCCATATCCATGGTGGGAACAAGCCTGTAGGCAGTTTAATAGACTCCGCCGGATACGCTGATGGCGTCCAGGCCGATGTTTTGAAGCCATCCGGCAACAATAGTGGTATCCGATAGGGTTAGGCCTCCGCGGACAAACTCATCGGCCGAAATACGACATAGGACAGGGTAGTCTTCTCCCAGTCGTTTCTTAATCTTGGAGATGATCTCAACCAACATTCTGCTCCTGTTGGACAGGTTTCCCCCGTACACGTCTTTCCGGCGGTTCGAATAGGGAGAGAGAAACTGGTTTAGGAGATAACCGTGGGCGGCATGGACCTCCACGCCGTCAAAACCGGCCTCTTTGGCCCTGTGGGCAGCGTCAACAAACCGCTCAACGATACCCGCGACCTCTTCAGTAGACAGTTCCCGGGGCATCTCTTGTATGACCGGACATGGGATCGGAGATGGGGCGACCGGCTGCCCGCCACAGAGGCCGGAGCTCGCCTGTCTGCCACAGTGGATGAGCTGGAGAACGATCTTGGCGCCCGCTGATTTGACCATTTCCGTGAGTCGCCTCAACCCAGGGATAAATCGATCATCTTCAATCGAAAGCTGTCCGATAAAACCCTTTCCCCCCTTTTCCACATAACAGGATTCACAGACTATGAGCCCCACCCCTCCCTCCGCCCGTCTCTTATAGAAATCGATAAGTGTCTGGTTTACACTCCCGTCATCGGAACCATAGCCCGTGGTCATGGGCGCCATGACGATCCTGTTCTTGATCTCAAGCCGGCCGATCTTGATAGGTGAAAAAACTAACGAAAAAGACTCCATTCGACGATCCCTCCTTATCAGCAGTGGATCTGGCCTCTAATCGCAGATCAATCAATTGATACATAGAACATGGTTGCCTTGCCCCTGTCAAGACCCAGGATGGGCACCTGGCTTTAATTGCTCTGCCTATTCTGTCATCTTATGGCTTTGCCTGTGCCCCGAGGGGAAGGCAAACGCATCTTGTGCATGCTAGGCCGGGGTAAATAGTGTGAGCGCATGCTCAACTTTTCCTTGACACAGATAACCCAGCGCGGATATAGAATTCTTGTTAAGGCCATTTTTTCCCGTTTTACAAGCCTGAGCCCTCTGTGTCTCGAGGCGATACTTTCCAAGAACCTGACAGGGACCTTGGAATCCCAACCTTAGGAAGACGGCCCGCTGGCTTCGTTTATGCACTTTTGCTATGGCATGTAGGAAAAATTTTGGGGGTAATTATGGGTCTATGAAGTTAAAGAGAGTCTAGGGGAACGAATAATGGCTAAAGGCGCAAGGCTTAAGGCCAAAGACCAACGGATCAAGGTCTTTCCTTTTGCCTTACGCCTCATGCCTTATGCCGTATGGATGCCACTGATTCTTTGAGAATATTTCACTTTTCGGACAGCAATTCCAAGATCTTTTTCTCGAACTCTATGGTTCGTCCAGCGGCAAGGGATAGGAGGTTAACACCGTGGAACTAAAGGGCAAGGTCGCAGTAGTTACTGGTGGTGGCATGGGGATTGGTCAAGCCATTGCCCTGGCATTGGCACAAGAAGGGGCGAATGTGGCAATTTGGGACATAGACATCCAGGCAGCCAAGGAAGCAGCCCCTGAGATAGAGGGGAAGGGCCAGGAGGTCTTGGTGTGCGAAGCAGATGTCTCAAAGGTCTCGGCTGTTGATATGGCCACAGATCAGACCCTGGAGAGGTTTGGGCACATCGACATCTTAATCAACAACGCCGGTATATCACACCCGGCTGTGTCAATCCTGGAACTAGACCTGGAGTTTTTAGACAGAGTATATGATGTAGATTTCAAGGGCCTTTATCTCTGTTCGCGACGGATTGGAAAGGAGATGGTAAGACAGCAATCTGGGGTTATCGTCAACATCGCGTCAGTGGTGGGACTGACGCCCGTCCCCCTGGTCGTCTACGGCCCCATAAAAAGTGCCGTAATAATGCTCACCCAGATCCTGGCACGGGAATGGGCCCAAAAGGGTATCCGGGTGAACGCTATTGCGCCAGGGTACATTCTGACACCACTGCTCCAAGGGATGTTCGATAAAGGCCTGCGAAACCCTGATACCATAATGGGTCACATCCCGATGAAGAAGTTCATCATGCCGTCAGATATCGCTGACGCGGCCGTTTTTCTGTGCTCAGAAAAGGCCAAATTCATCACTGGTGTGACGCTCCCTGTGGACGCTGGATTTTCCTGCGAGGGAGGGTGGAGGGCTTACGGGTATGAATGATCCAGGGCCCGAAGGACGCAGGGTAACGTGTTAAGGAAGGGGGGTGATAAACGGGCTGAAGGAGGATTTGGGGCTGAATATAATTCAGGAAATCTTTTTTGCATCAGAAAGGAGATTGCCATGAGTGTAATTCTTTTAAAGAGTCGGTTGAAGGTCAACCCTTTCGTCATTTTGACAATGGTTGCGCTGGTATGTTCATTCATGATCTTAAGCGGGCCGGTTTGTGCCCAGGAGCCTATTAAGATAGGCTTTGTCTCTATCATGTCGGGCCGAGTGGCCATGCTCGGTGAAGAGGGCTCCAAGGGGGCTCAACTGGCCATCGATGAGATCAACGGCAAGGGAGGAGTCATTGGAAGGAAGTTTGAACTCCTCACCCGTGATTCAGCAGGCAAGATTGAAGAGGCGGTCCGGATCGCCCGGGATTATGTGGTAAGGGATAAGGTGGACTTTATTATGGATGGCAGCAGCAGCCGGGAGTCTTTTGCCGTGAAAGAGGTCTCAAGGGATCTAAAGAAGCTTACCATGATCACAGCCAGTGAGACCACATCTAACACCGCAGACCCTAAGATTAGGACTCCCTACAGCTTCAGAACCGCTCGCGTGGCAATACATGACAGCATAGTCGGTGGATACTTCGGGGGTAAGGTATCCAGGGAGTTCGGACTTAAGAAGTGGTATTCCATTTCCCCTGACTACGCCTATGGACATGACAACACCAATCTCTTTTTCGAGTACTTAAAGAAAAACTATTCTGATTTCACGATCATAGGGCAGCAGTGGCCCAAACTTTTTGAACCAGATTACACGGCCCATATCACCAAGATCATGAAAGACAAACCGGATGCCGTCTATTCCTGTCTCTGGGGTGGAGATACGACGGCCTTTCTGGAGCAGGCCAGTCTGTATGGTCTTTTTAAACGGGTCAAATTCTTTGGTATCAACATTGCGGACCCGCTGGTCTTAGGGGCCCTCAAGAAAGGGGTGCCGGCTGGGATGTATACAGGGAACCGTTATAACCCGACCATGCCCGATACGCCTGCCAACCGTGCCTTCGCCGAAAATTTCAAGAAGAAATACGGCACCTATCCGTCAAACTGGTCGTGGCAGGCCTACACTGCTATCCTATTCCTGGAGGCGGCTATTAAGAAAGTCGGCAGCACAGACAACGAGAAGGTCATCAAGGCCCTGGAAGGGCTGACCATCAAGGCCCCGTGTGCTCAGCCTCCCGGGGAAACTGTGACCATGAGGGCTTATGATCATCAAATGATTTACTATACCATTGGCTGGGCCAAGACCATCTCCAAGCCGCCTTACGTTACTGACAGGACCTACATGCCCTGGAAAGAAATCCTTGAAGAGGAGGCAGCGTATTTAAAGAAGATGGGTTGGCACTAAGAGAAATAGTGCTTCAGAAGACATCTTCTGAAGCACTAACCTGAAAAGAGGAGGGAGTCGATTGGATCTATCGAGTCTCATTGAATGCCTTGGTGATCCTGGATGCCTGATTAACCAGACAGCGAGCGCCTTGATCTTTGCCATGCTCCTCTTTCTCATTGCCTCAGGGCTTTCTCTTATTTTCGGGGTCCTAGGGGTCATGAATTTTGCCCACGGCTCGTTATATATGCTTGGGGCCTACCTGGCCTACACGATCTACGCAGGGACTTCGAATTTCTCTTTGGCCATAGTGTTTGGCTGTATGGCAGTGGGTGTCTTCGGGATATTCTTCGAAAGGGTTTTTCTCAAACCTATCTATAGGGAACATATCCTATATCAACTGCTACTTACCTATGCCTTTATCCTTGTGCTGGACGACGTCGCAAAACTGGTCTGGGGCTATGAATTTATAACAATGGGGGCCCCGGATGCCTTCCGGCGTCCTCCGGTCGAACTGGCAGGCAGTTTTATTCCCAGCTATTACGTCTTTGTCATCATCATGGGGA
>CAYVMN010000216.1:0-7117 GCA_964452575.1 uncultured Desulfobacteraceae bacterium | reverse complement strand
CACGATCCTCCCTCCCCAGGTATGCCTCGATGACCCGGCTATCCCCCTTGGCATCCACGGGTGAGCCGGAGAATATGAGACTCCCTGAATCCATCACGAAGATCCGCTCACATATCTCCCCTACCACCGGCATATTGTGCTCGATCAAGAAGATCCGTATCCCTTTATGACTGAGTCCCCTGAGGATCCCCACCAACTGACGGATAAGGGTAGGGCTGATCCCTGCCGTGGGCTCGTCCAGGAGGATCATCCTGGGCCTGCCCATAAGGACCCGACCGAGCTCGAGGAGTTTCTGCTGCCCGAAGCTCAACATCCCGGCCAGCTGATCCGCCACGGGTGTCAGGGCCATAAGCCCCAGGATCTCCCTTGCCCTCTCCCTGTTCCTTTCCTCCTCCCTTCTTATCCGGCCTGGCCTGAAAAAGAGGGCGGAAAGCCGCTCCCCTGTCTGCTCGGGTGCTGCCGACAAAAGGTTATCCAGGGCGGACATAAAGGGTAAGACCCGGGTCTGCTGGAAGGTGCGGACCAGGCCGGCCCGGCTGATGGTATGGGGCGGGAGCCTGCTGATCAGCCTGTCTTCAAAATAGATGCGGCCCTGGTCCACCGGGTAAAAGCCCGTGATCATGTGAAAGAGGGTGGTCTTGCCGCTCCCGTTGGGGCCGATCAGGCCTGTTATGCCAATATCACCGAGCCTCAGCGTGACATCATTTACCGCGATCAGGCCCCCGAAACCCTTGGTGACATTCTCGATCCTCAGCATCTCTTTCCTCTGTATTCGGATATGATCCCCTCGGGTCGCTTGAGCATGATAAGGACCAGGACCCCGCCGTAGACCATGCCCTGAAGGGGGGCCACAAGCCGGCCGAGATCCTCGGAAAGGGGGAGAAACCTCAGGGACTCCTGAAAGAACATGATCAGAAATGCCCCCAGCAGGGGGCCCCAGTTTGTGCCCCTCCCCCCCAAGACCACGCACAGTAATACGAGGATCGTCTCGTTGAGCGTGAAATCCGAAGGGCTGATGTAGGTGATGTAGTGTGCCCACAGACACCCTGCCAGCCCTGCCAGGATGGAGCCCACTGTCACGGCCTTGATCTTGAGGCGAAGGACGTTCTTTCCCAGGGCCTGGGCCACATACTCATCCTCCCTCACCACCTTCAGGGCCCGTCCGAAGGGGGATAGGCCGAGCCGGCGGGCCGTAAGGAAGGCCAACAGGGTCAGCAGGGCACAGAAGATCAGGTAGACGGGGAGCCCGGCAAGCATCAAACCCCTGGAAGGGCTGATGCCGTATGTCCTGAGATCCGATCCCCAGATGAGACGGATGGCGTTTCTGAGGAAATAGGAGAGCCCGATGGAGGCGATCAGGAGTGTGATCCGTTTGCCGCGTATCAGGGGCCTGTACACATAACGGTCCTGGCCCAGCCCGATGACCACGGTGACAACCAGGGCAGGGAGGACGGCCACATAGAGGGGCAGGGAGACCGGGGGGTGCATAAACAGTAGGACAAGGTAAGCACCCCAGGCGATCAGTTCTCCGTGGGCGAAATTAATGAACCGGAATACGCCATAGACCATGGTCAGCCCGACTGCAAACAGGGCATAGATAGACCCGGCAATGACCCCGTTCAAGACGAGCTGGGCATAATAGGTCACAGGGGATTCCGATACCGAACTGAGGGGCTATGCCCCTATCGTGAACAATTTATGGGCCTTCCGAGACGTTGGATTACTTATAATCCACGATCTTGCCATCCTTTACGGTCCACCGTCCATATGTGGCGCCAACGTCTCCATTGGCATCAAAGGTCTTGTCGCCAGTCACCCCCACATACCCCTTACTTGCCTCAATCAAGGCGGCCCGGATATCGTCGGGCGACATGGATTTGGCCCCTTTGAGGGCCTTGGCCGTCAGCCTGACCATGTCGTAGTTGTACTCGCCGAAGATGGGCAGCTTTTTGCCCGGATATTTCTTCTCCCATGCCGCCTTGAAGGCCCTGTACTCGGGCGTATCCTGCGAGAACGTGGGGTAGGTCCCTATGATCCCCTCGGCCGCCACCCCGGCCAGGGACACCAATTTGGGCGATTTCGAGGCAGAACCCATGAGCCACTGGACATTCACCCCGGTCTCATAGGCCTCCTTGAGCATGGTAGCCCCTTCCTTGATATAGGTCAGGTTGACCACGGCCTTGGGTCCGTTCTTCTTGATCCGTAGGATCTCACTCCGATAATCGGTCTTTCCTTCATCATGGGCAAACTCGTCAAGCAGTCGGCCGCCATCCTTGAGGAACTGCTTCTTGAAGACCTCTGCCAGACCGACCCCCCAATCGTTGTTTATATAGGTGAGCACCACCTCTTTGTATCCCAGGTCCCTGGCCAGCTCTGCAACCCCTTTGCCCTGAAGGAGGTCCGAGGGAAAGACCCGGAACACGTATGATCCGCACCGGCTGATGGCAGCGGCCGCGCTCTCCGCCCCGATAAGGACGACCTTGTTCTCCTGGGCAATGGGGCAGACTGCCAGGAAGTTGGAACTTGCGGCCGGGCCGAAGATAACAGGGAACTTGTGGATCGCGATCAGCTTCTGTATGGCGGAAACCGACCCCTTTGAGGTGGAATTATTGTCTTCAAAGAGGATCTTCATTGGCCTGCCATTGATGCCGCCAGAGGCGTTTACCTCATCCAGGGCCAGGAGCATGGCCTGCTGGAATCCCTCCCCGTAGACAGCCAATTTGCCTGTAAGGGGCGTCACGGCCCCCACCACCACCTCATCCGCGGCAACCGCAAAGGATGCCCAGGAAAGGAAAAAATAGAAACCCGCCAGCAAAAACACGATCTTCTTCATGACTCCCTCCCTATCTATGGTTATTAAGAAACGGGTCGTGAAATTAAAGGATCAAGTAGCCAAGAAGGATAGTGAAAAAGCCTGCTCCGGTCAATGGAATTAAGTAGGGCTTCAAGATGAGAAAATTAGTCATCTTATTGAAGAATGCCCCCACAAGGATTAGCGGAACTGTTTCCATGTCAGCAGCAACGTTGACATTCTGCATGGGGCATTATACCTTCTGCTTCTGCTATGCCTTAGCATTTCGACATCCGTTGCCTTTAACCGTCGGTGTGGGCCAAACCTGGCGCCGTCTAACGCGGCAGATCTAAGGAGACTAAATTATGAAGATTAGAGTATTGATTGGGTGCGGGCTTTTGATCCTTATTCTGTTATTTTCGGGTATATCGATCTACCCTGACTGGCTGTGGTTTCAGAATCTGGGCTTTTCCCCTGTCTTCTGGACCATGCTGTTGACCAAGTTCGGGTTTGGTCTCGTGGTTTGGGTGTTTTTGATCCTTATCATAACCGTCAACCTCTATATTGCCAGACGGCTGAGCTCAGGGGGCGGCACCTGGATTGTCCTCAGGGCTGGAGGGGCTTACGCCTCGCCACTCGGCCTTTCGGGAAACACCCTCAACCTCCTTTTTATTGCCTTTATCCTGATCGTCAGTTTTATTATTGCAGCAAATGGGGCCGATAGGTGGGACCTGGTCCTTCGCTACCTGTACCGGCAACCCTTTGGCAGCGCAGATCCTGTCTTTGGCAGAGACATTGGTTTTTATGTCTTTGTCCTCCCGTTTTATCTTTTGGTCCGGAGCGGCTTACTAGTCCTTGTCGTTTTCACCGGCGCCCTGACCATCGTGTGGTATTTCAAGAACCGCTCTATTCAAATGATCGGTGAAATCGTTCAGGCCGAAGGCAGACCCCCCTCTATGCCGCGGATTGAGGTTGCCCCCTGGGTCAAAAAACATCTCCTCTTCCTGGGAGGAATTATTGTCTTGCTCCTCTCCTGGGGGTATCACCTGAAGATCTATGGTCTTCTCTATTCCACAGCGGGTCCTGCCTTCGGGGCGAGCTACACGGATGTGCACGTCAAGGTCTGGGCCTTCAGGCTCTTGATCTTCGTCTCTCTTGCCTTTGCTGTTCTCCTCTTTGTCAACGCATTTAAACCAAAGACAAGGCTCATATGGATCAGCGGTGGGATCTGGGTGGGGTCTGTGCTGGTCTTCAGCTCCTTACTCCCCATGGCGGTCCAGCAGTTTGTGGTCAAGCCCAACGAGCTGGCAAAGGAATCCAAGTACATTGCCTATAACATTGACTACACCCGCAAGGCCTATAATCTCAACAAGATAAGAGAAGTCAGTTTTGAGGTGAATGATAAGCTCAGCCTGCAAGAGGTGAAAAAGCAGAGTGGAACGATTCAAAATATCAGGATATGGGACGAACGGCCCCTGCTTCAGACCTACAGACAGATTCAGTCCATACGGCTATATTACAATTTTAACAATATGGACGTGGATCGTTATGAAATAAACAACCAGTACCGGCAGCTCATGCTGTCGGCAAGGGAGTTGGTGGTCGATCAACTCCCCCCCCAGGCCGATACCTGGGTCAACCGGCACCTCACATATACCCACGGATACGGCCTGGCTGCAAGCCCGGTCAATGAAGTCACGAGCGAAGGCCTGCCCCGCCTGTTTATCAAAGACCTGCCCCCTGTCAGTGAGGTTGATCTCAAGATCGAGCGGCCGGAGATCTATTATGGGGAAAAGACCGCCCAATATGTCCTGGTCAGGACCAAGACAAAGGAGTTTGATTATCCCAAGGGCGACAAGAACGTCTATACCATCTATCAGGGCAAGGGGGGCGTTCCACTGGGATCGTTTAGGAGAAGGCTGCTTTTTGCCTATGAATTCATGGATCCCCAGATACTCTTCACCAACTACCTGAGCCCGGAGAGCAGGATCATGTATCGACGCGGGATCAAGACGCGGGCGGGATCCATCGCTCCCTTTTTGAGGTATGATCGCGATCCCTATCTGGTCCTCTCCGAAGGAAAACTCTACTGGATCCTCGATGCCTACACCACCTCTGACATGTATCCTTACTCGCTCCGATCCGAGAGCCCCTTCAGGGGAGAGTCCCTCAACTATATTCGTAACTCGGTCAAGGTCACGGTGGATGCCTATAACGGGGATGTCTGTTTTTACCTGATCGACGAAAACGATCCCATTGCCAAGGTCTATGGAAGGATATTCCCGGATCTGTTCAGGCCGTTCAAGGATATGCCCGAGGACCTGAAGCGGCATATCCGTTACCCCAAGGACCTCTTCAATATCCAGGCAGCCACCTACACCCGGTATCACATGGAGGACGTCCAGGTCTTCTACAATCAGGAAGACCTCTGGGAGCGCCCCGACGAACTGTACGGGGGCAGCCGGCAGAAGATAGAGCCCTATTACATCATCATCAAGCTTCCCGAAGGCGAGAAAGAGGAGTTTCTCCTCATGCTCCCCTTTACCCCTTCCAAAAAGGACAACATGATCGGGTGGCTTGCGGCTAGGAGCGACCTGCCAAACTACGGGAGTCTCATCGTCTATAAGCTGCCCAAGGAGAAACTGGTCTATGGACCTATGCAGATCGAGGCCAGGGTGGACCAGCAGACCGATATCTCTGGGCAGTTAAGTCTGTGGAGTCAGAGGGGTTCCAGGGTCATCAGGGGGAATCTCCTGGCCATCCCGGTGTGTGATTCCTTTATCTACGTGGAGCCCATTTACCTGGAGGCAAAGCAGGAGGAAAGCGAGGCAGCTTCAGCAGGGGCCCAGCAATCCAGGGGTTTGAGAAAATCCCAGGTAAGAGAGGGAGGGGTCTCATCCGGACGGGACCAATCGGGCGCTGCGGCCCTGCCCGAACTGAAAAGGGTCATTGCAGCGTTTAGCAACCACATTGCTATGGCTGAAAACCTCGACAATGCCTTGAGCAGTGTACTGGAAGGAGGAATACCGTCCAGGGCATTGGCGGTCCCGGCCGCCAAAGAGATCCTCAAATCTTCTGATCTGGGGGCCCTGGCCCTGGAACACTATGAAAGGGCCAAGGCCTATCTCCGCGAGGGGGATTGGGCCGGTTACGGACAGGAACTGGAAAAACTGGAGAATATCCTCAAGCAGATGGCCGCGAAGTAATAGTAGACAGGATAAACAGGATTTACATGATTTTTTACCCCGTTGATCTCTATATTTAGATCCCTGTCCTGGACCTGATTGCTATCGTGGCATTGCCGATGAGCGATATTTCTTTTCGAGGTCCGAGGTTCGAAGTCGGAAGTCCAACTCCGACTTCTGAATTCGCAGTTCGCACTTCGCTGGATAAACATCATGTCAATCCCGTTATCCCGTCAAATGTTTTTCTTCCGGTGAACTATTTCCTTTCAAGTTCAGGAACGGGTCCAATTCAGCCTGGACGCTGAAGAGACCGAACAGGCATATAAGGACAAACGCACACCCCACTGGCAATAACATTTTTCCTTGACATTCCCTTTATTTTCACTACTATATCCCATGATTGAACCATCAACCAGAAACGAGCAACCAGCAACCCATAACCCAGAACCTCTGAACCTTTGAACCTTTGAACCCCTATTTCAGAGTTCCCCGATGTACAACCACCTCAAAATGGGCCTACCCAACTCCTGACAGAAGCTTTGCCTCTGTCGGGAGAAAAATCGCCATGATAAATCCGTCGTTCTTTCCCCACTTCAAGCAGAGAGGTACAACGGATTAAGATAAGCATTTCTAATAATTGTCTGTTAAGAAAACATGCTGAAAAGCTGAAAGCCGAAGGGTAGGTTGGTCAAGAGTGGATTTGAGCCCTTTACTTGGGTTCCTAATCAAAATCAGCCGGGCTCCGGACTGAAAGTCCCGGCCTGTTTAGAACATGCGTATAGATCATGGTGGTGGAAACATCTGCCTGCCCCAACAGTTCCTGCACCGTTCGGATGTCATAGCCTGCCTCGAGCAGATGGGTCGCAAAGGAGTGGCGCAACGTATGGCAGCTAACCTTTTTCCTGATGCCAGCCCGCAAAGCCGCCGCTTTCACGGCCTTCTGCACAAGGCTTTCATGAATGTGGTGCCGCCTCACCTTGCCGCTGCGTGGGTCCACAGACAGATTCTTGGCTGGAAACACATATTGCCAGATCCATTCTTTTCCGGCATTGGGATATTTCCTTGCCAGGGCGGGCCAGATGTAGACTTCAGAAGTCCCTTGAGTCCGATCCGCTTCGTAAACTGCCCTCGCCCGCTCGAG
>CAYVMN010000215.1:1897-7123 GCA_964452575.1 uncultured Desulfobacteraceae bacterium | reverse complement strand
AAAGAGAGCAGGGGCAGATTGTGATGCACCAGAGATTCGGGGAAACAGGCTGGATCAGATTTCACCAAGCTGCCAAGGTGCAGTTCGCCATGGTGCTCGAATTGACCAAGGAGATTTGAGAAAATTGGGAGTGTCGTTCGACCTGGAGGCTCTCGACAGGCAGGCGCCACGCGGACTAGTCCCCCATCTTTTCGTCTTCTATTTCGCAATCATCTCCGCCATTACCCCGCCTGTGGCCATGGCCGTTTACGCCGCTGCCGGAATCAGCGGGTCGAATCTGTGGCGAACCGGTCTTGTTTCTTTAAAGATCGGTGCCACAGGGTTTATCGTGCCGTACATGTTTGTCTACGGTCCGTCTCTTCTGATGATCGGTTCACCGGGAAGAATCGTGTTGTCGGTCATCACAGCGTCGATCGGCGTTATTGTCCTTTCAGCAAGCTTGATGGGGTGGTTTTTTAGAGAAGCAAAACTTGCTGAAAGAGGCCTCCTTCTTGCCGCTTCCATACTGCTCATCAAACCCGGTTTATACACGGATGGTATCGGTCTTCTGATTCTCGCTTTCGTTTTTCTGGTTCAAAAACTCCGCAGTGAGAAGGCTTGAGAGGACAGATCGGCTGAAAAATGACTACTCTTTTTATGTCAGGGATTATCCGATGCTCAGGTGTTTGCGTAAAGAGAGGTATCCAATCAAAGCAACTGCGGCAAAGGCTGCTCCTGCCAAGAATGTGGCAGGCGGGCCGAAGAGATCCCACAGCCATCCCGCTATCAAACTTGCTACAAGAATTGCGATACCGCTTGCCATATTGAAAATACCAAAGGCCGTGCCCCTGAGATTCTGATGCGCGGTATCTGCGACCATAGCTGCGAGCAACCCCTGAGTCAGGCCCATGTGCAGCCCCCAGAGTGCAGTCCCTGCAGCAACCTGCCACCCGGTTCTTGCCATGGCAAGCGACAGGTCAGAGGTCATCAAGACAACCAGCCCTGCGGCTAACAGTCCTGTTCGGCCAAGACGGTCTGACAACAGGCCGATGGGGTATGCTGTCAATGAATAAACAACATTCATGAGTACTAACATAACGGGGATCATGCTTGCCGCCACGCCGACGCTTTCTGCCCGCAACAGCAAAAAGGCCTCGCTGAATCGGCCTAATGTAAATACTGAACCAAATGCCACTACCATCCAATAAGGAGACCCAAGGTCTAATATGTCACGAATACATATGGGTTGTCGCGAAGCCCTTATTGACAGATCATCCGGTTCCTTGACCGTAAAGGCCAGGATTGCAACAGCTAACAAAGCCGGCAATACTGCCGCCCAGAAGACGCTCCTGAAATTCCCGGCAGTTACAACCATGAGGACCATGGCCAAGAGGGGCCCTACAAATGCACCCACTGTATCAAGGGATTGCCTGAGGCCATAGGCGGCGCCACTGAAATCAGGATGAGTAACGTCGGCGATCAAGGCGTCACGCGGAGCTCCCCGCACGCCCTTTCCAATGCGGTCCAGAAATCGTGCAGTGAAAACGAGGCCTACACCAGTGGCCATAGCAAATAGAGGCTTCGTTAATGTGGAGAGGGCATAGCCAGCAAACACCAACGCCTTACGTTTCCCGAGCCAATCGCTTAAGGCCCCGGAAAAGGTCTTGGTTATCAATGCGGTTGCCTCCGCGACCCCCTCTATTAAACCAACAAATATTGCGCTTGAATTCAGAACCGAGACCAGAAACACGGGCAAGAGGCCATGGATCATCTCCGAAGAGATATCCATGGACATGCTCACGAACCCTAACGCCCACACGGTTCGTGGGATGCCCTGGGACCAGTTCTTTGCCCTCTTTACTGTTGCCATTACCCAAACAGGGCCTTATAACCCTCCTGATATATGTAGAACCAGTGCACTCCTCCTCCCCGTACCGCCATTAAGAAGACCGCCAAGGGGCAGGGTCTTCGCGGGAGTGACAAAAAGTGGCTGTTAACGGAAAATACCCTTATCCGGTATTAAAATCAACTGGAAGCGGCTGGGATTAAAGGTAAGGCCTTTAATCAGGTTTTTTATGGGTAGGGTGTTGATCCAGTTCACGGAAACGATTATCATTTATTAGAATGTAACCGTTCACGGGTTCAAAGGTTCAGGGGTTCAAGGTTCTTTTGCAAGACGTGTCTATGAGAGAAGCGACGATTTAATCAAATCCCAACCTGAAACCTGGCTTTTCTTTCCCATCAATCTGGGAAAAGCAGCATTTGTCCCAAGAACTTTGGGTTTGCTGAGTTGATTTGTCCCTAACCGTGAACCTCTGAACCCGGAACCTGTGAACGCCTACCCGATAAGGTGGTATTCTTATGGAAATGGACGTCAGACAAAGGGCTCAGGTACAAGGAGAGACTCTTGCCCCCGCGCCTTTGGCAAGGGATGCATCAGAGGACCGGTTATGGGACCTTATCGACGAAACCGGTGATGGTGTGTACGAGACGGACAACCATGGAAATTTTAGAGCCTTCAGCAACTCCTTCTGCAATGTCCTGGGATATCCAAGGGAAGAGATTCAGGATCAGAACTTCGCCAAATTCATGGACAGAAAGGATGCCAGAAAACTCAATGAGGTCATTAACAGGGTCTGGGTGAACCACCAGGGTTTTTCCAATCTCATATGGGAAATAAGGGATAAGGAAGGAAATCCAAGGATAATTGAGATTTCTGCCTATCTGGTAGAAAACAACGAAGGGAAAAAGATGGGATGTCGGGGAATCGCCCGGGACGTCACCGAGGAATACCAGACCAGGGACGCCTTCAAAGAGGCCAAGCTTCGCTACGAGCGTGAATTCGATGAAGGGCGAAGGGCCAAAAAGAGGGCCCAAAATCTGTTGGACTTTGTCCCATATCCCATGGTCGTGTTTTCACTGGCAGGCAGGGTCAGGTATGTAAACCCCGCCTTTACCGAGGTATTCGGGTGGACCCTGGAGGAGCTCATCGGGAGAAACATCCCTTATGTCCCACCCGGCCTCAAGGAACAGACACGAGAGCACTTAAAGCGGCTCCTGAGGGATAGAGATGGCACCATTGAAACAAAGCGGATGACTAGAGATGGCCGCATCCTGGATGTAATCATCCGGGGTCAGATCCCCTCTGAAGGTGAGGATGACGGGTTTGGGGAGCTCTTCATCCTAAGGGACATCACTGAAGAAAGGAGGATGGAACGGACCAACGAGACCCTTTTTCAGATCAGTAAGGCCTTACCGCAGTATCCCGGACTTGAAGAGCTCCTGGACTTCATCAGCGAGGAGGTCAAGAGGCTATTGAACACTGAAGGGGCAATTGTGGGCCTGTTTGATGAAGAAAAGGACGACTTCTATTTACTCGGCGCAGCCTATGAGGACTCCTCGGCCCAGAGGCAGATAAAAAAGATACGATATCCGGTCGAAAAAAGCGTTTCCGGGAGAGTCGTCAGGACCGGGAAACCGGCGATTGTGGCTGACACGTCAAAGGAACCCGATTACTATGATGGACTGGATAAGGCCATCGGTTTTCACACCCATAATCTGCTCATTGTCCCGTTGATAGCAAGAGAAAAGAGGATCGGAGTGCTTGCGGCCATTAACAGGAAGACGGGTGTCTTTGACCAAAAGGATGAAAGGCTTCTGACCATGATAGCGAGTACAGTGGCATTGTCCATAGAGAATGCCCGGTTTTCCAAGGAGTTGAAGGAGGCATATCAAGAGGTCTCAAGCCTTAATAGGGCGAAGGACAGGATTATCAACCACCTCTCCCATGAATTGAAGACGCCCGTCTCCATACTTCTGGCTTCTTTGACTCAAATGGCAAAAGTACTCGAACCCCACCCCAAGGCGAGCTGGGAGCGGGCCTTTGAGAGGGCCACAAGAAACCTTGACCGGATACTGGAGATCCAGTATGAGGTGGAGGACATCATGAGAGACCCCGAATATAAGGCCTATTCCATGCTTTCGTTTCTGCTTGATCAGTGCATTGAAGAGCTGGAAGCCCTGGTCTTAGAGAAGACAGGGCAAGTAGACATTGCTGACTGGATCAGGGAGCGCATAGAAGGGGAGTTTGGCCCCATGGAGGGGCAGATAGAGGCGATCTGTCTTGGCGATTTTGTGAAGGAGAGGATCGAGGCATTGAGACCCCGTTTTTCTCACCGCAAGATAAAGATAGGCGAGCACCTGGAAAAAAGGCCCTCAATTTGCATGCCTACCCATGTGGTACAAAAGGTCATTGACGGGTTGATAAAGAATGCAGTCGAAAATACCCCTGACAATGGGATGGTAGATGTTTTCGTCCATGAAAAGGGAGGAGGGGTTGAACTGGTGGTAAAGGACCTGGGGAGAGGCATCACGCCTGAAGACCAAAAGAGGATATTTGAGGGTTTTTTTGTTACACAGGAGACAATGCTTTACTCGTCAAGGCACCCGTTTGATTTTGACGCCGGGGGGAGGGGCGCTGACCTTCTGCGTATGAAGGTCTTTTCAGAACGCTATGGCTTTCAGTTGAATATGGAGTCGACCAGGTGCCGATTTCTTACCCAAGAGGGCGATCTGTGTCCAGGGGACATCGGCAAGTGCAAATGCTGCCAGGAAGAGAGCGATTGTTACCGCTCCGGTGGCACCATTTTTACGGTCTCGTTCCCTTTGGCTCCTGAAGGCGACTGTCAGCCGAAAAAGGTGGGTGACCCGTCAGGATTAGGTCCCGACCATCAAAACGGACGGTATCTATCTGATCGTAGGTCAGGGGTGCAAGGGTCTTATCAAGGGCGCTCAGGTTAAAGACTACGATTTTCTCTTTTGGTTCTAAGAGATTTAGATTCACGGATAATTTACCTGTCTTCAGATTGAAGATGTGGACCATGGTCTCGGCATACTTGAGTATTCGACCGATACCAGAGCTCCTAGTACCCACAGGTTCGTCAGAGTATGGTGAGATTTGAATGCCCTTGGACCCGAAGTATTCCCGCAGAAAGGCAAAATGGATGTTCCATAGATTGTCCCCCGGACGAACCACATAGATCCCGTAATAGCTAACCGGCTCCTTTCGCGGTCTTGGGGGGATAGGCCGGGGGGTCTCTCGTGTCGGTGTAACGGTACGTTCTGACTCGGGTTTTGCAGGTTGCGGGGCCGCCCCCGGTCTTGGGGGGACAGGCCGGGGGGTCTCTTGTGTTGGTGTAACGGTACGTTCTGACTCGGGTTTTGCAGGTTGCGGGGCCGCCCCCGGTC
>CAYVMN010000215.1:0-1797 GCA_964452575.1 uncultured Desulfobacteraceae bacterium | reverse complement strand
TTGGGGGGATAGGCTGAGGGGTCTCTCGTGTTGGTGTAACGGTACGTTCTGACTCGGGTTTTGCAGGTTGCGGGGACGGTGCCAATCCGGTGGCAGACTGCCCCTTCTTCTGGGCCTCGATCTGGGCCAGGATGCGGTCCAGAGGAACAACCTCTTTACCCACGCGGATATGTTCACCTGGCTTGACCACCATATCCACACTCTTATTTACCCCAAATTCTTTCTTCCGTTCTTGGACCAACTCCTTGAGGTTCTTATCAGACTTGCCCTTGATCTTTTCATAGTCAATCACCGGCGTTGTTATCTCTTCCTTCACTGTGGGCCTCTCTGGCACTTTTGCCGGGGCAGAGGAGGGTTTGGGTGCCGGCGCACGAAGGGGCCTTTTTGGGGGCCTGGCCCCCATTTCTTTCTTTGGGGGAGGGGTGAGCTCCACCCAGGGCCATTTGTACCATTGATAGTGGTGGTTGAGAATGAGAAGTACCGCAACAAGGCACGGAATGGACCACAGCCACCTGGCGCCTTTACCGGTTGAGGCCTTAGAGTCTTTTGTAGGTACGGGCATCGCTGACCAGTCTACTTCCCTTTCCCGATAGCCAAAATTGCCAAGGAGGCAATTCCCTTCTCAGAGAAATTATAAAATTCATATTAACATATTCATCCTATCAAGTAAACAGGAATCGAAAAAGAGGATCTCAAGGGAGTTTGCACTAGAATTCCGCTCCCTGCTCCCAGACCCTCATCTGCTCCTGATACGAGGGTGGAAATGTCGCCTGAAAATCAAAGAAACTGGTGATTGGGTATCTGATGCCGGCCTTATGGGTCTTGGCAAGCCCGTCCAGGACCGTATGCATCTTGGATAGAGGGATGATGAATGACATCTCATAGTCCTGGGTCATTCCAAATATCCGATCTCCATTTCCGGGTACAAGATAACGGCACTCGTTTTTTTTCATGACCGTTATAATCGTCGCACACCCCAGCCTTCCCATGGAGGACGACTGGACGGCGCCACCTTCATTATAAAGGGCCCCCTGGATGAGTCTCATTATCTGGGCCGGATTGCCATAGACCATGAACATATCCGGTTCAAAGCCCGTGCGATCAAGGGGGGCTACCAGGAGATGACTGTAAAGGCCATAATCAAAGCGATCAATCAGATCTTCCTCCCTTTTCCCTATCTCCTTGGACGCGGTGAACATGCCGGCGGCCAGATTTCCCTCATTATAGAAATCGATGTTCTTGAAAAAACCAAAGGGGGCTGCCCCCAGGGAGCACTGCATGTCCTCCTTTCCCATGGCCACGGCCCACCCCAGTTTCCTGGCCATGCCTATCCCCTGACATATGGCCACCTTCTTTTTCATCTGTGCAAAGGGCCGGCGGGTCTTTTCCGGGATCTCATCGCCGGATTTGAGCATCTTTATGGCCAGTGGGAAGGTGAGAGGTCGAATGTAAGTGGTTAGTGCCGCCTGTATCTCTTTTACGTCTGCCATTGGAACCTCCTTTTGAGTTCGTTAATTCGTTAAATGGTTGTAACACTTTAGCGCTTTGAAAGAAAGGCAGCCTCCAGCCCGGAGGGAGGACCGCGAGGGTCTTTTTTCCAAAGGACGTAAAGGACGGCATCACTCCATAGAACGGCAGTGAGGTCTTAAACCTCGTTACAAAACAGCCCCATAAGGGATGTCCCTATGAAGGGCCCTCTCCCCTGCCTGGCAGAAACTGTATTTAAAGGCAAAGGGGCGTGGCACAGGCTGTGAAGAATTTGGGTTACGTCCTTTGGAAAAAAGACCCTCACGGTCC
>CAYVMN010000214.1:0-7225 GCA_964452575.1 uncultured Desulfobacteraceae bacterium | reverse complement strand
TCCCATCGGCCCTGACTGACCTACCCCGTGGCCTGAAGGCGATGGTTAGCCCTGTGTCCTCGGGCAGACGAGAAAGTGTCGAGTCATCACCAACAGCAATTACCTGCTCAGGGGTGATATTTTCCATATTCATGATCAATTCCAGTAGTTCGTTCCTGGTCTTGCCGGTCAATATTGGCTCTTCCAATTCACCAGTCATTATTCCATTTTCATCCACCTTGAGTGTATTGGCAAACGCATAATCGGCACCTGAGACCTCAAAGATCTTCTTCATAAGGCTATCAAAACCGGAAGAAAGCAGCGCGATCTTAAAACCCAAGGATTTCAAGATCCCTATGAGCTCAAGGACTCCGGGATTTAGGGCCAGGCCCTCACCGAATTTCTCCAGTTCGGCCACAGGCAATCCCTTCAGCGTGGGTGCGCTTTCGATAAGGACCTGGAAAGGGTCTTTGCGATCAGCTACGGGTCGGGACTCACCGGCCGACAAATCAAAGGTCTCCAGCATTTTTTCTATGAAGTCCCTGAGGCAAGATGCCTCTATCAGTGTGGATTCAACGTCAAAGACTACGATCTTCTTAAGCCTCTTGAATTGATTCTCGCTCTGAATAACTACACTCTGATTCATCTCCGCACAAAGGTCCTTTAACCCCGCCTTCATCCTCTCCAGATTTTCATTGGGGGACAGGTTTGGCTGGGCGACCATTTTGGCGAGGTTTATGACCATTTCCATGGAGAAAAATCTTCCGCGGGCGATCATCCGGCAGTTTTCTATATTGATGTTGTACCTGTGGAAAAATGTGGAGACCCCTGAAATGATGCCTGGCCGGTCCAGACCCAAGATGGTCACGACATAATTCTGATCTTCAGATCCAAGGGCCGTCTCCCCTTCTTCGCAAGTCCTGACAATAAGCTTCAGGTCTGTCTCCACTTCAAGGACCTTCAAATCCCTGACTATCTCTTCTGTTGGTCTCGTTGATGACGAGAAATCAACCACAAGGAATATGGAGAAGAGTCCCCTGCGGCAATTTTCTTCAACATCCGTGATATTGCCCTTCATCTCAGATATCGTGGTAGTGATCTTCGAGACCAGCCCCGGTGAATCAAGGCCTATGGCCGACAGGCTGAGGATCTTCTTTCTTTGGTTCATCATCTAAACCCTCTGAATAGTAACATTAACGTCTTTCATAGAAGACAAACAATTCCTCTTCATAATATCTACCGTCTATAACCTGTCCCGGCCCGAATCTCCTTACGCCCTTTTGTTGAAGGAATCCTGAAAACCTCTCATCAATTTCCTTTAGAGAGACATCTTCCTTGAACCAGCGGATTGGGGCATTTACATTCAGGGGTCGTGCTGCTATCAGGTGCCGGGTGGTCTTGGGTGCAAATATCCTCTTTCTTTTTGCCGCATCCACAACCATTTCTTTGGTTATCTGAGGAGTCCAAATGACCAAGTTGCTCTCTTTGAGCCTGCTGCAGAAGTCTGGGTCATGCATTGACTGGCACGGAATATAACTCAGCTTTATGTCTTGCTGCATCCATTTGTCTTGGATCTCTTTCAAGGCCTCATAGGCCCCTACTACATCACTGACTGCTGCTTCAGGAAAGATTATGAGGGCGTAGAAGTTGCCTTGCTGGATTCCACATGCCAAAGGGTTTCGTGCCATTTGTCTGACAAGCGATTCCTTGCCAGTTACCTGACGGAGATGTCCGCCCATTTCCTCAATGGTCTGCTTCAGGGGCCCAAGCTCACTGACATCCCCTAACAACCTAAACCAGTACCTAAGACGTACGGCCTTGCTGAAATAGTCGATCTTGCAGACAGGAATATATCGAACCCCCAATTTCTTGAACACGTATGTCCGGTGGTTCCCGTCCAGGACGATATTATTCTCATCAACAATTACCGGGTCTTGCAGGTTCGCCCAATTCTTGAACTCCAGGAGCAGCTTATCTGCCACATGTGGAAGGATTCCTTCGTGCTCAAGTAGAGAGTCCACCCTGATAACCTGAAGTCTCAATTTGAGGGTCTCAGTCTCTATGCAGAACATGTCTTAGGATCCGAACCCGGAACCAAGCCCTGAGGTTGTCCAAGCATCCACTCTTTACTCACCCTGTCCCCTGTAAGGCCTGACCGAAGGAAAGAGGGCCCGATCGGTGTGGGGGATAAATTTCGCTGCACTGAAAAGGTTCATAAATTCCTGGTTCACGTTGAGTTCGATGTAGGTTATCTGATCGCGGATCCGAAAGATCTCATCACGGGCCTGCTGCGACCGCAGGGCCATGCTTGCCCCTTTAAGGGAGGTGTTTCCCAAGGGTACGTAGCTCTCCAACGGGAGATCAGGCATCATGCCAATGGCAATGGCCGAGCGCGGGTCTATATAGGACCCGAAGGTCCCTCCCACGTAAAACCGGCTGATTTCGCTGAGGGGAACATTGACAGTGTTGCTTATGGTAGTAAGTATGGTGTACATGGCGGCCTTAGATCGGATGAGCCCGTCTATGTCGGTCTGGCTCAAGGTCAGGGGACTGCCGGTTCGCGAGTCTTCAGATGGGACGACTATTAGCTGGTTGATGCCGTTGATTTCTGTCAGGCGGTCTCCGCATCTCCTGGCCACATATTTTCCTCTCAGATCAATCATCCCGGCAAGATAGAGCTGCGCGACCAGGTCTATCAGACCTGAGCCGCATAGGCCGACCGGCCTCTGGTTATCGATGGTCCTTGTCTTGAATTCGCGGGTGCCGGGATCTATGGTTACCTTGTCAATGACCCCTGGACCGGCCATCATCCCCATGGTGGCGACGCCACCCTCCAGTGCTGGTCCTGCTGCACCTGCGCAGGCCACGAGCCAGTCACTGTTTCCAATCACCACCTCGGCATTGGTGCCTACATCCACCAGGACAGAGAGTTCATCTTGGTGCGTCATTCCCGATGCCAGGATCCCTGCTATAAGGTCACCGCCGAAGTAGCTTCCGACATTGGGAAAGACCAAAATGGGCGCCCCTGGGTTGATCCCAATGCCAAGTTCTGCTGATCTAATCAGCTCTGATCTGTTCAGGACAGGGATATAGGGTTCACGACATATCCAGTGGGTATCGAGGCCCAGGAAGAGATGAGTCATGGTAGTATTTCCAGCTGCAGCCATCCCCATAATAGAATCGGTTTTCAGGCGATTCCTTTGGGCCAGTCCCTCTATTTCTTGGTTGAGCCTATCTATCAATACCCCCTGCAACTTCTCCAGGCCGCCCTCTTGGTCTGCGAAATGAATCCTGGTAAGTATGTCTGTCCCCACCTCCATCTGGGGATTGTGAAAGGATGTTTCATCCATGGGCTCCCGGGTGGATAGGTCCACAAGCTGGACTACCACCGTAGAAGTCCCCAGGTCTACGGCAAGGCCGTATAGGCCCTCTTTATGCCTGGAGGGCATGACGTCGATCAGGCTCCAGTGGCTTTGGTCCCGAAAGAGGACGGCCTCTACACCATAGGCATGCCTCCTGAGGATTCCGGGCAGGCGCCTTACCAGAGAAAAATCGATGCTTATCCCTTCAGGGTTCAGGATCTTTTTGATTGCCTTGATCAGGCGGTCCACATCGGCCGTGTTATCTTTGAGACTCGGTGGGATGATATTGGGAGATATCTTGACTATCCAAGGTTTGATCGGAAGTGTCTTTTCCATAACACCAGTTTCAGCCTATCCCATGTGGTTCCCCTGCTGCGAATAATGCACAGGGCCCCTCTTTGACCTTCAAAGTGCATGAATCCCTTTAGCAGTCAGGATTTTACGGGAACAGGTCGATACTATCAAGGTCATTTTCAAATGTGAACCCTAATTCACCAATTCCTTGTCCCTGCTATGTTAGGTAAGGTAAAACCCCAAGAGTCTGACGCTTGGGAATCCTACACGAGTTTGCTTTTACAGTTATCGTGTGGTAGTCTCTGCGTGCCATTTTCCTCAATCCGGTCCATTTGGGTCATCTTGTTTTGGCACTGTGGAGCTGAAGGGCTGGTGGGGGGAAAGGCCTGGATCCGTAGGCGAGTAGGACCGATGGGTGAACGCAGATGGATCTGGAACAGGAACATCAAGAGAACATGACAGGAACAGGAGGTCAAGGTGACAACCGGAGAGATAAGAAAACGTTTCGGGTTTGTGGCGACAGAGAAAGGGTATATTACGACGGAGCAGCTTATTGAGGCAATGAAGCTCCAGGTAAGGGAGGAGATTGCGACTCGGAAGCGAAGGCTCATTGGTGAGATATTGGTTGAATTGGGGTACATGGATAGCGCGGAGCGCGACGAGGTACTGAGAGAAATGGGGGTTCCTGATCTTTAGGAGCCCTTTTCAAAGTCTTACCGAGAAGAGGCCGGAAATTGACTATGGGCTTCTGAGCAGCAAAAGCGGAGGAACAAAATGGACTTTAAAAAGCTGTTTGAGCCTATAACCATCAATAAGATCAGGATAAAAAATCGGATTGTGATGCCCTCCATGGGTCTGGCCTATACGACGGACTATTCCTTCAACGAGAGATACAGGGCATTTTACAGGGAGAGGGCGAGAGGGGGGGTGGGCCTGATGACCGTCGGACCCCTTGCCATTGACAGGGTGGGCAGCGCCCCGTTTATGCCCGGGCTCTTTGACGACAAAAATGTCCAGTCCATAAAGGACTTCTTGCAGGAACTCCGAGACGAGACAGATGCCACGCTTGGGACACAGCTCTTCCATGCCGGCCGCTATTCATTTTCTTTTTTGAGTGGAATGACCCCTATAGCCCCGTCTGCGATCCCCAGCAGACTGACCCGTGAGACCCCACGCGAGATGACCAAGGACGATATCGAAGAGACAAGGGATGCCTTTGGAAGGGCGGCATGGCGGGCGAAGGAGGCGGGATTCGATTATGTGGAGATCCTTGCATGCACCGGCTATCTTTTGAGTGAGTTTCTCTCCCCCATCACCAATAAGCGGACCGATGAATATGGTGGCAGCATGGAGAACAGGATGCGCTTCGGGATTGAGGTGGTTCAAAAGGTCAGGGAGTCAGTGGGTGGTGGGGTGGCGCTGGGCATCAGGATCGCCGGAAATGACTTCATGGAGGGGGGGAATAGAAACCAGGAGGCCTCTCAGTTTGCTTCTGAGGCGGTGAAGGCCGGGATTGATGCCATAAATGTGACCGGCGGCTGGCATGAGACCCACGTACCGCAGCTCACCACCAATGTGCCTCCTGGGGCGTACGTATATCTGGCAAGAGGGGTCAAGGAAAAGGTGAGCGTCCCGGTATTTGCCTCCAATCGTCTGGGCGACCCTTTCGTAGCGGAGAAGGCCCTGCGATCCGGGGCATGTGATATGGTTTGCTGGGGAAGGCCCCTGCTGACAGACCCGGAACTCCCCAATAAGGTCAAGGAAGGAAGGATGGAGGAGATCGTGCCCTGCATTGCCTGCAATCAGGGCTGTTTTGATGCCATATTCTCTGGGAACTCGGTGACGTGTATCCTTAACCCAAGGGTGGGGAGGGAGGCCGAGCTCAAGGTTGACCCGGCCGACGAACCAAAAAAGGTCATTGTTGCAGGCGGAGGTCCTTCGGGCATGGAATTCGCCCTGACTGCCGCTGCCAGAGGGCATCACGTGACCCTCTATGAGAAGGAAGGGCGACTGGGAGGTCAGGTAAACCTGGCCAAGGTTCCCCCTGGAAAGGGAGAGTTTCAAAGGATCACAGACAGTATGGGGAACCGCATGAGGCTCTCGGGTGTTAAGGTAAGACTCAACACCTCCCTAACCCCTGAAATCATAAGGGAAAACAGGCCAGATGTCCTGGTGGTGGCCTCTGGGTCGAGACCCATTGATATGGATGTCCCTGGCATAGAGAGGCCCCATGTGGTGAGTGCCTGGGATGTCCTTTTGGAAAGGGCCTATGACATAGGAAAAAATGTAGTAATTGTTGGGGGAAATGCCACCGGCTGCGAGACGGCCCATTTTATAGCGTCCATGGGGGCGCCGGCCTCCGATGCCTTTACCTTCCTTATGTATCACAGGGCCGAGGATCCCCAGTACGCCATGAATCTTCTCCACAGTGCGGGGAGAGAGATCACTGTGATTGACCTGGTGCCGCGACTGGCCGAGAACGTTGGCAGGACCGCGCGGTGGTCACTCCTCAAGAGTCTGAGGATGATGGGGGTAAGGCTTCGCCCCAAGACGAGGCTCCTGGAGATAAAGGAGCGCTCGGTCATGGTGGATACGGAGAGGGGCAGGGCGTCTATCCCGGCCGATACGGTCATCATGGCTGTCGGCGCCCGATCTATTGACGACCTGACAAGGAATGTCAAAGGGGACGGAGTGAAGGTTATTACCATTGGCGACGCGAGAGAGCCCAGAAGACTTAACGAGGCAATAAGGGAGGGGTTTGAGGAGGCACTTAAGATCTAGAGACTGAAATACTCCATGGCCACCTTATGGATTCCGGCATCATCACATACCAGTCAAAGGGATTTGCCGGCTTAGATGGAGATGCCATCATGCTGGGGCCGCCTTTTGTTGTTAAGGAGGAGGAACTGGACAGGGTAGTAGAAGCATTGGGTTTTGCACTAAACCAGGCTTTGACATAGAAGAGATTCTCATAGACTTCAAGAACACTGAACAAGTCTACAGTCTATGAACGCGCCTTAGATTCTTTTCAATCTCTCAATGACCAAAATAACGGATGCAGATCTCTTTCGTATTTTGAGTTTTGTTCGTTCGAATTTGGTCCCTGTCTAGATGGGTATTCGAACAACTAAAAAGGGCTTGCCTATTGGTGGAAGTAATCGTAAAAGGATCAAAAGCCTGAAAGGGGGAGATAGATGAACAAGGTCTTTGACAAAGATATGGGAGACATCGTGGACGAAGGTCCCCATGAAATGGGGTATGGGGGTAGAAACGAGGACATTGGATATGGTAGCCCTTACGGCGACCCCCCGGGTCGCAAAAGACCTCTGTTTCTCGGAGGGGCCATTGTCTTAATCTTGATCATTCTTGCGCTCATATTTTTTAGGACCAGTAGCACGTCAAACAAAGAGGACATAATGTCCATAAGGGCCGGGCTCAACCGGGTAGGGGAGCGTCTGGTGCGCATGGAGGAGATAGAGAAAAGGGTCGCCCTTCTGGAAGAAAAGGAAAAGGAGCTTCGACAGTCCATATCGAAACTGGATAGTTCCGGAAGATTAATAAAGGGGCAACTGGACAAACTGGCAAAGGGC
>CAYVMN010000213.1:0-7257 GCA_964452575.1 uncultured Desulfobacteraceae bacterium | reverse complement strand
GGCAAGTATCCATGCGAGCGTTTCAGGTAAGATAACCGCCATCACTACCTCTGCGCACCCCGTATCGGTCAGTTCCCCATCCATTGTGATTGAGACCGACCCAGAGGCCGAGCCAAGAAAGAATACCCCCTGTAATTGGAAGGATCTTTCAAGGGCAGAACTCCTTGGGAGGATCAAAAGCGGCGGAATCGTCGGGGTAGGGGGTGCAGGTTTCCCCACCCATGTAAAGCTTTCTCCACCACCCGAGGCCAAGGTGGATACCCTAATCCTGAATGGGGCGGAGTGTGAACCCTATCTCACCACCGACCATCGCCTGATGCTTGAACATCCTCAGGAGATCATCGAAGGGGCGAAAATCATCCTCACTATCCTCGGCATACAGGAATGCCGAATAGGAATTGAGGTAAACAAGCCTGATGCCATAGAGGAAATGAAAAAGGTCTCCCGAGAGGCCTCCTCCAATGGCCTCCGCATATCCGTCGCTCCACTGAAGATCAAATACCCGCAAGGATCAGAAAAACAGCTCATAGAGAGTATCACCGGAAGGCGCGTCCCGGGTTTCGGGCTCCCATTCGACGTGGGGGTAATAGTCCAGAATGTGGGCACCGCCCGGGCCGTGTATGAGGCAGTGGTTCTCGAAAGGCCCTTGTACCAAAAGGTCGTCACCATATCAGGCCGCGGCATAGAGAGGCCTGCCAACCTGCTGGTTCGGGTAGGGACCATGCTGAGAGATATCGTATCGTTCCTGGGCGGGACAAGGCCTGATCTGGCCAAGGTGGTCATGGGCGGTCCCATGATGGGGTTTGCCATCCCCACGCTTGACATCCCCATCACCAAGACCACATCCGGGGTTGTCTTCTTGACTGGTGATGAAATCGATACCCGTCCCTACGGTCATTGTATCCGCTGCGGGTGGTGTATGGATGCCTGTCCTATGGGGCTATCCCCCAATGAAATAGGGATCTATGTGGAGGCTGGACGTGCTGGGGAGACATCAAGGTTCGGGCTGTTTGAGTGCTTTGAGTGTGGCTGTTGTGCATACGCCTGTCCTGCCAAACGTCCCCTGGTTCAGTTCATTCGGCTTGCCAAGTTGAAGGCCAAGAAATAGCAGTATGGAGGGTTGACGCGATCGAAGAACAAGCAAAAGATAGCGCCCTTTCTGTGACAGAAAGCCATTTATGGACGGTCTCTGTCTCACCCCATATCAAGAGTGGGGAGTCGGTGGAACGGATCATGTGGAGCGTTGTGGGCTGCCTCCTCCCCCCCCTTATACTCTCTGTCTTTATCTTCGGCTTCCAGACTCTCATCATTACACTGGTAAGTGTGGGGGCCTGCGTGGCCACAGAGGCCATTTCACAGAGACTCCTCCATCGTCCCGTGACGGTCAAAGACGGAAGTGCCGTCATTACAGGCCTCCTCTTGGCCTACATCATTCCACCGGGCGTCCCATATTGGCTCCCCATCCTGGGGGCTGTCATGGCCATATATGTGGCTAAACACCTCCTAGGCGGGCTGGGGTTCAATATATTCAACCCTGCCCTTATCGGGAGGGCCTTTCTCGTTGCCACATTTCCCGTTGCCATGACCTCGGCCTGGCTTCCCCCCATTCGAGACGCCTCGGTCTTTAAATACATGGGGCCAGGGCTGGATGCAATTTCAACGGCAACGCCGCTCTATGTGCTGAAGCACTATGGTATTCAGGCCGTGATCGAGAAGTTTGGGTCCATGTCAACGATCTACGGCAATTTCTTCATAGGCTGGAGGCCAGGGTGTATTGGTGAAACCTCTGCCCTCCTGCTCTTACTCGGTGGCCTCTACCTCCTTCACAAGAGATACATCACCTGGCATATCCCGGCATCCATCATCGTAACCATTGGGGTCCTTACCTGGGTATTTGGCGGCGAGAACCTGTTTACTGGCAATCCCCTCCTGGCGATTCTCTCAGGGGGCGTAATGCTCGGGGCCTTCTTTATGGCCACTGACTATGCAACCTCTCCGAGCCAGCCAACAGGAAAGCTCATTTTCGGGGCATGTATTGGGGCCCTTACTGTCCTCATACGATTAAAGGGGGGGTATCCTGAAGGAATCTGCTACGCTATCTTGCTCATGAACCCCGTCGCCGCGGCCCTGGAGGGTTGGTTTGGCCCCAGGCGCTTTGCCCCGGAAAAAGGTGCGGTAAAATGAAAGAAACCTTTCAGATAACAGTTGCCCTTACCATCTCGTGTCTGATTGCTGCCCTGGTAATGGGGGCTGTCAATACCATCACCGACAAGGCAAAGAGGCACAACGAGCACCTCAATGTCCAGGAGACCATGCTCGGATTGCTGGGATATGGTAAGGCCAATCCTGCCCCTTCTGGCCTCGAGTTCTATAATATCTATCGTTATATCATTGAGGACGGCGAGACAAAGACCCTGGGATATATGCTACCGGTGGCGGTCAGGGGTAAGGCAGGCTATGAGCTGGTGGTCATCGATTTGACCGGGCAGTTTGTTGGCCGATTCGGCCTGGACATAACGCCGGAAGGCGCCTCAGAGCCCAGTGAGCGAAAATTTGCGCTGGAATCTGTGCTCAAACCGCCCAAGAGATTTATCTATGCTGATTCCACTGTCATTGCAAAGCTAGGGGACAGGCGCCTTGCCTATCTCCTCCCCGGGGAGTTTCCAGGGTTCAAGAGCTTTATCCATGTGATGCTGGCCCTTGACCCCTCTTTCACCATCTTAGGACTTGATATCACAGAAAATGAAGAAGACCCGGGACTGGGGGCAGAGATCGAGCAGGGCTATTTCAAGAATCAGTTCAAGGGTAAGTCCTTTGAGAAGGTCAAGGAGCTCACGGTTATCAAAGAACCCCTTCCGGAGGAATACAAGAGATATCTGGAACAGGATAAAGGACAACCGATACCAAGAGGGGAAGTCGATACCATAAGAAGCAAATATATGGACAAAGACATATATGCCCTGACCGGCGCAACCATATCCAGCAAGGCGGTAACCGAGGGCGTAAAAAACATGATCAAGAAATTTGCCTACCGGATCAACCTATTGGGTAATATAATTGAACGCCAGCACATTCCAGTGGCCTTTTAGGGAGGAGGAATAGATTGCCTGCCACCACAAAGACAAATTCCAGGCTCTTTTTTAATGGCATATTAAACGAAAATCCCATCTTTCGTCTGGCCCTTTCCATGTGCCCGGCCGTGGGAATCAGCACTAGCGTCATGAACGGCCTCCTGCTCGGTATCGCCGTGCTTTTTGTGCAGGTCTGCTCCAGCTGCACCATCGCTGCCATCAAAGACCACATACACCCGCGTATCCGAATCCCCACTTATACCCTGACTATTGCAACCTGGGTGACGGTCATTGACCTGATCCTGGCCGCTTATGTCCCTGTGGCCTATAAGCAAATGGGCATCTTTGTCAAACTTATCGTGGCCTTTGCCATAATCACCATGCGCCTAGAGATGTTCGCCTGCAAGAACTCGGTCAAGTCATCTTTTTGGGACGGCCTGGGTATGGGACTCGGTTTCATGTTCGGGATGATGTCGCTCGGCCTTGTTAGAGAGCTATTGGGGATGGGAACAATTTTCGGCTATGATGTCCTTGGGTTCCGGCCACTCCTCTTCTTCGTGCTCCCGGCAGCCGGTTTCTTCTGCGTAGGGATCATAATGGCGATTTTCAATTATGTGGAACTGCTATATAATCGGAAAAAGAAGGGCTAAGGGATCATGAAAATTATGAGACTGAGGCATCTTTCTCTGGCCGCGCTGCTCATGCTGGCCCTTCTCTTGCTGGCCGGCTGCGAGCAGGGACATCGCTTTGTAAAGAAGACGGCCTTCAAGGATTCGAACCGCATCGTTATCGTTTTTGCAGGCCCTGTTGATGCGGATTGGGCAAAAGACACGGCCAATTACCAGGTCTATGAAAAACAGGACCCTGATATACTGTTAAAGATCACTCAGGCAAGCCTTAGCCCCGACAGAACCACCGTAACCCTGACCTTTGAAGGGGACCTTGATCAGGATCAACCCTATATTCTTAAGATCAGCGAAATCAGGTCAGATGGCAGGTCGTTGGGCACCGCCCTTTTGGGTGTAAAGAAACTCTATGTGGGGTACCTCTTCTCCATACTGATAGGCGCCATGATAATCAACAACTTTGTCTTTACCAAATATTTGGGGCTGTGTGTCTTCTTCGGGACCTCTAAGAAGAAGTCCACGGCCGTTGGCATGGGTATCACCTTCACCATTGTTATCGTCTTCAGCGCCATGATGGCCTGGTTCCTCTACCAGTTCATCCTGAGGCCCTATAGACTCGATTTCTTGCAGATAGTAGTATTTATTGGCCTGGTCTCTCTTTCGGTCCAGGCGGTGGATACGATCTTGAGAAAGGTCAATCCCATACTCTTTAAGGCATTCGGGGTTTACCTCGTGTTGGTGATTGCCAACTGTATCATTATTGCGGTACCCTTGATTCTGGCAAACAATGAATACAATGCCTTGGAAAGCCTAATGCTGGCCTTCGGAGCTGGAACAGGGTTTCTGATCGCCCTGTTTTTGATGTCCTCCGTGCGCGAGAGGCTTGAACTGGCCAATGTCCCCCTTACATTCAGGGGACTTCCCATTGCCTTTGTGGTTGCAGGCCTATTCGCCCTCGCCTTCTTGGGCTTTTCAGGTATGTCCATCTTTTAGGAGTGACTTAGGAGTATAAATGGACCTTACGTTGATAAAACTGGCCCTGGGTGGCCTGGCGGTGCTGGGCTGTATCGGTCTCTTTTTCGGGATCGGCCTTGCCCTGGCAGCGAACAAGTTTGCCGTTGAGGCCAACCCAAAGGTGGAAGAAGTCCTGGATGTCCTGGCAGGGGCCCAGTGAGGAGGGTGCGGCTTCCCTGGATGCGAAGCCTATGCCGAAGCGGTAATCAATGAACCTGATGTCCCGCCAAACCTCTGTTTTCCGGGAAAGGCTGAGGTTGCCGGGATGGTGGCAGAGATATCGGGCAAGAAGATGGCCGCAGTGGAGAATCTGATCGCTGCTATCCGCTGCTCAAGGCCACAGGGAAATGTCCGGAAAAAGCTGGCCTACATCGGGTACGGCACATGCGCGGCTGCCAACCTCGCCTTCGGGGGACCTGCAGCCTGCCGGTATGCCTGCGTAGGACTGGGCGACTGTGTCAAGGCCTGCCCCTTTGATGCCATTACCATGGTGAACGATTTCCCTTTGGTGGATACCAGGCTCTGTGTGGGCTGCGGGACCTGCGTCCATACCTGCCCCAAGGGCATCATTGAGCTTATGCCTCTAAAGGCCAGGGTCTGGGTCCCTTGCAGTACCCGGGATACGGGCAAGGTGGTAAAGCAGACCTGTGAGGTCGGCTGTATCGCCTGTAAGATGTGCGTCAAATCATGCCCTGCCCAGGCCGTAGCCCTGGAGGATAACCTGGTAAAGATTGACCACCAGAAATGTATGGACTACGGCCCCCAATGTGAAGAGATATGTGCGGAGAAGTGCCCCAGGGATATCTTCAGGCATTACCGGGCCGCTCAAGAGGCAGAGCAGGACATTCAAACGGCAGCATAGTCACAAATAACGCAAGCTATTTAAGGAGGCATATAATGAAGATAATGAACCCTGCAACTGATAGGTTTTGGGGGATGAACCGCCGGACGTTCCTGAAACTCTCGGGACTTCTGGGCTTGGGCCTTGCGACCGGTGGTATCTTTCACCCCACGGCAGAGGCGGTCCGATTCAATCGAAAACTCTATAAGGTCTCAAAGACCCGGTTGGGCATGGGGACCTTTGTCTCCATGACCCTGGTTCACCCGTCAAGAGACGAGGCAGAGGAGGCTATGGGACTGGCCTTTGAGGAGATCGACCGCCTGACCCGAGCCATGAGCCGATTTGACGAAACAACCGCAGTAGCCCAGCTAAACAGGGAAGGGGTCCTTGTTGATGTTCCCCCTGAAGTGGTCCATGTGGTGGCGACGGCATTGGACTACAACCGTATCAGCCGCGGATGCTTTGATATATCGGTCGAGCCCATAGTAGATCTCTTCAGGGAGAAGTTCGCATCGGGAAGGGACATCCCCCCTACTGAAACAGAACTGAATAAGGTCCTGGGGCTGGTGGGTTCTGACATGATTGAGCTGAACGGCCGTACCCTGCGGTTTAAAAAACCAGGGATGGGGATCACCCTGGATGGCATTGCCAAGGGCTATATTGTCGACAAGGCCTCCGAGGTCCTTATGAGCCGTAACATCAGGAATCACCTGATTAATGCCGGTGGTGACATCAGGGGAAGGGGCCTCAGGCAGGACAGGAAACCCTGGGCCATCGCCATCCAGGACCCCAAAAAAGAAAAAAGGTATCCAGATATTATAGACATGTCTGACGGGGCCATTGCAACATCAGGTAATTACGAGGTCTATTTTGATCGGGAGAAGATGTTTCACCACATCGTAAACCCCTTTACCGGCCGTTCACCACAGGCAAGCATCAGTGTATCTATCATAGCCGAAACCACTATGGCCGCAGACGCCCTTTCTACGAGCGTATTTGTCATGGATCCCGGCCAGGGGACCATATTCATAAACAGCCTTGCCGGGTGCGAATGCCTCGTTATTGCCAGGGATGGGAGAAAATTCAAGTCCGCTGGGTGGAAAAGCGCGGCTATATAAGGGCCTGGATCCTCTCTGTCAGCGGATAGAGACTTGGGGGGGTAATTGCGGACAGGGCAATCCCCCCCATTTTTTTTGACAGGACCTCGGCCTTCTCAGCACCAATAAGATCTGCCTTATTGAGGACCAAGAGGGTGGGGATCGCCTTTAGATCCAAGTCCATCAAGACCTGTTCAACGACCTTGATCTCCTCCTCCATTCGGGGGCTCGATGCATCAACCACGTGCACCAAGAGGTCTGCCTCATGAAGCTCTTCGAGCGTTGCTGCAAAGGCCTCCATGAGGCTCTTGGGAAGATTTCTGATAAACCCGACTGTGTCAGTAATAATCGCCTCCCGCTCTCGGGGGAACCTCAGGCGCCTGCTGCTGGGATCCAGAGTTTCAAAAAGACGATCCTGGACGCTCACATGGCTATGGGTCAGACTGTTCAATAGGGTAGATTTTCCTGCGTTGGTGTACCCCACGATGGATATCACCGGCAACCTATTCGCCCCCCGCAGCCGCCTCCTTTCCTCCCTCTGGAGTTTGATCTCTCTGAGCTCGCTGTTCAATCTTGCGATCCTCTCCCTGACCCTCCGCCTGTTGATC
>CAYVMN010000212.1:0-7314 GCA_964452575.1 uncultured Desulfobacteraceae bacterium | reverse complement strand
TCCCATGAAAAATCCGCCTTCATGCCGTTTTTAACGATCCGATTCCAAGTCTTTGAATCCTTGAAGAGGCCTACCGCGCGCCTGAGCGTATCCAGAAGTGCCCTAGGCTCAAAGGGAACAAACTTGAATCCATTTCCTTCCCCTCTCTTGGGGTCAAACTGGGTCACCGTATCATCCAGTCCGCCGGTTGCCCTGACCAGAGGGATTGTCCCATACTTAAGGGCATACATCTGGGTAAGTCCGCACGGTTCGTATCGGGAGGGGATCAACAAGACGTCTATGCCTGCCATAATTCGATGCGCGAGGGCCTCGTCAAAGCCGATCCTAAGTCCAAGGCGTCCGGGATGATTGCCTGAGGCCTTCTGGAGGGCCTTCTGGATCTTCTCATGCCCTGAACCCAGGACCACCAATCCCACATCAAGGCCCAAAATCTTATCCAGGGCTCTCAGTAAGAGGTCTAGCCCCTTCTGATCATCCAGGCGGGAGATCATGCCCAGCACAGGACGGTCCCGCAAGGATGGATCAAGCCCCATCTCCTGAATCAATGATGCCTTACAGATCTTTTTCCCATCCATTCTTCCCGGTGAATAGTGGGCCGCGATCTCGGGATCTCCGGCAGGATTCCACAAACGGTAGTCCACACCGTTTAGTATTCCGTGGAGAAAGGCCTTTCGATGGCGGAGGATGCCTTCCATGCCAATGCCATACTCCGGACTCTGGATCTCTTTAGCGTATCGGGGGCTTACCGTAGTGATGGCGTCCGAATACACTATGCCTGCCTTCAGGAGGCTAAAATTTCCCCAGAATTCCAGACCCTCGGGATGAAAATAGTCTGAGTGGGAAAGGCCGGTGATAGACAGCCTATGGGGCGGAAAAATTCCTTGATATCCGATATTATGAACCGTGAAGACCGATGCTGCACCTTCAAAGATCGGAATGGATCTGTAAGGCCCTCTAAGAAGGGCGGGAACCAGGCCGGTCTGCCAGTCGTGGCAATGAACAACGTCGGGCCTGAAGGGAAGCGCCTCTGCAATGCGGAGGGCAGCGTGCGAGAAAAAGGAGAAACGCTCCAGATTATCGTAGTAGTCGCCTTTATTATTCCCGTATAGGTTGGGCCTGTCGTAAAGGTCCTCCCGTTCAATCAGATAAACACGAACACCTCCGACGGTCTTTCCTTTCATCACCTGGATTGGAAGCCACCTGTCCCCCAGTGGCACGGTCAGATCCTTTTTCAGCGGCTGCAACCTGAAATCCCCTCCCTGTACAGGCCGGTAATAAGGGGTCACTATCCGCACATCCGAACCCAGCCTTTTCAGGGCCGGAGGAAGAGAGCCGGCCACATCACCCAGCCCCCCTGTCTTGGCAAAAGGAACAACCTCAGGAGCGATAAATAGGATGTTCAGCTTGTTCTCAATCATGCTCTAATATTCTCCTTGTCCAAATGCAAAAGGGTTATCCTGATCTACCGGTTATCTTTCTCCACCGCTTCAAGGAGTTTGGGGTAGACACCGGGAATACTGTATAGCACACGGTTCCATGATGGGATCAGTGTGGACTCATGAGGCCCCTTGATCTGCTCCCAGGCGGTCCACAAGAAGCCCCTGAAGTAACGGACAGTTGCCTCCTCCTCGTAACGGTCATAGCTCAGGCTATTGACCTCTGCGTCGTCGCTGTAACTCTTTATGAACATGAGGGCATTCTCATAGTATGAATGGAGAATCATATCCACGATAGAGTCATCCAAGGGAAACCCGTGAGACCGCACGTAGTCAAGGTAAAACCTGGAGATGTCCACCACCATCCGGTGTAGTCCCTTACTGGCATCCTCCGGGGAGACCTCCTGATGTTTATGTTCATAGTTGGAGGCAAGATCGATCTGCGCAATCTTTTGCGGGATGACCTGTTTGTAGACCTCCGAGAGGGTGCTGACCTCCAGTCCCCAATCATGGGCGATGTTTATCCCTCGGCCCAGACGGGCAAGGAAACTGAATTCCCCGGCCAGTGGATAATTCAGGGTTCGATGATAACTAAAAAAACGACCCAGTTCGCTGTGTCCCCGTTCATACATAATGCGCCTCATGATGTCCACAAAAGGGGTGACAAAGAGCCTTGTGGCCCTCCCCTTCATCGCCCTTTTGTCGAGGGATATTCGGGCATAATACCCCTTGCAAAACTCGAAATCGTTATTGGGGTTGGCCGTGGGTTCGATGAGGCGACCCAGGAGTATCCGGTCATAGGTAACGACATCACAGTCGTGGAGGGCGATCACAGTACAATCCTCACGGGCAAATAGATAGCCCAGGCTGACCCACACGGACTGCCCTTTCCCTTGTACCCCGGTTGAGATCTCTCTGTTCCGAATCTCCTGAAAAACCCCTTGTATTCTCGGTCCATCCACCCAGACTACCTTCACGTCCCTCTCCGGAGTATGAAGCCGTGCAAAATATTCTTTGGCCTCCTTAAACTTGGTCTCCTCAGGGGCACCTCCCAGTGCAATCACCACGCTGTGTATATATCGGACCTTCTGGATCTCATCCACAATCCGGTCAAGAACCTGCGGGTTCTGTATCTCAGAATATAGGCACGGTAGCAGGAGGCCGATTTTGCGATGGCCCGCGTATTCCTCCAGTTTATTCTCCATATTTTCCAGATATTCCTCACGATCAAATGCCTCGTAAAGGGCATGTAGTGTCGTGATGAGGCCCTCTTGGTGAAAATCAGCCATTGCCGCTTGCTCCTTTCGTTGATTGCCCTTATATTTCCACTGAGGCAAAATCTCTTGTTTGAAAATCGACTTATATCTTATTATATTTATATATTCAATATCAGGCTCAAAGTAAACAGCTGGCCCCCGTGTCCGGGCCAACGCCTCGAAAGTTCCCATTTCTATTCTGGCTTCTGGCCCCCGGGCAGCCGGTGGAGATTAAGATGAAAGACGCGCTTGCATTTGTAATGGCCGGAGGGAGGGGCGAAAGACTTAGACCTCTGACTAGGGATCGAAGCAAACCCGCCGTTCCCTTCGGAGGCATCTACCGCCTCATTGATTTTACGCTAAGTAATTGTGTTAACTCTCAAATCTACAAAATCATTGTCCTGCCGCAATACAAATCCCAGTCTCTCAACGACCATCTGGAAGGCGGTTGGAATATTTTTAGCCATAAAATAGGCCACTTTCTTAAGATCGTGCCCCCTCAGCAGCGGGTTGGCACTGACTGGTACAGGGGAACGGCGGATTCCATCCGACAGAATCTCTACCTCATTGACCGTTACGGGTCGAACACCATCCTCATCCTTTCAGGGGATCATATTTATAAGATGGACTACAGCCTTTTCGTTAAATACCACCTGGAAAAAGGTGCCGATCTGACCGTTTCTCTCCTGGATGTGGGAGTCGATTCAGCCCATCAGGTAGGGGTGGCCGAAGTGGACGAGGACTCTCGTATAGTAAGTTTTCAGGAAAAACCCAAACAAAACGCCAAAACCGTTCCAGGAGATCCCAAACATGTATTCGCCTCAATGGGGATTTACCTCTTTCGGACAGAGGCCTTAATTCAAGCCCTGAAATCAAACAACGGTGACGACTTTGCACGGGATATCATTCCTCGACTGCTGGATTCTGGAAGGGTCTTTGCGTATCACTATCGTAGCCAAAACCGTATCGAGGATTACGTGTATGTGACTCTGGAAAACGGTGAGCGCCAGCTTCGTTTGGAAACGCAGACCCGCGATTCCACCTACTGGCGTGACGTGGGAACCCTGGACGCTTACTGGAATGCAAACATGGATCTAACTGGGGTAGATCCGTATTTCAATCTCTACGGGAGAAAATGGCCGATACACACTTACCAGGTGCCCGCACCTCCTGCAAAATTTATTTTTGCTAACGAGCGGGACGATGGATTTCGTGCGGGTAAGGCCCTTGACTCCCTGGTTGCACCAGGGTGTATTGTCAGCGGGATCGTCCGAAACTGCGTCCTTTCTTCTAATGTTACGGTACGCAGCTGGGCAACAGTGGATGAATCCGTCATCTTGGACGACGTGGTTGTGGGACGGTATTGTAAGATCAAGAAGGCAATTATTGACAAGTTTAATATTATACCCCCACACACTGAGATAGGCTACAACCCTGTTGAGGATAACAAGAGGTTTACTGTCACGCAACGGGGTATTGTGGTGGTGCCAAAGGGGTATTTCAAGTAATCCACTACTTCTTGTCCTTCAGCAACGCCTCAAGGGCGGCGAAAGGCCTGTATGTAGAAAGTGTTTCCTGTTCCCTGCCCGGGGTTGCTTCGGCATACCATTCCTGATCAAGATACCGGGAGTGTTCATTGTCGTGGCAGTAAAGACACAAGAGTTCCCAGTTGCTGCCGTCAGGCGGATTGTTGTTGTGGTTATGGTCCTTGTGGTGGACGGTTAGCTCACGGAGCCTCTTCCCTGCGAAATCGCGGCCGCACCGTGCACAGATCCATGGGTAAATCTTGAGCGCTCGCTCCCGATAGGTCTTCTCCCGACGCTCCTGCTCGCGACGAGCCTCCGCAATAGACTTATCCAATCTGTCGGTGTCTGGTGACATCTTCTCTGGTGCCATGTACGCATCCTCCGGTTTTCAGGTCTACAATAAGCAACTGACGTCCGGGCTCACCTCCTGGGATTCCTGCGACCGTTGCCCCTTGGTTACAGGTGATTTACGCCGCTTCTGAACAGGGCGATATCCTTCACGATTGCCTTCCCCTCTCCGCGCCCCTCCTGCCAAACACGTTGAAAGACTTCGTATAGATCTTTATCTACCATAGAAGATATCATTGTGAGGGGAACAATTCAAATAGGAAGTGCAGGCATGGCTGCCTTCGGTGTATTCAATCTTTCAGAAGCAGAGGAATTCCTCGCCACCTAAAAATCCTAAGGCCGGTAAGTGAAGGGCTCGGGGTCACTCATTTCATCGTTGACATGGCATCAGAATTCCATGTATTCGGTTAGGGAAACATACGGTATCGGTTTACAAGAGGGAAGGAGGAATGAAAATGGAAGGCTGGACCGAGGAAGAAATTAGGAACACGGATTTGATGGCCCCGTGCGGATTATACTGTGGCGCCTGTGGAGTTTACATCGCAACGAGGGACGGAAACGAGAAATTTCGGACTATCATGGCAAACCTATACGGCACAAAACCTGAAGAAACAGAATGCTTGGGGTGCATGCAACCTGATCCGCCAAAAAAGCAATATGGTTATTGCAGGTCGTGTCTGATAAGAGATTGCGTAAGATCAAAAGGATATTACTCTTGCCATCAATGTAAGGACTGGCCGTGCAGTATGATAGAAAATTTTGGCTATGCCACCGGTGTCAGGGTAATGAAAAAGACGATCCCTATTTGGCGAGCTAAAGTGGCTGATTATGGTGATGAGGAGGGCAGCATAGAGTGGGCCCGAGCGGAGTGCGAGCGTTATCACTGCCCTTCATGCGGCAAGCCCCTTTTCAGGGGCGCTCAGGCTTGTAGAAACTGCAAGAAAATAGTAGCCGATGAATTAGACGGATCGCTCTGAGGGGATTTAACCTTGCACCCTCTTCTTCATGGCTGCCTTTGTGGGCTCAAAAAACAATCTTGTCCTTCTGGTGGTGATTTCTGCGAGTCTTCCGGTCTGGCTCCTAGGTGCGATCTTTCACCAATGGCTGTTGAAGTGAAGACCTTTCTGAGGAGGTTTGATTGAAGCAGCAGCAATGACCGCTCCAACGCATAAAATACCGCCAATTATCATTGCCCAGAAATAACTCTTGCTGATATCAAAAACAACGCCAGCCATTAGAGGGCCGAGGATCCCGGCAGGGACACCGCTAGTGGCCCAAATCCCCATAATCAACCCGATACTCTTTAACCCAAAGAAATCACCCAGCGTTGCGGTACATAATACCGCCGTGCCGCCAAAGACAAACCCGAGAAGAATCATGGTCACGTATAGCATGAGCGGACCATTTGTTGCCAGAATACAGAAGATAGTGCCGGCTTCAATGCAGCAGCACATGATCAAAGATGGGACCCTGCCGATCTTATCGGAAAGTGCACCGATACTCACCCTCCCCACAACCGTACCTGCTCCCAAAAATGATAGACCCAGTGCCCCTTGGACAATCGAGATGCCTACTGTCCGGCCATAGGGCACGATGTGCACCAACACCATCTGTTCCGCAGCAAAGCAGAAAAGAAAGACCAGATACAGCAACCAGAAGGCCTTTGTTCCTAGGGTCTCCATGATCGAAAAATCGTTTGTGCCCCCGCTGGAGGTGTGCGTGGAAATATGGGTCTTAGCAGATTCTCCGAGAGGCCTTAGGCCCATATCTTCAGGCCGTCGCCTTATGAAGATCCCCACCAGCATATTAAGGGCAAAAAATATGACACCGAGCGCTATAAATGCCGACTTCCACCCGCAAATACGAATGATTTGAGCAGTAGCCGGAGGAACAACCAATAAACCGACCCCCAGACCGCACATGGCAATTCCTATTGCCAGACCCCTCCTCCGGATGAACCACCTGCTCAGGGTGGAGGTGGGCGCCACCCACACAGCCCCATGACCGATGGCTGCGATGACACCGAAGAAAAGATATAGATGCCAGACCGACGTGGCCAAACTGCAGAGAGAAATGCCGCAACCGATGAGGAGGGCTGCCACCCATAGTGATTTTCTCGGGCCGTACCTATCCGTAAACCAGCCCCAGGGTATGGCGCAGGTGCAGTAGACTGCCAGCTCTATTGTATACGCTGCCGATATGGCAGCCCTTGTGCACTTCAACGTCGCTTCCAAAGTCTCAAGGAAGACCCCATACGAGTAAAACAGGCCGTAAGTAGTTATTGACATGAAGGCAAGAAATACGTTAACCCATCCGTAAAAGAACTTTGCCCTTTCGATCAAGTTAATTCTCCAGTGCACCAAAAGAGGGGCGTTAAATTTAACAAATCAGGAGGGATAAAGCTATGTCTGATTTATCTCTGGTCATGGGTAACAAAAACTATTCGTCATGGTCCCTAAGACCTTGGTTCTTGATGAAATATTTTGAAATCCCTTTTTCTGAAATTCGTGTCCTTTGTCTCAGGAGACGACTGAGAAGGGCTGGCCCCAGCAGATAGGGGCCCGAGCCATTGCAAGATCCATCAGTAAAGTCCTTGAAGTGCCATGACGCTTCCACAATATGATAGGTCTCGTTTGTTATTGACACACCACAGTTAGTTCCTATATTTCTACACTACATTTTGGGTAACACTTTAGCGTTTTGAAAACACTGAGGAGTAAGATGACAGACCGCGAGGGTCTTTTTTCC
>CAYVMN010000211.1:0-7445 GCA_964452575.1 uncultured Desulfobacteraceae bacterium | reverse complement strand
CGTACCGAATTACACGCTCAAATTCAAAGTTGCCTTTTGCGTAAGGGGCGCTAAGACTCTGCCTTCCGATCCCTGAATTTTTGGAGCAATGGAATGATTGAATAATGGGCTGGAATTGAGAGAACTGTCTTGAAAATCCATATGGCTTCATGAAAAACTCTCTCTTGGGCCTTACGCAGGGAGCATCCGGTATCTTTTTTTCCAATACTCAAGTCATCCAATACCCTCATAGGCGAGCCGTGGGCTCTACGAACTGGAGGCCGGAGCGCAGGTCCTTACAGGCCTGAAAATAACGCTTACACCCTCTGTGAGCTGGAAGCCGGGAAGCGCGTGGAGAGGGGCCTACGTCTCTGAAATAAGTTGTATCCGCGGCCTAATGGACGATCAATCGCTTCATTGTGTGTGACCACCGTCAATACTCTCCCATGGCCCTAAGTAACCTGGCCTTGGCCAAATGGTAATTATAATAGGCGTTGAAATTATTGACCCTTGCCTGTGTCAGGTATCTCTGGGCATCCAGTACTTCCGTGGAGGTGCTCACCTGGGCCTTGTAGCGTTCCTCGCTCACCCTTAGATTCTCCTCACCCTGTTCGACCGCCCTCTGTGATATTGGAATGTTCTCCTCCGCTTCTTTTAAGTTTAGGACAGCCTCCTTGATTTGAAGCTGTATCTGGTCTTTCAAGTCCATCCTGGTCTTTATCAGCTCGTTCTTTAAGCTCTCTTGCTCTTTCACCGAATAATAGGTCTTTCCCCACTCCCAGAATGTCCACTCTAAACCAGCGAAGGCCTCCCAGTTCCATGCCTGTTGATAGGGACTCCCTGACACACCGGGCGTATCACCCTCTCTATAATAATCAAATGTCACGACAACTTCCGGGTAGTTCTTGCTTTGTGCAAGTCTTATCTGCTGGTCTGATTGAAGGATATTGACATCTATTAGCTTTATCTCAGGCCTTTCTTTGAGTGCCTTTTGCAGATAGTCCTGAAAACTCCCGTGCTCTGGTTTGAGAACCAGGACATCCTCCACGTCCACTGCTGCATTAACAGGCCTCGATAGGAGTGTATTAAAGGTAGAACGGGCCACGCGAGTGGCATTCCTGGCCTTTACCACATCGTGCTTTGCGTTGCTCAGCTCAACTTCCGACTCTAAGAGATCATTTATGGGGATCATTCCCACCTCATAAAAGCTTCTGGCCACTGTGGCATGGGATTTCAGTGCCTCCGCCGCCCTCTCAAATGCTTCCAGGGCCTTATCCGCGGCCAGGATCTCAAAGTAGGACTGTTTTACCCTCAACGCCAAGTCAAGTTCTTCTAGCGCGACCTCCAATTGGGATTGATCGATTCCAAGTTCTGCCAGCCTATAGTTGCTAATCAGGGCAAAACCGGTAAAAACGGGCTGTGTGAGACGGGTGGACCATCTATAGTTGTCCTGGGCGCCAACCGTTATGTCCCCGGCCCATTTTAACGTGTTCGGACGGCCCAGCCGGGTATAACCATAACTGGTGCTTAGCTTTGGAAGAAAATCGGCCCTGGCCTGCTTCTTGACAGCCGTCGACTGTTCCAGTTTTTCCTGCTTTGCCCTTAGTCTCCAGTTGTTGGCCAAGGACTCTTTAATCGCCGCTTCCAGGGTATAAACCTTGGTTTCTTCTGAAAGTCCTCCTTCCGGTCGAAGAACCATCAACCAGAAGAAGAGCGCCAAAAACAAGATCAAACATCTTTTTGACCTCATTACCGTCTCCTCCAATTTGATGTAAATATTGCGTAATCCTTAGAACAGCCATTGGGAGATGTCAATCCAAACCCGATCAAAGACGTATCTGGGTCTTAGCCGTTTCGACACCAGCCTGACGCGTCAGTCTTGGATCTTCAGCTTATATGCCTTTGGGTCAACCGGGGAGAAATAACCGGTTTTGGCAGGCCGCCACCCATATTTAATGGGGTGTTGGAGTAGATGGCCCTCAGGTGCCTTAATGGTCTAAAATCCCTTTTAGACAGTTAAGTTGCGCCCTTAACTTCAGAGTCGCCATTCAGTCCGAAAAGGTTACAAAGTTGGCCGGGTCAGTCAGACGTTTTTCTTCTTCCAGCGCCGCAGCAAATATGGTTTTGCCATTTCAAAGGTCATGCAATCATCCTCTATGGCATCTTCTGCCTGCTTGATAGACATCCTTCTGGTCCTCTTTACAAAGGAGAGGGTCCTCCCGAAATAGAGAGGGATTAAGGAATCCATCATCCCGTCCCTGTCCATGGCCGAATCCCGGTATGCAACGGCCATATCAAAGAGGACCCTAGCCCACAGGTCGGTGGGGAAGTTGAATTCCCGTTCCTTCATATTCCTGATCTCCAGGAGCTTCCCATAGACGTCACCGGCCAGGAGGTGCTTCCACGTTGCGCTGCACTGATCAAAGCCCATCCTGAACTTATCGAGTAAATTATCTTCGTCCACTCTTACCTTGGGGGGCATTTCCACCTCTCCAAGGCCAAAGCCATATATGGCTGTTGGCCGACTGTACCTTACCTTAGTCCAGATTGACTCGAAGGGAGTCATCAATGAAAAAATTGTGCCAACCACCTGCCTGAACATGGGTCCTAATCTTGCTCCAGGGTCCTTGGTCCGATGGATCTTCGGTCTACCCATAAACGACTGACAGATTTTTACCCTCTGGTTGATAGCCAGAGTCGTCATCCAGATATCGATCCCGAAATTGCCCACCGCCGTATCCCAACCCTTACCTTCCAGGTAAATCCTGCCCAATTTACCGCTGAAGCCGAAATCCCCTCCTATGGGTTGCCGGACCCTTCTACCGTATAAGGCCCTCGTCAATGGATAGGCGATCCCGTTTGTTATGGTACCGTCATACTTATGCCTGACATAGAGGGGTGCTACATAAGAAAACCCGCTAAAGAGCGGTTCACACAGATGCCTTATCCACTCGGGAGTAATGCTCTTTAGGTCCGCATCCACAACCACTACCGACCTTGCTTTAAGGTCAACCACCTTCTGGAACAGGTTCTTGAGATTGTTCCCCTTTCCCCTCACCCCTGGAGCTGTGGAGAGATAAATTTTGGGTGTCTTCGTCGCGGTATTAAGGAAGACCTGTTTTGTGTTGTCGGGAGAACTGTTGTCACAGTTGATAATGACAGAAGTCCTATCCTTGAAATACGTGGTTAGCCCCTTGTCAGCCTGGGTTGTAGGATAGCTGATGGAATCCGCCTCATTATACGAGGGAATGCATATCAAGATCTCGGCATCTCTTATATTTTCGGGATTAATCTCGGCCTCAAACCCATCAACCATTTCCCCTCTCCCCCCTTTCACCTCTCAGGATCTCCAATACCGCCGAATTCCACCCGCTTGGACCCATATCTCGGGTGACCTTAAGTCGGGGGACCTTTTCTTTCAATGCTGGGTATTCTTGCCCGGATCGCACAAGCACGGGGAAATCTGCTAGTTCAAGCATTGGAAAATCGTTGGGGCTATCCCCTAGAACGATCGAGATGATCTTCCTCTGGCCCCCGCCGTACCACGAAATCAGCCTCTCCACGGCCACCCCTTTGTCGTTCTTTCCCTGGAGATGATAGAGGCGTCCCCCTGAGCTCACCCTAAGCCCTCTCTTGACCACAGCCTCTGAAAGCGCATCCAGGTTCGGTTCCTCCTGATCCAGTACGACAAATGGCTCATCAAACTCTCGCATGGCAGCCAGGCTAGCCCTCTCAATGTCAAGACCTGTAAGATAAGAGATCTCTTCAATACTCATGTCCGAAAAGCCCCTGATGTGCCACCCTAACTCCTCGCGCAGGTCTTGAAGCCCTTTTATAAGATCTGGGTAAGGCAAGCCGAGAGACCACTGCCAGAGGCCCTCATCCCTATGGGCCTTTTGAGCTTCCAGCGCCAGGGCTGCCGTGGCCTCAGGAGGAGGTGTCTTAAAGGTCTCCCTAGGGAAAAAGATGCCACCACCGTTTTCAGAAATAAAAGGGTCTGATAGAGACATGCTACGGCGGAGCAAGTCCATTTCGGCCCTGGTCTTGCTGGAGACAAGAATAACCGGGATTTCCAGCCCTTTACAGGCATTGAGCGCCGGCATAGCTTCTCTCCACTCGTAGGTGGTGTAATCGAGCAGGGTGCCGTCCAAGTCGGTGAAAATCACTAAAAATGGGGCGCCTGGCACCCCTGGGATGGGACTTATCCCCATTGAATTGGTTCCTTATTATTAGTCACGAAAAGCGCCTCTTTTCCTCCTCCACGACCTCGATCAATTCATAAAGAATACGAGGGAGTTTATTTATGACCCGCTCCCAGGAAACCGTCTGGGGCATCTCAAACAACCCTTGTTCTGTCTTTCGCTCAACACTTAATATTGCCTCAGAAAGCCCCATCTCAAGAAAGGGTTTGAATTCTGGATAGGAATTGACGAATCTCAAGAAACGATCGGTGATCCTGTAAGGTGAGGTCAGGGCTTCTCCTGCCTGCAAGATTGAATTCCGAAAGACATTCTTGACCAAGTATTCTTCTGAGTCCCGGTCATAGCTGAGATTACTGAAGCTCGCATCATCCGAGTATTTCTTGATCTGCTCCTCTGCAAGTGCCTGGTAGGTCACGGCTAGGTCTCTAAAGAAGGTATCAGCTATTTCAAGACCCTCTTCTACTATAAGGGCATGCATCAGTGTGTCGACTATATCGATAGCCATCCTGTTGAGGCCCTTGGTCTGATCATCTGGTGATGCGTCTTGATGTTTGTGGTCAAAGGGTTCTCTTGAAAACATCACCTGTGCTGCTGAAGAGGCCTTTCGATATACCTCGATAAGGGTAAAGATTTCCACCCCCCAGTTGGTGGCAAAGCGCATCCGTTTCAACAGGTCCACATTAAATGCGACTTCTCCGGAAAGCTGATAATTAAATCCCAGGAGAAAATCTATCATGCGCAGCATCTTCTCTTCTTTGCTCTCAGTGAATTTACGCTTTAGGGCAAGAAGGAGGGGATCTAGGAGAAGCCGTTTCACGCGGCCGTAAATCTCTCTATCCCTGATCCTCGCATAATATGCCTTTGAGAAATCATAGTTCAGGGTAACTACGGGATAAAAAAGCCTATCAAGCTGGACCCCTTTGAAGGTCCTTATGTCCGCATCAATCAGGCCTATGGATTCAGCCCCCAATGCAATCGCAATCCCAAAGCTGAGAAAGATGTTCTTGCCCTTCCCTGGCTCACTGATATTGAATCCTGACTCGCTGAGTTGTCTATAGATTTCGCTGAACCCTGGCCCATCATTCCACTGCAACAAGTGATTCCTTATTCCGGTTGATCTTATAAGATTAACCAGCTGGTACGCATCCTCTTCTGTGGCTCCGTCCACGCCAAATATGATGTGTGACAAATAAGTTACATCTCTTAGCTGCTTAAGGATGTTTTGAAATACTGGAACATTGGAGGGATCATTGTACTCGCTAGCCAGCAGCGGGACAACCAGGACCGCCTTCCTCCATTTGGAATAAAGCCTCAGTTGAGATCTCAGGTGTTTTCGGTCCTGACGGAGGATGTGAAAGGTGGTTATCAGCCCACTTTTTTGCGAGAAATCAGGAATGGGTAAACTCCTTAGGGTGGAATCCAGCTATAATCTCTGTCTCACAGCATGGTTCACGAGAAATTTAACCGAAATCGCTACCTTTGTCAACACTACTGCAGCCCGAGCCTTTATGGCTCGTTCCCAACTTTTCCCTTGAATGCCAATCCAGAAGCTGCTAATTTTTGGAAGTTTGGTGAGACTTAGCCTCACTTCCCGCCATGGGGGACTTCGCGATGTCCCGCGCCTAGGCGAGACGAAACATCGGCAATTCCAGAGGCGGTATTCCCGCAATCCTGAGGTCAGATGATCCCTTCAGTCGAGTTCTGTTTTCAACTAATGGACAGGTATCAGATGCTGGAAAACATTAGGGCCCATTCATTATTGGTGGCAAGGGTCGCCCATTTGATCTCGAGAGGTCTCCGAAAAGCAGGAATTGATATCTCCGTAAGGAGGGCAACGACGGGGGCACTCCTCCACGACATAGGAAAGACTACAAGTCTAAATTCGGATCAAGACCACGCTGAGCTCGGGAGACAGATCTGTATTCAAAATCAACTCCATGAAATTGCCGATATCGTTGGACAGCATGTGAGGCTGAGGGGATATGGCCAGCATCAAGGTTATTCAGAAAGAGAAGTGGTGTATTATGCCGACAAACGTGTGAATCATGACAGGATTGTTACCCTGGAAGAACGGTTGGCTTATATCCTCAATCGATACGGGGGTGACAAGTATGGGCTTAACACTACGATCAAGATGAATTTTGATCTTTGTAAAGACGTGGAAAAAAAGCTTTTTAGGAAGCTGCCCTTCGGCCCTGACGCCCTGACTTATTTGGTGAGGAATAAAGGCGTAGGCATTGGGCACTGGAAGGATTTCAAACTTGGTACCTTAAGCCAATAACATGATTCAAGGATTCCTTTTACTACAACCTTCACAACACCACATCCTTCCTCCACTTCAACCTGCCTGAGAGTTTTGTATTGTATAACAAAGGTTTTTAACACTTTGGGGAAGCCGAAGGATGGTGAACCAGAAGGACAATTTGAAGCGCAATTAATGCAAGGTCAGGGTTAATTCCAGAAGGTCTTTGACAAAGTGAAACATTTAAGGTATGAATATCTTCTATTATCCCAATACTACGATCAATTAAACTCCTTAAACCGGCACAGAAAAATTACTTTCAACCAGTATTTCTGGAAATTATATTTCGGCTTTTTGAGTACATGAAACTATTGTTCAAGTTTCTCACCCCTGATTTTATGTAATTTATGGAGGAATTTATCGGTATTTGAAAGTGTTATGATCCTGTTTTCCGGTACACGTTTTCAGGCAAATGAATTGGTGATAGGAACAATTGAACTTGGTCGAGGATGTGTTTAGCGTCATCAGGTCTAGGAGGGAGCTGGATTTGGCGCCTGATGAGATTGAAAGGTGCAGATATCACTATATCAATTTTTAATGGAGGTAAGGGTCAATGAAACAGCTGAAGAAGGATCTCAGGTCAGTGGTAAAGGAACTCAAATCTCTTATACGGCAAACTGAAAAAATTGGTAAGAGCTTGGACAGGATTGAAAAGGTGGGGGCTGCTAAGAAATTGAAGGCAAAGGCCCGGGCCAAATCACCAATAAAAGCAGTTGTCAGAAAATCCAGCAGGCAAAACGCAACCGATACCGTTATGAAGATTGTAAATCGGAGCAGGAAGGGCGTAGATACCGCAACCTTGAAGGAGCGGACAGGGCTCAAGGTGAGCAACATACGGATGATTGTTTATCGGTTGAAGAAGAGCGGAAAGATCCAGACTGTAGGCAGGGGAATATATGTAAAGGCTTGATCCCAATATCTTGATGGTATAAGGTCCCCCCAGGTTGGACCTTACTCTCTTG
>CAYVMN010000210.1:0-7491 GCA_964452575.1 uncultured Desulfobacteraceae bacterium | reverse complement strand
ATCACCTCTCCTTGATCCGTCACCGCCCTCACCTGCAGATTGGACGCCACCCACGCCACCTTGCCTACAGCAGAAACAGAGACCTTGGTCATCTTGACCCTGACATCCTGGGACTGGGAAAAATCCCTTTTTAGTCCCCTAGTGACGGCCCTCATCCCGGCATATCGCTCATCGGCCCCTGTGCCCAGGAGCAAGAGGTCTGGATCGGGGATAAAAAAGCTCAAGACGCCGGCCAGATCCTTCTCTTGATACGCCTTCCATAGGCCCTTGAAGACCGCCAATACTTCCGCCCTGATCTTTGCGTCGGCTTTCATGATAATCTCCTCCAATAAAGATTTATGGTTCTTGCGGAGAAAAACCAAAAAAGGGATTACAAACACAAACGTAACCCCTTTGCAGCTTAATGGGGTGAGTGATGGGATTTGAACCCACGACCGCTGGGGCCACAACCCAGTGCTCTGCCAGCTGAGCTACACCCACCAGAACCATTTTATTTATACCACAACCCAAAACAACTTTGCAAGAGCAAATAGAAACCCTTAATTCGGAAAGGCCGGAAAATTGGGGAGTAACCGCTTTAGACCCTTAGTCTGTAACTTCTCTGCAATTTGCGGAGATGTTTGTTCAAGTTAACCGGTCTGATCTATTGTGAATAAGATTTCTGGTTTCAGGGGCGATGGACGAGAGTCGAGAGACGAATGGGCAGTGACCAAAATGGGGAAATTCCAAATTACAAATCCCAAATAACAAATAAATTCCAATGACCAAAATTCAAAATAACAAACAGATATAGGGGTTGAGGGGTTCAAAGGTTTAGAGGTTCAGGGTGTGGTGTTTCGTGTTTTGTGTTTGGGATTTGGGATTTGTTTGTAATTTGGTGCTTGAGATTTGGAATTTGGAAGCAAGCGCCTCTGAAATCTGCCCACTGTCCACCGGACACTATTTCGGTTACGGCCGCGTAAGCCTGCATTGGGGTTCGGGGTTCAGAGGTTGCGGGTGAAAATCTACCAACTATTTGACTCCAATGGAAATCTCCCCTATATTTGGTCCTTATTCCAAGGCAAGGAATACCATTTCTGCCGAAAGGAGAATGGCCGATCATGCCCGACAATAGACATGAGTTATTAAGAAAGATACCGGCGGTGGATCGTTTGCTGACGACTGCCAGGCTTCAAGAGGCCGCTTCAGAGTACCCTCGCGCCCTGATACTCAAGGCAACGAATCAGGTCCTGGATGAGATGCGGGAGAAGATCAAGGACGGAGGCATTGAAGCAGAAACCCAACTGGACCTTGATCCGGTGTCAACCAAGGTATTAGAGAGATTGAAGAGCATATCTCGACCGAGCCTGAGGCCAGTTATTAATGCGACGGGAGTGGTGGTTCATACCAATCTCGGACGTTCCATCCTGGCTGAAAGGGTCCTGAGAAGATTCAGGCAGCTGGCCGGTGGGTACAGCAATCTGGAATATGACCTTGAGAGGGGGGTGAGGGGAAGCCGATATGCCCATGTTGAAGGTATCCTTAAGGACTTGACCGGGGCTGAGGCGGCCATGGTGGTAAACAATAACGCCGCTGCCGTTCTTGTCTCCCTTGAGACCCTGGCCAGGGGGCGAGAGGTGGTGGTCTCCCGGGGGCAACTCGTGGAGATAGGTGGGGCCTTCCGCATCCCGGACGTGATGCGTAAGAGTGGGGCCAGGATGGTGGAGGTGGGAACCACCAACAAGACCCATCTGAGAGATTACAAGGAGGTTATAGGCCAAGAGACTGCCCTCTTGTTGAAGGTCCACAGGAGCAATTTCGAACTCGTGGGCTTCACAGAGGAGGTTCCCCTGGCTGATCTGGTGGACCTGGGCAGACAAAACGGGATCCCGGTGATGGAGGATTTGGGAAGCGGGTGTCTTGTCGATTTCTCAAACTATGGTCTCCTGCGGGAACCGACCGTCCATGAGGTCCTATCGCAGGGGGCCTCCCTCGTAACCTTCAGCGGGGACAAGCTCCTGGGCGGGCCGCAGGCCGGGATAATCCTGGGACAGAAGGACCTTGTAGATGAAATTAAGAAAAATCAACTAAGCAGGGCATTGAGGATCGACAAACTCACCCTCTTGGCCCTGGAAGAGACCTTAAGACTCTATAGGGATGAAAGGGTTGCGGTAAGAGAGATCCCAACTCTGAGGATGATTTGTCAGTCCTATGGGTCATTAAGAAGAAAGGCCGACCGTCTTTTCAGGCTGATCGGCAGGTTGAAGACCGCTAATTTCTCCGTGAAATTGGTAGATGGTACATCAAAGGTAGGCGGTGGGGCACTCCCGCTTCTGGAGCTGCCAAGCCGTTTGCTGGGCCTGATTCCGGATAGGCTATCCGCACAGGGAGCGGAGGCATGGCTGAGGTCCTACGATCCCCCGGTAATAACCAGGCTCGAAAGGGACAGGGTCCTGCTCGATGTAAGGACTGTGCAGGAGAGGGAGCTCAAGATAGTGGCCCAGGCCATCAGAGATCTCGGTCAAGTGGACTAGCAAGACTTCGCTCCCTTCAGCCCTATGCCAAGTTGACAAATCCCAATGAAAGCTATAGTTTTTTTAGGTTAGGGTGTTGCTTTATGCTTGCTGCCAAGGTGATCTAATTGAAGAAGATCATTGAAAAAATCCTTGAAGATAGCCTGAAGGTAAAGGAGGCCTTTATCAGGGAGAACATTACAAACCTGACTCTCCTTGCCGAGAAGGTCGCCTCTGCCTTTACAGCAGATCGGAAACTCTTGCTCTGCGGAAACGGGGGAAGCGCGGCCGATGCCCAGCATATAGCGGCCGAATTTGTGAACCGCTTCTCCCTCGAACGCCCCCCTTTGCCCGCCATGGCCCTCACCACCGACACCTCGGTAATCACCAGTATCGGGAATGACTATTCTTTTGAGGAGATCTTTTCCAAACAGGTGAAGGCCCTTGGCATGGAAGGAGACATCCTCCTGGCAATTACCACCAGTGGAAACTCAAAGAACCTCCTCCTAGCCGTCAGAGATGCGAAGAGGCAAGGGATTTATACAGTAGGATTCCTTGGAAAGGATGGAGGTCAACTGGCAGGGGTGGTTGAGATGGCCCTGATCGTAAAGGCCGATAATGTTGCCCGCATCCAGGAGGCCCATATCCTGGCCGGGCATATCCTGTGCCATCTGGTGGATTATATCCTTTTTCAAAGGCATCTCTCGGATGAATAGAGTCTTTCATGCTAGATTTGTGTTTTTTCCTCTTACAATTTAAGACAGCTCAAGAATGCTGCCGGAGTCGTAGAGAAACTGGAAACTCGAAACTGGAAAGAAGCCCTTCGATGGATGTGCCCCCAAGTTTCAAGTTTCAAATTTCAAGTATCTTTGGTTAAGGCTTTATCATGGCAGAATTTACGCCCATATCTCTGGACAAAATAAGATCCTACCCTCTCATGGGCAGAACCAGCAAGGTAAAGACCGAGGACTTTGCAAGGGCATGGACCACCGGATCATCCCTAAACGAGTGGTTCCGGTCTTTGCCAAAGATCCTTGCCGCAAATGACCTAAAAGAGATCATCGAGAGGATCGTAGAGGCCTATCTAGGAGGTAAGACCATTATCCTGGCAATGGGGGCCCACGTCATCAAGGTGGGGCTTAGCCCTGTTATCCTGGATCTCCTCAAGCGCCGAATCATCTGGGGTGTTGCAATGAACGGGGCAGGCATTATCCATGATGCGGAGCTCGCCATGACAGGGGGTACCTCGGAGGACGTGGCCGCAGAGATAGGAGATGGAAGATTCGGTATGGCAGAGGAAACAGGGAGATTCCTTAACGAGGCCATCAACAAAGGAGCAAGACAGGGACTTGGTCTGGGGGGATCAGTAGGTTCTATGCTGGTTAATGAGGCCTTCCCGTATAATCATTTCAGCATACTGGCAACGGCCTACGAGCTGGACATCCCGGTTACGGTTCATGTGGCGGTGGGGACCGACACGATCCACTTTCACCCGAACGTGGATGGCGCATCCATAGGCAGCACGTCGCACCTGGATTTCCGGATATTTGCCCGGCTCGTATCCGGGCTGCAAGGGGGGGTATTCATGAATCTCGGCTCTGCAGTCATCCTCCCGGAGGTCTTTCTGAAGGCCTTGAGCCTTGTAAGGAACCTTGGCTATCGTGTCAACGAGTTTACGACAGTCAATATGGATTTTATTCGTCAATATAGACCCATGACCAACGTGGTTCACCGTCCAACCCTGGCTGGGGGAAAGGGTTATAATCTGGTGGGGCACCATGAGATCATGTTTCCCTTGCTTGCCGCGGCGGTCCTGGAAGGATTGGATAAGAGAAAAAAGGAATAGGGGTAAGAGAGATATGCCGATCTACGAGTATAGATGTTCAGAGTGCAAAGAGGAATTTGAGGCCCTTATATTTGGGAGCAGAGAAAAGGTGGCCTGCCCACAGTGTAAAGGGGATAAGCTGGAGCGTCTGATGTCGGCCTGCGGATTCAGGAGTGGCGGGAGCTTTACACCCTCATCAGGCTCATCCGGATGCTCCGGCTGCTCCAGCACCAATTGCAGTACCTGCCACTGAGCGTCAGACAGGATAACAGGAGGAACAGGATTTAGGATCAAGTAAGTCTTGTTGAGCCTGTCAGAATAGAAAGGGCCGCCTTGTCACGAATCGGTCACGGATATGATGTACACCGCCTGGTCGAGGGGCGCCCCTTGATATTAGGGGGCATCGAGATCCCTCATACCCTGGGGCTCGAAGGTCATTCCGACGCGGATGTCTTGACCCACGCTGTGATAGATGCCCTTCTTGGGGCATTGGGCAGAGGGGACATCGGCCAGCACTTTCCGGATACTGACCCGGCGTATAAAGATGCAGACAGCATCGCAATGCTGAGGAGGGTGATGACATGGGTCAAGGCTGACGACTTCCGGGTGAATAATCTGGATGCCACGATAGTTGCCGAAAGACCTAAGCTTGGGCCATTTATTGGGCGTATGCGAGAAAGGTTGTCTAAGGCCATGGAGACTTCGCCCAACCGGACCAATATCAAGGCGACCACCACAGAAGGGCTGGGATTTTGCGGCAGGGAAGAGGGTATGGCGGCCTTTGCTGTTGTCACCATTGTTGGTGATTGCTGATCGAGGCTAGGAATACGTGGAACAGATTGGGACAATCTTGGACTCTGTTCCATTTGTTTTCCAGTAAGTGTTCACAGGTTCCGGGTTCAGCGTTCAGGGTTAGGGAAAAGGACAAGATTGAAGACCCGAAGTCCTCGTAAGACATGCTGGCTTTGCCACATGCATGCCAATGCGCCGCCAATTTTCAGGTTGAGGATGACTAGTGTGGGCGCTTCTCACGTGAATACGCGTCCAAAATGGAGTCTGGGGACAAGAATGCAACCTTGAACCCCTGAACCTTTGAACCCGTGAACGGCCTTGTTTTCGATAATGGATACGGAGCGAGTTGGTGCCTCTAAGACTATATAATACTGCTACGCGCAAAAAAGAGACATTCAGCCCCCTCGTGGAAGGTAAGGTGGGCATATACGTCTGTGGGGTAACCGTCTATGATCTCTGTCATATCGGTCATGCAAGATCCACGGTCGTCTTTGACGTGCTGGTAAGGTATCTCAGGATGAAGGGGCTTGATGTCAAATACGTCCGGAATTTTACAGACCTGGATGACAAGATCATCCTGCGAGCCCAGGAGCTGGGAAAAGAGCCAGACACCGTCTCCCAGGAATATATTGAGGCCTTTTATAAAGACATGGACAGACTCGGGGTCCTGAGGGCCGATTGGGAGCCCAGGGCCACTGAGCACATAGAAGGCATGATCGAGATGATCACCACGCTCCTTGATCGGGGCTATGCCTATGTTGAGGGTGAGGACGTCTTCTTTTCTGTCAAAAGTTATAAGGATTACGGCAGCCTCTCCGGGAGAAGGCTGGATGATATGCAGGCCGGCAAGAGGATAGCCATTGACGATAAGAAGAGACACCCCATGGACTTTGTTCTGTGGAAAGGGGGAAGGCCGGGTGAGCCGCAATGGCTCAGCCCATGGGGCCCTGGAAGGCCCGGATGGCACCTCGAATGTTCTGCCATGAGCAACCATTACCTCGGGCCTTCCTTTGACATCCATGGGGGCGGGCAAGACCTCCTGTTCCCCCACCACGAAAACGAGAGGGCCCAGTCCATAGCGGCAAACGGCGGCACCTTTGCCAGATACTGGGTTCACAACGGGTTTGTCACCGTCGAGTCAGAAAAAATGTCCAAGTCCTTGGGAAATTTCCTTACCATTCGTGACGCCTTGAAAAGCTACCATCCAGAAGTCCTCCGCCTCTTCCTCTTATCCAAGCACTACAGGACACCGCTCGATTTTTCCAAAAAGGATGTCTATGGACTCCAGTCCGGACTCGTCCGTATATACCGTACACTCCAGAGACTGGAGGGGGTCATAGGGCCTTACTCAAGGGAGACAGAAAATGCCCTGGCTGCCCCTCCGGCCAGGGATTATGCGGGGAGGAAATTCGGGCAAGAAGCCGGCCCGGCAGGGCATACATACCGGATCTCTGGCCATCCTGACAATAGCTTTACAGAACAGTTTGTGGCCATGATGGATGATGATCTTAACACGGCGGGGGCTATTGGTCTTACCTTCGAGAAGGCAAGGGAAGTTAACAGGGTCATGGATGCAGGCCCTGAATCCCCTGATGATATAGCCAGGCATGCCCTATTGGAGGATCGTAACCGGCTCCTCCATGCCGGCAGTGTCCTAGGCCTGTTCCAGGAAACCCCGATAGGGTTTTTTGAACAGCTGGCCGGTACTCACAAGGATATTGATCCCGCCCAGATCGAGGAGCTGATCCAGGAAAGGGCGGATGCCAGGACCCGGAAGGACTGGAAAAGGGCCGATGAAATCCGAGATCATTTGAGAGAGCTCGGTGTTGTCCTGGAAGATGGCCCTCGAGGAAGCACCTGGAGGTTCGATGTTTGAAATCGTTACGGACCTCACCCCCCGCGGGGACCAACCCAAAGCCATTCAAACCCTTTCAGAAGGCATAGAAGAGGGGCTCGCCCACCAGGTCCTTTTGGGGGTTACTGGCTCTGGCAAGACCTTCACCATGGCCCATGTCATTGCTCGTGTCCAAAAACCCACCCTGGTGATTGCACCCAACAAGACCCTAGCCGCCCAACTTTACGGGGAATTCAAGAGACTCTTTCCTCGAAATGCAGTGGAGTATTTTGTCAGCTACTACGACTACTATCAACCAGAGGCCTATATCCCCCAGACAGACACATACATCCAGAAGGATGCACACATCAATGAGCAGATCGACAAGATGAGGCATTCGGCCACCAGGTCGCTCCTGGACAGGGAGGATGTAATCATCGTGGCGAGCGTTTCCTGCATATACGGGCTGGGATCGCCCGAGGCCTATCACGACATGCTCCTTTACGTTGAGAAGGGAGACGTACTTAAAAGGGAGGACGCCGTAAGGA
>CAYVMN010000209.1:0-7509 GCA_964452575.1 uncultured Desulfobacteraceae bacterium | reverse complement strand
GGCGTGCTACAGGCTGTGAAGAATTTGGGTTACGTCCTTTGGAAAAAAGACCCTCGCGGTCCGTCATCTTACTCCTCAGTGTTTTCAAAACGCTAAAGTGTTACAAGGAAACATTATCGTTCGAGGGAGGTTTGTAGGCCTGGGCAAGGAAGACCTGTTAGGGAGATAAGGAATGGCAAAATTCAGGATCGCCGTCATTCCAGGGGACGGGATCGGAAAAGAGGTAGTCCCCGAGGGGATTCGGGTCCTGGAATCGGTTGGACTCCGACACAATATAGGCTTCGAGTGGGAGACCTTTCCCTGGGGCTGTGAGACGTATCTCCGGACCGGGGCTATGATGCCAAGGGACGGGATCGAGCAACTCCGGGATTATGACGCCATATTTCTTGGGGCCGTCGGGTTTCCTGGTGTGCCTGATCACGTCTCACTCTGGGGCCTGCTGCTTCCCATCCGCAGGCAGATGCAGCAATATGTCAACTTTCGTCCTGTGCGGATGCTGAAAGGGATGGTCTCGCCCTTGCGGGACCGGGGACCAAGGGATATCGATTTTGTTGTGGTGCGAGAAAACAACGAGGGCGAGTATTCCGAGATAGGAGGCCGGCTCTATTCCGGAACCGATGCCGAGATGGCGGTCCAGGAGGCGGTATTTACCAAAAAGGGGGTCGAAAGGGTCATGCGTTTCGCCTTTGAGCTGGCACAGGGCCGCAAGGGCAAGCACCTCACCTCGGCGACCAAATCAAACGGCATCATTCACACCATGCCTTATTGGGACGAACGTTTCGCAGCACTGGCCACAGAGTATCCGGATGTTCGAACCGACAAGCATCATATAGACATACTGACCGCCCATTTCGTCCTCCATCCCGACTGGTTCGATGTGGTGGTCGGGAGCAACCTCTTTGGAGATATCCTCTCGGATCTTGGCCCTGCCGTTGCGGGTACCATAGGTATAGCGCCTTCCGGCAATATAAATCCCACCAGGGAATACCCATCCATGTTTGAACCGGTGCATGGATCTGCACCTGACATCGCCGGAAAGGGAATCGCCAATCCCATTGCCCAGATATGGTCAGGGGCAATGATGCTGGATCATCTGGGTCACCCGGAGGCCGCAGCGAGCGTTGAACGGGCCATAGAGGCAGTTCTGGAAGACCCTGCGCTTCGAACCCCTGATATGGGGGGGAAGGCCACCACAGCGGAACTGGGAATGGCCATTGCCCAGGCCGTCTATAGGGGCAATTGAATACGCCTCCTGAGGAGCAAAGACAAGATCAGACAGGTCGCCACAATCATCAGGCATACGAGGAATGCATCGCTAAAGGCAGCAGGAGGGTAATTCCCTGTCTTCCCGGCGGCTCGGTCAAGGATTGCCCCGGTCCACACCTGCAATAGGGCAACTCCCAGGAAAGGGAACGGGTTCAGGAGCCCTGAAATTGTCCCAAAGACAGGCCCTGGCGTTGTCTCACGGACCAGGGTCCACAGGGTGGTGCCAAATCCACCGGTAGCTGCTCCCATCAAGAGGAGCACCGGCACCAGGCCGGCGGCTCCGAAGGCAGAAGGGGGCCAGGTAAGGCACGCCCAGATCCCTGTTTGAATTGCCAAGAGACAGATCATGAAATTAATCCTGTTGCGAAAAAACCGGCCCATCAGCCATCCCGAAAGGGGGGCGCCAACAATAAACCCTACCGGGACCAACATGTTCAGATGGCTGGCCTGGAGGCTATCCATCTTGAAAAGGGACATGAGGAAGGGCGTAGCCCAGAGCCCCATGAAGGTCACAAAGCTCCCAAATGTCCCGAAGAATAATCCTGCCAGGATCCAGAACCTGAAGGAGGTTATGACCTGGAGGGCCAAGCCCCTGGAATCCCCGGTTTTGCTGTCCTTTTCATCAGGCCCTTTCTCTCCGGCCCCTACGTTCGGGCCATGGTCCTGAACAATGAAAAAGGTGGCGAGGGTCAGCAAAAGGGTTAGTCCCCCAATAAACAAGAAGGTGGCCCTCCACCCCCAGAGGGCGGCCATCCAGGCAAGCGGCGTGGTGGCAAAGATAGCGCCCAGGTTCCCGATAGCCAGCAGCATGCCTGTCAGACTGGCAAAGCGCCTCGTCTCGAACCACTGAGAAAAGGCCTTCAAGGCCGGAACATATACCCCTCCAACCCCAAGACCGATCAGGCCACGGCCCACCGAGGCCCAAGCTATGGTGGGAGCCAATCCGAAAACGAGGCATCCACACGCGGCAGCCAAAGACCAAAACCCCACCACCCGGCGCGGGCCTATCAGGTCGGAAAATCGGCCCACAAGGGGTTGTTCCAGGGCGTACGAGTAGAAATACATGGAGGACATGAACCCCAGGGCCGTGGCATTGGTTTGAAAGGCCTTGAGGAGATCCTGGGCAATGACCGACGTAGACATACGATGGAAGTAGACAAGAAAATAGACTGAGGAAAAGACACCAAAGACTGCCCAGCGGCGGGGATCAGTAGTTCGGGATAAGCCCTCGTTCAGCATGCTAAGGCCTTTTCAGCGTATGATCGAAAGCTGACGTTTCTCTTAATAACGGTCAGGCACATGGAATCATGATAGGATGAGGGGAGATTTCCCGCAAGAGGCTTTTTCGAATATTTCCTCAGGGGTAATAATTTAGCGCTTTGAAAACAGTGATGAGTCGTATGACCGACCGCGAGGATCTTTTTTCCTCTTCCCTGCCTGGCAGAAACTATATAAGAGTCAAGGGGGCGTGCCACAGGCTGTGAAGAATTTGGGTTACGTCCTTTGGAAAAAAGACCCCCGCGGTCGCCTTCGTTTCTTTCAAAACTAAAGTGCTGGTCTCAGGGAAATGAGATTGACTTTGGCGCGGTTGCGCCCAATGTGGTGATTGGGTGAGGTCATGAAGTGGGAGAGGGCGGGCCGGCCAGGGTGAGATTGAGAGAACCGGAGAGGTAGCCGTCTGAGTCGAAGGCCACGCGTTTGAACCCTGCTGCCTTTGTAGCGGCCTTCACCTTCTCCCTCATCTCCTGCTCGAAGAGACGATCCAATTCCTCCTGACCGACTTCTACTACAGCAAGGTGTCCCCAGTGCCGAACACGCACAGTGAGAAACCCCAGCCCACGAATGCTATCCTCGGCAACGCTGATCCGTTTCAGCTTCTCCTCGGTAATATCCTGGCCGTATGGAATCCTGGAGGCCAGGCATGCCTGAGCAGGTTTGTTCCAGACGGGAAGCCCCTTTCTCTTCAGGAGGATGCGAATCTCTTCCTTTCCCAACCCTACTTCCATGAGAGGACTCGTTACCCCTTTTTCTCTGGCCGCTCTGATTCCAGGCCGAAAGTCCCCTGCATCATCTACATTCGTGCCGTCCAGGACACACTCGCAACCCTCCTCATCGGCTATCTTCAGCAGCGCGTCGAAGAGGTGGCTTTTGCAATGGAAACAGCGATTCCTGGGGTTTTCAAAGTAGGCAGGATCAGACATCTCATCGGTCTCTATGGTCCGCAGCCGGGCCCCGAGGCGGAGTGCCATATCCCGGGCATCCCTCACCTCCCGTTCCGGATAGGAAGGAGAGAGCCCTGACACGGCCAGCACACGCTCACCCAGGACCTCGACCGCAGCGGCCAGGAGAAGGGTGCTGTCTACACCGCCGGAAAATGCCACCACGGCGCCGTCCATATCTGAGAGAAGCTCGACGAGCCTTTCGTACTTTTCAGAAGCGGCCCTTGACAGTTCGTCTTGCACCATAAATTTGACCCTTCCCCTAAGGCCTAGCCCGAAACCCCTGCCTTTTTAGAGGCATCTTTGAACAGCCATGTAGAAAGGTAGCGTTCACCTGTGTCGGGCAGTACCACAATAATTAGCTTGTCCTTGTTCTCCGGCCGGGCAGCCACTTGAAGGGCTGCCCAGGCAGCCGCTCCCGACGAAATCCCCACCAGGATACCTTCTTCTGAGGCCAGCCGACATGCTGTTTCACCGGCATCATGATCAGAGACCCTTATGATCTCGTCAACCGCTCCGCAGTCGTAAACCTCCGGCACAAATCCCGCTCCAATGCCCTGGATCTTATGAGGACCCGGCGATCCACCGGAAAGGACCGGAGAATCGATGGGTTCAACGGCAATTGCCTTTAATTCGGGTTTCAGTCTCTTGATTGCCTGGCTGCAACCGGTGATTGTCCCGCCCGTGCCGACACCACAGACCAGGATGTCCACCTGGCCGTCGGTATCATCCCAGATCTCCATTGCAGTAGTCTTTCGATGTATTTCCGGATTGGCCGGGTTTTTGAACTGCTGTGGCATGAAAAAGTTGCTATTTTCCTCACACAACTCGTATGCCCTGTTGACTGCCCCTTTCATTCCCTCCGCGCCGGGCGTCAAGACCAGTTTGGCTCCCAGGGCGCTCAGGAGCTTGCGCCGCTCCACACTCATGGTATCTGGCATGGTGAGGACCAGGGGGTATCCCTTGACTGCGGCAACGAAGGCAAGGGCGATGCCCGTATTGCCGCTGGTGGGTTCAACGATAGTCATCCCCGACCTCAAGGTGCCATCTTTCTCCGCTTCATCCAGCATTGCAAGTCCTATCCGGTCTTTTACGCTGGAGCAGGGATTGAATGACTCGAGCTTGGCCACGACCTTACCTGGAAGCCCCTGGCCCACCTTTTTCAGCCGCACGAGCGGGGTATTGCCAATGAGCCCTGTCACGTCTTCGGCAATCTTCGGACGATTTCTCTTCATACCTTAAACCTCACCAGGGTGTTATTCGGGAGGATATCCGGCCTCCTTTAGCGTATCGTTGATCTTGTCCCAGGTGGCAGGACTCTCCCATTTGATGGTGGCGGTCTTGGTCTCTTGGTCAGCTTCCACCAGTTTTACCCCTTCAAGCTCACCCAGCTCGCGTTTGATGGTCATGACGCAGTGGCCGCATGAGATTTTCGGGATGTGTACGGTTTTTTCTTCCATTTTATCCCTCCTTTCATCTCTGTCCCCTTTAGACCTCCGGCAGAACAATGCCTGGTAGACCCAGCCCGTCGATAAGGAGCGATTTAAAGGTCTCGAACGCATCCTCTCTTAGGCTGCCTTTCAGGCCAGGGGATGCCTGGACTATCATGATTCCGCTCTTGAGGATACTTGTTGTGATCTGTTCAGACTGTTCGAACGTTATCCCAAAAGGGCCGGAGGTCTTTATGCGATAGCCCTTCTTATCCAATATCCCAAGTAATTTCTGAATGTTAAGCTCAACCTTTTCTCTTGGTGAAATGATGAAGTTGCTTCTTCCGTCCCTTGCACACGTCTCTTCAACGAATTTATCCCTTAAAGGGTCCGGCCGGCCTTTGGGTCTTTCTCCGCACACAGGGCAGTCTACGGGCCTTTGGATCTCGAACTTATGGAATGTCATATCTGAGAGATCGATGAAAAGCAACTTATTCATGAGTGTGGGTTCTTTTCCTATAAGCACCCTGACGGCCTCGAATACCTGGACCCCAGTAATCATGCCCAGGATAGAGGGGTGAACACCCATGACCGCGCACTTGGGGACGTCATCATCCTTTATACCAGCCATAAAACACTCCAGGCAAATGGTCTTGCCAGGGACGATTGTCGTGGCATTGGCAGAGGTCCCGATTGCGCCTGCGAAGACATAAGGTATCTTGAGTCTGTTACAGGTCCTGTTGACAACGTAGCGAGGTTCGGGCCTGTCAAGGCCATCAAGGACCACATCCACACCGCCTATCAGTTCATCCGCATTTCTTGAATTTATTGCCTCCGCAAACGGTTCAAGGTCTACGTCCGGATTTAGTCTGCCCAGCCTTTGAAGCGCCACCTCGACTTTGGGTCTTCCTATTGAGTCGACATCATAGAGAAATTGTCTGTGAAGATCCGAACGAGAGACCACATCCCTATCGACTATGCGCAGGCGTCCTATCCCCATTCCCACGAGCTTGAGGGCTGTGGGGGTACCCAGACCTCCCAGCCCAATCAGGCATGCACTTGCATTTCTGAGCCTCAATTGTCCGGCGTAGTCTATTTCATCCAGGGCAATCTGCCTTGAATACGTCTCCAGTTCTGCGTCTGAAAGTTCCTGCTTCATCAGATCAGCCTCTTTTTCTTTACCCTGGTGGGCCCGAAAATCACAAATTTTAATACCACGGCGTGGTACGTCGGTCAAGGCCATTTTTCGGTCTTCAGCACTTGATCCTTAGCGCTCCGGCCAGGAGCCTAAATGAAAAGGCGTCAGACTCCCATGCCCCGTTGCCATCCATATGCGCCACAAGCGGACGGTCTAATTGAACCGTCACCTTCCGGCCGGTGCGGTATTCGCCGATTCGATTGCCTATGGTAAAGGCTGTGGCAGCCCCAAATGCAGTCTTCAGGAGCCCCGAATCAACGCAGAGGGTATGGAGCAGTTGGTCGTCGAATCGAGCCCCTGGCACCACATTCATTCCGAAGCCGTAGTATGGTTGCTTGACTATTATCAAGGTCAACAGACGGTTTACTTTCCATACCCTGTCATCGATTCTGATTTCTGCGGCAACCCTCTTATATTCTCTTAAATAGGCATTCATGACGGCACGGATGTAAGCAAGAAGGCCTGATCCACCTCGGGCAAGGTATTGCTCCCGAAGGCGTATTGCGGCCCCCTCTATCCCAAGGGATGTGGTAAATGCCCGCCTCCTCTTATCGCAGTCTATTAGATCGAGGTGGCGGATCCTGCCATTTCTGATTCGAAATGCCATATCAACCAGACTACCCCTGTAATTAAGGGCATATCGCATGCAGTTGCCTGTACCAAGCGGCAGGTAGGCAATGGTTTTCTCGGCTGTATTTATAGAGTTGATTATATCTGAGAGTGTGCCGTCTCCCCCGGCTATAACCAGGACATCACAACGGCCGGCGAGTTCGCGAGCGCATTGTGCGAGTTCGGCTGGGGTCTTGGTGTCCAGGCCGTGGATCTCCGCCTGCAGGATCTGGGCTGGCCTTGAAAGTGCGGATCGTTTTTGATCTATATCCATCTTGCCGGAGGCAGGATTGGTAATGATGGCGTAATGCATTGACCACAACCTTATCGCGAAATTCGAACCTCGATTCACAATGAGGAAAACCCACTTGCCGGAACATTATGGTCCACTATCTGAAAAAACTCAAGCAGGACACTGTCAGGGGCTCCTGCTCATTCCCTTCCCAATTCTTCTTTTCTTGACATATAATTAACGTTAAACCTAAAATAATTCACACTTATTATTCTGTTTTAGATCCAATTTACTTAGCCTACCGCGTGTTCGGTGAGTTACCGACGGCTTTGCCGAACCCTCCAGAAAGGTATAAACAATGGTTCAAGGTATCATAAAGCCTCGTTCCTCAAAATGAGAAACCATGGCTCGACTAATGCAGGTAAGAGATGAATCTGCAATCTACGAGGATAAGTCATGAGATCGTTTGAGTATGATTATTTGTTAGAACAACCGATTACCCATAATCTTCTTATGACAGTGAGGGCTCTTGGGGAATATCGTGGCCGCCAGAGC
>CAYVMN010000208.1:0-7531 GCA_964452575.1 uncultured Desulfobacteraceae bacterium | reverse complement strand
TTTCATAGAACGGCAGTGAGGTCTTTAAACTCGTTACGCAACAGCCCTATAGAAGGACGTCCCAATGAAGTGCCCTCTCCCCTGCCTGGCAAAACCTGTATTTAAAGGTAAGGGGGCATTCCAGAGGCGGGGAAGAATTTGGGTTACGTCCTTTGGAAAAAAGACCCTCACGGTCCTCCCTCCGGGCAGGAGGCAGCCTTTCTTTCAAGGCGCTAAAGTGGTACAGATTTTGAAAAAAGGAGGAGAGAGATGGACAAATATGAATGCTCGGTTTGTGGGTATATCTATGATCCTGCCGAAGGGGATCCTGATAATGGGGTGCCTGCCGGAACAAAGTTTGAAGACCTCCCAGCTGACTGGACGTGCCCTGTCTGCGGGGCAGAGAAAGACCAGTTTGAAAAGATGGCGTAGCCCGGTCAGGCATCACTTTTCTTGTAAGGTTGGGGGATTATTTCCCCCTTTTTTGTACCCGATCAAGTTGGTGTGTCAATTGAATGGGTAGATATTCTTTCTGAGTAGATACAGGAGAGCGTGGATGAAGAGGGTCCCTGCTATCGACCGCAGTGGGTGCATTGACTGCGATTCGTGCGTAGAGGTCTGTCCAAAGTTGTTTAAAAGAAGTGAAGAAACAGGTATTATTGAAGTAGCGGACCTCCAGGATTATCCCGAAGACGAGGTCCATGAGGCCATCAAGATGTGCCCGTCCAGCTGCATTACCTGGGTAGAGGAATGAAAAATTGGAAACTGGAAACTTGAAACTGGATAAGGCTAAGGAACGGAGAAATATTTGTAAGTTTCAGCTTTGAGCCATACACCTTCTGCTAGTGCTTAATAATAATGAGGGAAAGAATAACCCCAGATTGCTCCATAAGTCTACATCCTATTAATAAGTCGCAGCTTGATCGACTATACGCCTTCTACAATTCCCGGAAATGGGTTCACCCTGATCCAATTGAATATCTCTATCATTACCCCGATCTCCGTGACCGCGAAATTGTGGGCATCGTCGCGTCATCCCTTGCCTATGGAAAGGTCTCCCAAATTCTCAAGAGCGTATCTCAGGTCCTGATGAGGATGGGCCCGTCCCCGTATGAATTCCTCAAGTGGGAAAGGGCCGCGTCCTTAGAGAAGACTTACATTGGTTTCAGGCACAGGTTTACGAGCGGAAGAGAGCTTGCCAGGATGCTGGCAGGGATAAAGGATGTGATTGATCAATACGGCTCAATTTATGCGTGTTTTCTGGCCGGGATGAGGCAAGATCACGAGACCGTTCTTCCAGCACTTTCCTTCCTGGTGAAAAGACTCAGGATGGCCTTTGACAGTGATCGCAACAGCCTCTTACCCTTGCCCGAAGCGGGCAGTGCATGCAAGAGACTAAATCTCTTCCTTCGCTGGATGGTGCGGAAGGATAATGTAGACCCCGGGGGTTGGCCTGGAATCAGTCCCTCCAGGTTGATTATTCCCCTGGATACCCATATGCATAGGATATCTACCCTGATGAAATTGACAAATCGAAAATGCCCTGATATGTGCACGGCCAGAGAGATCACCGCTGCATTCAGGAGGCTGCGACCCGAAGACCCGGTGCGCTACGACTTCGCGTTGACCCGCCTTGGGATTCGAAATGACGCCCATATTGGCGCTTTTCTTCAAGAGGTTAAATATACTTAGCCATGAGAGTGTTTTTGACTGGGGGCACGGGTTTTGTGGGGACGTCCCTTACTCGGGGGCTGGCTGAGCGAGGGCACCGGGTGACGATTCTGTCACGTTCGGCCGATAGGCAGAGAATCCTGCCCGACGGTGTCCGCATCATTGAGGGTAATCCCATTGAAAGAGGCCCATGGCAGGAAGAGATTGCCAGACACGATATCATCATCAACCTGGCGGGTACCTCCATCTTTAGACGCTGGACGAATAAGGCCAAGAGGTCTATCCGCGAGAGTCGTATCCTTTGCACAAGGAACCTGGTGGAGGCCATCTCCGGAGGTAGCGCCAAAGAGATCATGTTCTTCAGCACCTCGGCGGTGGGGTATTATGGTTTTTGTGGGGACGAGGAACTGGATGAAGGAGGTCTCCCTGGCGAGGGCTTTCTCGCCTCTGTCACCCGCGAATGGGAGGCTGAGGCCCTGAAGGCAGAAAGATTTGGGACAAGGGTCTTGCTCTGCCGTTTCGGCATTGTGCTGGGTTTAGAGGGGGGTGCCCTTGCACAGCTGGTCCCTCTTTTCAGGTGGTATCTTGGGGCGCCCCTTGGCAGTGGAAGGCAGTGGTTTTCCTGGATCCACGAGCAGGACCTGATAGAGGCTTACCTATTCCTGATAGGCACCGAGGACATCTCCGGCCCCGTAAACTTCACTTCCCCCAATCCTGTCAGAAACAAAGACATGACCAAGGCCCTCGGAGAGGCCTTGAAAAGGCCTGTCTTTATGCCCTCGGTCCCTGGCTTTATGATCAGACTGCTTAAGGGAGAATTTGGGTCAGTCTTGCTTGAGGGGCAAAAGGTGATTCCAACAAAGCTCCTTCAGAAAGGCTATCAGTTTCGGTTTGCCACCATCAAAGAGGCCTTAGCGAACCTGTTACAGGAAACTTGAAGGACAGGCCCCGCGGCTCTCATAGAAATTCCTTGCATCAAGGCCCTCCTGGTCTTAGAATGGGGCCTCAAAAGGCATTTGGTATAACCTCTCAAGACAGAAGGGAGATTCTTGCCATGTCGGAACTGATCCTATGGAAGAATCAGGAGATCAGTAAGCTCAGAGACGACCTTGACCGCCTCATTAACCGGTGTTGGGCCGACCTGGGGGTGAACCTATTTCTGAATAGGGTCTCCGAAGGGATATCTGTGGATACCTTTGAGACCAAAGATGCCCTGATCGTAAAGGCAAAGTTGCAGGATATGGACCCAAAAGATCTGGATATAGCCTTGAGCGAAGATACCTTGACGATCAGGGGGAAGAGGCAGGAGCAGGTTGTCCAGGACGGCAGTTACTACAACAGGGTCGAGAGGAGGCTTGCCTCTTTTTCCCGCACTATCCCGCTTCCTTTCAAGGTGAAGGCCCAGGATGTAAAGGCCACATACAAACAGGGGGTTTTGGAGATCGTGTTGCCCAGATCGAGGCCAAAGAGGGTTCGCCTCATAAAGATCGAGGTCAGATAGGAAGGCCTGTTTTTTCAAATACGTTGAGGGGGAGAAGATCAGAGCAAGGAGGTAATAGATGCCCGATACGATACCTTATGACGAAGTTCCAGTTGAAAGGCTTAGGTGGAGGCTTGACCCAGCAGGCTTGCCTTTTGAGACGACCGGTGACCTCGAACCCTTGAAAGAGATTGTTGGGCAGAAGCGGGGGGTGGAGGCCTTCAAGTTCGGCATGGGCATTGACAGGCAGGGATACAACGTGTTTGTCAGCGGAATGGCAGGAACGGGCAGGATGGCCACGGTCAAAAAGCTACTCAGAGAGATAACCAGGGATGGAAAGGTCCCGGACGACCTCTGCTATGTGAATAATTTCAAGAATCCGGAGGCCCCTATCTTGTTGCGCCTTGACGGGGGCCAGGGGGTCGCCTTTAGGAAAGACGTCAGTGACCTTGTGGAGACGCTGAAGAAGGAGATTCCCCAGCTCTTTGAGAGCCAGGAATATATGAACACAAAAAAAGAAATCATGGAGGCGTACGAGGCCAAGGGCAAGAGCTTTTTCAAGGGTCTGGATGAAAAGGTGAAACAGGAGGGCTTTGCCCTTGTGGATATACAGGTGGGACCGGTCAAGCGGCCTGAGGTCATGCCCCTGGTTGATGGGAAACCCGTGCATATAGACCAGCTTGAGGCCATGGTGGAAAAAGGAAGGTTCCCAAAGGACGAGTTTGAGGCATTGAGGGAAAAACACGGCAAGTTGCGGGAGGCCATAGACAACATCTTCCTGGAACTGAGGGATCTTCAGAAGGAGGTCCAGGAAAAGATAGAGAAGATGGATCGGGTCATGTTCATGAATAATGCCTCCAGGTTAACAGAACGTGTGGCCCACAAATATGAGAAGAATCAGATCAAGGAATACCTGGATGCCATTCTTGAAGACATGGCCGATAACATCCAGATCTTCATGCCCCAGGCCCAGGCCCAGATACCGGGGATTTTACCCCTCCTTCCTGAAGTGGATCGATTTCAACCCTATCAGGTGAATCTGCTGGTGGATAATAGCAAACAGAAAGGCCCTCCTGTAATCATAGAAGGCTATCCAACTTACCGCAATATCTTTGGTAGCATCGAAAGGGTGGTAGACCGGGCCGGGGTGTGGCGGACTGATTTCAGCAAGATCAAGGCAGGGTCTTTAATCAAGGCCATGGGCGGGTATCTTGTGATTAATCTCCTGGATGCCATTATTGAGCCAGGGGTATGGCAAGGCCTCAAGAGGGCGCTCAAGAGCGAGAAACTGGAGATTCAGACCTACGACCCATTTTATCTCTTCACGACCAGCGGCCTAAAGCCCGAACCGATTGATCTGGACGTCAAGGTGGTGGTTGTTTCAGATGAATATCTTTATTATCTGCTCTTGTATTATGACGAAGACGCAAAAAAGATCTTCAAGGTGAGGGCCGACTTTGATACCTCCATGGATAAGACCGAGGAGAGCATCCAGCAGGTCTCAAGATTCATCAAGATGATAACGGATTCAGAGAAGCTGAGGCCATTTGACAGGACTGCTGTGGCAGCACTGGTAGAACAGGCGGTCCGTATGACAGGGAGGCAGGAGAAGATCTCTACCAGCTTTTCTCAGATCACGGATTTAATCCGCGAGGCCGACTTCTTTGCAGGCCAGGAAAAGGAACCTGCTGTCAAAGAGAGCCATGTGGACAAGGCCATTGAATCCAGGATCTACCGTGCAAATTTGGTGGAGGAGCATATCCAGGAGATGATCGACCGGGGCACCCTGATGATCGATTCGGACGGAGAGGTGGTGGGCCAGGTCAATGGCCTTTCAGTTTATGCCCTCGGGGACTACATGTTTGGAAGGCCCACCCGGATCACTGCCGCTACCGCCATGGGCCGGGCCGGGATCATTAATATTGAGAGGGAGGCGGACATGTCAGGTAACACCCATAACAAGGGTGTCCTGATCCTCAGCGGGTATTTACGCAAGAAATATGCCCAGGACAAGCCCTTGACTGTCAGCGCCAGCATTGCCTTTGAACAGTCATACGGGGGAGTTGACGGTGACAGCGCGTCCAGCACCGAGATCTATGCCCTGCTGTCAAGCCTCTCCGACAGCCCTATTAGGCAATATATAGCCGTTACTGGATCAGTAAACCAAAAGGGGGAGGTCCAGGCCATAGGCGGGGTCAACCAGAAGATAGAGGGTTTCTATGACTGCTGTCGGAGCAAGGGATTGACCAGGCGCCAGGGGGTCTTGATTCCTGAGAGCAATGTCAAGGACCTGATGCTCAGAAAAGATGTTGTAGAGGCAGTTAAGAAGGGTAAGTTCCACATCTATCCTGTAAAGACCATTGATCAAGGGATAGAGATCCTGACCGGTAAAAAGGCGGGAGAAAGACAGGCGGACGGCACCTATCCCGAGGGGACCGTAAATTTTTTGGTGGACCAAAAACTAAGGGAATTGGCCGAGGGTCTCAAGAATTTCGGAGAAATACCGGAAAAGGAAGAAAAGAAGTCAAAGGGGCCCAAGAAGGGCACGGGTAAGAAGCGGAAGGGCTCGTGAGCATCGTAGAGGTCCCCCTTTCAAGTGCCATTGAGGAGAAGGTTGCCTGGGCAGAATACACATATGAGAAACTCAGGGGGCGCCTACTCGGGGATAAGGAAGTCCTTGACGGATCAAAGGGCCTAAGAGAAGCAATTAGGATCTCCCGTATGGAGATGGCGCGGGCAGGGATCACCCGGATATGTGCCGAGTGCGAAGGGCAAGAAGGTGGCTCATGTTGCGGGGCGGGCCTGGAAAACCATTACAATGCGGCGCTCCTCCTAATTAATCTCTTCCTCAATAGAAAACTTCCAAAGACGAGACACGATGAGAAAAGCTGTTTCTTCCTGGGAGAGGCAGGATGCCTCCTCTATGCCCGCCATGTGATCTGCATCAATTATCTCTGCAAGAAGATCACCGACCGGATCGAACCCCAGAAAATCACCAAATTGCAGGAGCAGGAGGGAGATGAGTTGCATAAGCTCTTCCTCTTGCATGAACGTGTCAAGAAGGTTCTAAGGGGGCAGTGTGAGATATCGAGCTAAGGGGAGGCCAGTCCTGGCCGGTGACATAGGGGGGACCAAGATTAACCTCTGTATATATTCCCAGGGAAAGACCCGCCCGATCCCGCGGGTCATGGAGTCCTATTCAAGCCGTAGCGCACCGGATCTTGAGACCGTGATCGAGCGATTTGTTGAAAGGCATTCCGCACCTCTTGGTGGCGCCTGCCTCGCCGTTGCCGGTCCTGTGATTGATGGTCGTTCAAGGCTGACAAACTTGCCGTGGGAGGTCTCAGAGACGCGAATAAAGAGGCGTTTTGGGTGGACCGCGAGGATAATCAACGATCTTGGCTCGATCGGCCTGGCGATACCGCTTCTCCATAACCGAGAACTTCATCCCTTGAATCCGGTCAGGCCCCGAAAGGGGCACAACATTGCCATCATCGCCCCCGGCACGGGTCTGGGCACATCAATTCTCGCGTCTTGTGAGGGCAAGTACGTGCCGATCGCCTCAGAAGGAGGACATGTGGATTTTGCCCCAGCAGACGAGAATCAGATACTTTTGTGGAGGTATCTGCATCGGCGCTACGGGCATGTGAGCGTCGAGAGGATCGTTTCAGGAATGGGGATTCTAAATATCTTCCATTCCCTGAAAGAGGCGAGGGATTATCGCGTCCCTGAATGGCTGGGCCGGGAGATTGAAGAGAAGGATCCAGCTCGGGCGATCGCAGAGGCCGCGATGAATATAAAGGAACCCCTGTGCGTAGAGGTTCTCCAGGTGTTCAGTTCAATCCTTGGCGCTGTTGCAGGGAACCTCGCCTTGACAGTCCTGGCAACCGGTGGGGTCTACCTGGCCGGTGGGATACCGCCGAAAATACTGCCGGCCCTATTAGAGGGGGCCTTTATCAAGGCATTTTCTGACAAGGGTCGGTTTAAGGACCTACTTGAGAAAATCGCCGTTAGGGTCATCTTGAACGACAAGGCTGCCTTGCTGGGGGCGGCGCGTTGTGCCCTGGAAGGCGATCTCTAGATGGTTTAGAGTCTTAGTTTGCAACTTCTATGCAAGATGCGAAGATATTTGTTGAGGAAATTCCAAATTACAAATCCCAAATAACAAATAAATTCCAATGACCAAAATTCAAAATAACAAACAGATATAGGGGTTGAGGGGTTGAGAGGTTCAGGGTGTGGTGTTTTGTGTTTGGGATTTGGGATTTGTTTGGAAAACTGGGGACCCACCGGTAGGTGGGGAGTCCGAAGGACAATTTGGTGCTTTGTGCTTGAAATTTGTTTGTAATTTGGTGCTTGAGATTTGGAATTTGGAAGCAAGTGCTTCTGAAATCTGCCCAC
>CAYVMN010000207.1:0-7547 GCA_964452575.1 uncultured Desulfobacteraceae bacterium | reverse complement strand
GGCGCGTGAGAACGAGAAGCAACCTTGAACCCCTGAACCTTTGAACCCGTGAACGGTTACCTAAATTATTACTTGAAAGCGGATGTCTGGGGATATAAATAGAGGTTATTGAGCAAGGGTTGGGGAAAAAGAGAGATCTCCCTGAAATCACCCCAGACTAATATGATACGAGAGGCTGCATGATAATACAGATTCCCTTTGCCACTCAGTTGCCCATTGGTGTCTCCATGGAACGCGCCTTTGGTCATGATATAGTCCAGATGGTCATCCATGCCGGCCCTATGGTCAAGTTTGTATTACTGGTACTCTTGATGTTTTCGGTAGTATCCTGGGCCATTATCTTCATGAAGTGGCGACAATTCCGCAAGGCAAAGGATGAGACGAGATACTTCTTAGAGGTTTTTTGGGAGAGCAGGGACCTAAAAAAGATCTATCTGGCCAGTAAAGATCTAAGGTACAGTCCGGTCGGAAGGCTTTTTAAGTCGGGTTATGCTGAATTTGGCCGACTCCGAAAGATCCAGGTATCCTCTGGTTCCGAGGAACGTGAAGAACCTTATGCCAATTCCTCTCGCTCAAGCGATGTGGGCGGTGAAGAGCTCATAAGTTCCCGTCGGGCCGTGATGGACAACCTGGAGAGATCGTTGAGGAAATCGAGTATTGACCAAAACGGGAAGTTGGAGCGCGCCCTCAGCTTTCTGGCTACCACAGGGAATACCGCCCCTTTCATCGGTCTTTTTGGCACTGTCTGGGGAATCATGGAGTCATTTCGAGGGATTGGGCTCAAGGGTTCAGCCAACTTGGCCGTGGTGGCCCCAGGGATCTCGGAGGCCCTGATTGCTACTGCGGCAGGTCTGGCTGCTGCCATACCGGCGGTGGTGGCATTCAATTATTTCTCCAATAGGATTTCGGGGCTCAGGGGAGAAATGGACATCTTCACATCGGAATTCCTGAGCATAATCGAAAGGCAATTCCTGAAGGGGAGATGAGTCGGAGCACTCTGTGGGCCGGACTCTGGTGTGATAAAAGGAGTAACTGGAGAGCAGAACTGGCTGGTGTGCCATGAATTATGGTGGGAACAACAGAGGTCTCATGTCGGATATTAACGTCACGCCATTGGTGGATGTGATGTTGGTGCTCCTAATCATTTTTATGGTAACTGCCCCTATGATGATGCAGGGTGTCAATGTGAATCTCCCCAAGACCACCACCAAGAACATCAAGACCCCCGAGGAGCCCTTGATCCTGACCATCAATAAGGAGAAGGAGATCTTCCTGGAAAAGCACCTCGTAGAACTGGACGGGTTGGAGAGCAAGATCTCAAAGATCTTTGAGAATCGGAAGGAAAAGGAGATCCTGTTGAGGGCCGATAAGGATGTCCCTTACGGCTTCGTCATCAAGGTGGTAGCGAAGGTAAAGGGTGCCGGCATAGACAAGCTTGGTATGGTCACCGAGCCTTTGGACTGATTTTCATGGAAGCCTTATGGGTCGAGTCCAGTTCCAATGAGGGGATGGAGCCTAGATGGAGCAAGGTCCTCATCCTTTCCTTTGTCTTTCACGTGATCATCTTTTCAATAATCCTATTTGCTCCAGAGCCTACGCCTAGGAGGAGGATCAGCGGCGCGATATATGAAGTCAATCTGGTGGAGATGCCCACGGCAAGGCAGAGTCCCGTTCGACCCGGCCCCCAGGCAAAGGCCACACAGAGGTTGACGGTCTTAGAAAGACCTAGTCCAGCTAAGCGGATAGCCACGAGTGAAAATAAGGAAGAACCCGTTGTTATCGGAAAAAAGGTCATTAAGGCCAATCGCCCCCGGGTGACGACAAGCCCCTCAAAGCTGATTGACCAGGCAGTGGCTAAGATCGAAAGGAAGGTAAAGGCAGAGAAAAGGGATTACGTGGATCAGGCCATCTCCAAGCTGAAGGCCCAACTGCAAAGGAGTGGTGGGGAAGAGGCCAAAGGAGATTCGGCCGATAAAGGGATCATTATTCGTATATACCTGATGGAGGTGGAACAGAGGATCAAGAGCAACTGGTCTTACCCTGTAGCCACTGTGGAGCCCGAGACCAGGAAGACCCTTGAGACAATCGTGGTGGTCAAGGTGAACAGCAACGGAAAGATCTTGAAATCCTGGATCAAGAAACGGTCATCCAATGTCATGTTTGATCAATCGGTAGTGAAGGCTATTGATCGATCAGATCCTCTACCACCCTTTCCGGAGGGTTACAGGAAGACCGATGACGAAATCGAAATCAATTTTAATTTGAGGGAATTAGAAGGATATTAGCTAGTTCGGAGGTCTTTATTCTCATGGGTTCGAAACCAAGATTCTTATTTTCTTCCAGGGTTCATGTATCCTTTTTTTTCTGGTTGGGGATTGTTTTCCTCACCCTTTTTTCGGTACCCGATCAATGTGTTGGCAGGATCTATATTGATATCAATGCACCCTCCATCCCCAAATTCAATATCGCCATTCCAGATTTCAAGAACCTAAACGAAAACAAGGAACACCCCAAACTGGCAGGGCAGTTTGCGGAGGTCATATCAAACGATCTCTACCTCAGCGGCTATTTCAATCCAATGGACAAAAAGGCCTTCCTGGAAGAGAAGGATTCCTCCCTGACTACAGAGGGTATCAATTTCAAGGATTGGTCGGTCATAGGTGCGGAACTTCTTTTGAAGGGGGGATACACCTGTGTCGGGGGCCGAGTGGAAGTGGTGGTCAGGCTGTTCGATGTATACTGGGGTCGCCAGATCCTGGGACGAAGGGCCCTGGGTGATCTGAGTCAATACCGTCATCTGATACACCGGCTTTCAAATGAGATTATAAAGAGATTGACCGGGCAAGACGGCATCTTTCTCACAAAACTTGCATTCGTGGGAAATGCGACAGGGAACAAGGAGATATATGTAAGCGATTATGACGGCCATAATGTCCGACAGATAACCTCGGACAAGAGTATCGCCCTTCTGCCGAGTTGGTCGCGTGACGGGACAAAGCTCGTATATAATTCCTTCAAAGACGGAGGGCCAATGCTCTATCTAAAGGATATGGCCTCAGGGGTTGTCAGGCGGATCTCCGGCAGGCCGGGTCTGAATATTGGTGCATCATGGGCCCCTGACGGCAAGGAGCTGGCCCTGACCTTAAGCGAGAATGGGAATTCAGACATATTTACCATTAATCTTGAGGGAAAGATCCTGAGGCGCCTTGTCAGCCACTGGGCCCTCGATGTTTCGCCAACCTTTGCGCCGGACGGCAAAAAGATCGCCTTTGTCTCAAACCGGTCCGGATCACCCCAGATCTATACCCAGGATCTGACCAATGAAAAAAAGGAGAGACTCACATTCGAAGGAAACTACAATACATCCCCAGCCTGGTCTTCTCTTAACAGGATCGCATATACCTCCCTGGAGCAGGGGACCTCGGACATTTACACCATGGATGTGCAAGGGGGTAACCTGAAGAGGCTTACGGAAAACCAGGGAAGCAATGAGTCCCCTTACTGGTCTCCTGACGGAAGGTATATTGTATTCACCTCTAATAGGGAAGGCCGCTACCACCTCTATCTAATGAATGCCAACGGGGAGAATCAAAGAAAGATTACCTCCCTGAAAGGAGATCAGACCTCCCCCTCATGGGCCCCCTGAGAAGGGACCATCCTGCACCATGTTATTTCCTGGTCAATCCGACCAGAAGATTCTGAAATATAGGTAATTTAATCTCTTGAAATAATACAAGCAAAGTGGTATAAGAAAAATTTATTGGGGTGGGCGAGGCGTTTTTCCTTGCAAAAGTTGACAATTTTTTGGTAATTAGATTTTGTTTATAGATGAATAAGAAACCAAATTTTTACCCGTCAGATTTTTGTAATGGTTATTCGGCATGAATCTATAGATTAGGAGGTAAAGGGAGTATGAGAAAAAGAACAATATGCGGCTTGGTAGCCCTGGCCTTTGTCTGCTCAACTATCTTTATTATGACATCCTGTGCGAAAAGACAGATAGGTGTCTCAGAGGAAGTCAAGAAGCCTCCTGTTGCCGCAGAGAAAAAGGTTGTGGCGGAGGAAAAAAAGGCGCCAGTGGCAGAAGAGAAGGTAGTTGTTGTAACAGAAGAGGAAAAGGCCAAGGCAGGAGCATTGGCAGCAAAGATGCGTGAATTTGACTCAGAGAATATCTATTTTGATTTCGACAAATCAGACCTAAAGCCCCAGGCCCAGGCCACCTTGAAGAAAAAGGCCGCCTTTCTGCGCGAGAATCCTTCTCTTAAGGTACTTATTGCTGGCAACTGCGACGAAAGAGGGACTGAGGCCTATAACCTTGCCCTGGGGGAAAGAAGGGCCCATTCTGCCAAGCAATACCTTATGGCCTTGGGGATTTCAGGGGATCGTATTTCAACCGTGAGCTATGGCGAGGAACGGCCAGCCGATCCCAGGCATACTCCCGAAGCGTGGGCCTTGAACAGGCGGGATACCTTCAAATTGCTCAAGTAGGATTGTTATTTATTGATTCCTTCCTTTGCCAGCGGTAGCGGGAACCATGTTAGTAAACAAGGCGAGCCGGCCTGCCTCATGGGCCGGCTCCTCTACTTTTCAGTAGTGGAATGAGATGGCAGTGCCTTTTTTGAGCAAGAAGAACCTTGGAAGAGGGGGGTTGTTTTTTCTCATCCTCCTGCTCGCTTCCTGTGTCACCACCGAGGAAGAGACGCGGTATCTGAACGAACAGATCGGGGCCCTCAACAAGAGGGTGAGCAGCCTCGAAGAGTCTGTGGATCAGAAGTCTTCATCGGAGTACGAGAAGCAGGGCCAAATTTACTCAAGTCTGGAGTCCATCCGTGACCGGCAGGCAGACAATGTGGCAGAAATACAGAGGATCCGGGAACAAATGCAGGGCCTGACGGGTCGTGTGGAAGAAAACAGCCATCTTGTCAAGCGCAGTGTGGAGAGGGATACCACTGAGCAGGATGAGATGAAGAGGAGACTGGCCGAGCTTATCGAACGGTTTGATAAGCTGGAAGCAGACGTAAGGTATGTCAACAGCTACCTAGGTCTCGAACCGGGGGGAGGCGCCGGAGGAAGACCCGATCTGGAGAAATCCTCCAGGGAGGTCAAGACAGAGGTCAAGACAGAGGTGAAGACAGAGGCTCCCCAGACCCCAGTGGTTGAAAAAGAGCCTGTATCCCCCGAAAAGAGGCTCTATGAGCTGACGCTCAAGCTCTATCGTGAGGGGAAATATGAGGAAGCTGTAAAGGGATTTCAGAACTTTCTAAAAAAGTACCCGAAATCAGACTTGGCTGATAATGCCGAATTCTGGATCGGGGAATCCTATATGTCCCTGAAGCAATATGAGCAAGCCATCCTGGCCTACCAGGAGGTGATAAAGAATTATCCCAAAGGTAACAAAGTCCCTAATGCAATGCTCCGTCAGGCCCAGGCCTTTTATGAATTAAAGGACAAGATTAGTTCCAAGATATTGCTAAAAAAGATCATTAAGCAATTTCCCAGCTCGAGCGAGGCAAAGATCGCCAAGGCAAGGCTTGAAAAAATGTGAATGCCCTCCCTCTCTCCGATCTGAGATCCCCCACCTGATAAAAGTGAGCCAACGATTCTCAAAAAGGCATCCAATCACCCTATCAAGGGGCAACGAACATACCACGATGGTCATACTTGCCCTGATCACCGGTCTGGGTGGTGGATTTGGGGCAGTCGGGTTTCGGCACCTCATAGGCCTCTTTCAGACTATCTTCTATAGGTCTCCAAGCGATTTGCTCGACGTAATTCAATCGACGCCCTGGTATTGGAGGATCGTGATCCCTGCCATGGGTGGATTGGTGGTGGGGCCTATTGTCTACTTTTTTGCCAGAGAGGCCAAAGGGCATGGTGTACCAGAGGTTATGGAGGCTGTTGCCCTGAGAAGCGGGATAATCAGGAAGAGGGTAGTCTTTGTAAAGACCCTGGTATCCGGGGTCTGTATCGGTTCGGGTGGCTCCGTTGGAAGAGAAGGGCCCATAGTTCAGATAGGGTCGGCGGTTGGATCTGCTATCGGGCAGTTCCTTAAGGTTTCGGGGGATCGAATAAGGACCCTGGTCGGCTGTGGGGCTGCTGCCGGGATTGCCGCCACCTTTAATGCCCCCATTGCCGGTGCCATGTTTGCCCTTGAGATCATCCTGGGGGACTTTGGTCTGGCCACATTCAGTCCCATTGTGATCTCTGCTGTTGTGGCCACGGCCGTTTCACGCTATTACCTTGGGGATTCCCCGGCCTTTATCGTCCCTGCCTACAAACTGGTTAGTTTCTGGGAATTACCCATGTATGCGGTCCTAGGTCTTTTTTGCGCTGCAGTGGCCGTGAGTTTTACAGCCCTCCTTTATCGTTTCGAAGACATATTCGAGGCCTGGAGATTTCCCGAGTATCTGAAGGTCGCCTTTGGAGGACTGATCCTAGGTGCGATGGGACTCTTTTTTCCTAATGTCCTCGGCATAGGCTATGGAACTATAGATCTATCCCTTATGGAAAAGATTTCGTGGTGGCTCATGCTGATTTTGATCCCATGTAAGATTGCAGCCACATCCATCACTATCGGTTCAGGCGGCTCCGGGGGTATTTTCGCCCCCTCACTCTTTTTGGGGGCAATGACAGGAGGGGGCTTTGGTACATTAGTACACAATATCTTTCCATCAGTGGCGGCGTCTTCCGGGGCATACAGCATTGTGGGGATGGGCGCCGTGGTGAGTGCAACCACCCATGGTCCGTTAACTGCCATATTGATGCTTTTCGAAATGACCGGTGATTACAAGATTATTCTTCCGCTTATGATTGCGTGTATTATTAGCTCGGTTGCCGGAGGGCACTTATTGAAGGAGTCCATATATACGATGAAGCTGGCAAGGAGAGGAGTGGACATAAGGGCTGGAAAGGAGGTAAACGTCCTCAGGTCGATGAGTGTAAAGGACGTAATGAATCCGCAAGTTGAGACCGTGAGTGAAAATTTGACCCTGGGAGAACTCGCAGCAAAAATAGCCAAGAGCAAATATAATAGCTTTCCTGTTCTCAATGATGACGGTCGTCTGACAGGCATTCTCTCATTCCTGGACTATCATGATGCGGCCTTTGATGAGAACCTGAGAGATCTGGTGGTGGCCAAGGACCTTGCCACTACAGATGTTGTTACCGTGTCGCTGGAGGATAATCTCTATGAGGCCTTGGAAAAAATCACATTGAAGGATTTCTCTATCCTGCCTGTTGTGTCCCCGGATGACACGACAAAATTGGTGGGGGTCCTCTCCCGCAGGGATATTGTCGGGGCGTATGACAAGGCTGTGGTGAAAAAGACACTCTTCACTTGATGCACTTCAACTCTCCCTCCTGGCCCGTAGCAATCAACGTAATCCCTTAGCGCTTTGAAAAGACTGAGGTGTAAGATGACGGACCGTGAGGGTCTTTTTTCCAAAGGACGTAACCCAAATTCTTCACAGCCTGTGGCACGCCCCCTTACCTTTAAATACAGTTTCTGCCAGGCAGGGGAGAGGGCTCTTCATAGGGACATCCTCTTA
>CAYVMN010000206.1:0-7596 GCA_964452575.1 uncultured Desulfobacteraceae bacterium | reverse complement strand
GGCTGTTATAGGCCACTTCCTGGGTCAGGGCGTGCTTGAAGATATACTCAAGTTCCGGGAACAGACTCTTCTCATAGATGAACTCCAGTCCCTGGAGGTTGAGGAGATAGGATTTGAGTTTCTCTCGCATGCCGGTGATGGTCTGGAGGATGCGAAAGGCAAAGTCCCTGCCGATCACGGATGCCACCTGCATGGTCCTCTTCAGGTTCTCTTCCAGACGGTCCATCCGGGCCGCGATGATTCCCTGGACGGTATCCGGGACCTGAATGTCAGATGCCTTCCCGCTCAGGACATATTTCTCGTCCTTTCTCTCGATGGAGCCGTTTTCGAGCAGGGTATGGGTGAACTCTTCCATAAACAGGGGGTTCCCTGCTGCTCGATTGAGAATGACTTCCCTCAGCTCGGGCACGACCTCCCCACCCTCAAGAATCCCCTGGACCAGCTCCGCGCTAAATTCCATGGTCAGCTGATCCAGGCCGATGTGGACATAATAGGATTTGCTTCCCCACTGGTGGGTATATTCGGGCCGATAGAGGAGGATCAATATGAGTCGGGCATTAGCCAGGAAACCAATGAGGTAATTCAGAAACTCTTCGGACGTCTTGTCGATCCAGTGCAAATCCTCTATGGCAATAATAGCGGGCTTTCTCTGGCTTTCCCTGATCAGCAGGCTCCGAATAGCCTCAAAGGCCATCTCTTTCTTCTCTTTCGGCTCCAGCTTCAGATATTCCGCGTCCTCTACCTTGAGGGACAAAAGATCCTGGAAAGACGGCAGCTCACTCTTGAGGTTCTCATCGAGTTGGAGGATCGTTTCCTTAAGTTTTTTCCTGATGACGAACTCCCGATCGTCCTCCTTTATCTCAAAGTAAGATCTCAAAATATGCAATATGGGCAGGTAGGGCATGGAGCCGCCGTAATGAGGACACCGGCCTTCAAGATAGGTGAATTTATCCTGAGGCAGCCGGTTCTTGGATTCAAGAAGGAGCCTGGATTTTCCCACGCCCGCTTCGCCCACCATCCCAACGACTTGCCCTGACCCTGATCGGGCCTTCTCGTAGGCCTCTAAGAGGGCTGCCATGGAGTTCTTTCGACCCACAAACCGGGTCAGGCCCTTTGCAGCCGCCGCTTCAATACGGGTGGTAATCTCACCGGCCTTGATGAGCTCGAAGGCCTCCTGAAGCTCCTCTTTACCCTTCACTAGGACCTTGCCCATAGGCTTGAACTCAAAAAAATCCTTGGCAAGCCTGTGCGTGTTGCTGGAGAGCATGATCGTGCCTGGTTTCGCCAATCCCTCCATCCTTGAGGCCAGATTCGTGGTGTCGCCCACAGCCGTGTAGTCCATGCGCAGGTCATCCCCAATGGCACCCACGATCACTGGTCCTGAGTTGAGGCCGATGCGCATCTTGAAATCCATCCCGTAATCCCTCACGACCCTCCCTCCGTATTCCCCCATGGCCTTTTGAATGGATAAGGCGGCATGACAGGCCCGCTGCGCGTGGTCCTCATGGGCAACGGGGGCACCAAAGAGGGCCATAACTCCGTCACCGGTGAATTGGTTGATTGTCCCTTCATACTTATGGATCTCATCCATTAGGATCTTGAAGCAGCCGTCCATGATATCGTGGACTTCTTCCGGCTCCAGCTTCTCAGACATCGCAGTGAAATTCGCCACATCTGCAAACATGACCGTCACAAGCTTTCGCTCACCCTCCAGCGAGGATCTACTAATCAGGATTTTGTCGGCGAGGTGCTTCGGTGTGTAAGACTGGGGCTGGCTGTAATCGATCTGATGATCCTTGGCTGGCTTTCCTAATGGCTGCCCGCATTCGTTACAGAATTTGCTTCCGGAAGGATTAAGCTTTCCACACGCTGGGCATGCAAGCTCCATTCTTGCACCGCAATCGTTGCAGAACTTCGCACCCTCGGGGTTTTCGAACTGGCACTTGGGGCACTTCATCTTCCCTCTTTTCCGTCAGCGCTGAGCGCCTCCTATCCCAAAGAAGCCAAGGCCTCCCTTGCCTGCTTCAGGAAGACCTCGGCCTCGCACTGTTCAAAGATCTCAATAGCCCTGGAGATGCATTCGCGGGCCTGGTCAACTCTACCCTTTGCCCTATGCAAAAGGCCCAGGTCGAAATACGTTTCTCCCTCATAGCCTCTTGCTCCTATCTCTTTTGAAATTTCCAGGGCTTTGTCGAAATGGGATTCCGCCTTTTCTCTCTCAAACATCTGCAGATAGATTTTCCCGAGGATCTGCTCGGATTGTATAAGCCACCATTTATCCCCACTTTTCAGAATCAATTGCTGTGCACCTTCAATCGTCTTCAATCCTTCCTTCATTTGGCCTTTAGCAATCTCAATGACACCGAGGATCACGAGAGCAGGGGTTCCCCAGACTCCGCAGCCAAACTTGTCGCTGAAGTCCAAAATCTGACGCACAAGATCCTCGGCCTCATGCATCCGGTTGCCTCCCACATAGCAAAGTGCAAGCAACAATCTTCCACCTATAGAGTAAAACGGGTCCACTGAGACCGCAATGGCAGTCTTCGCCCGTTCAAGGACAGCAGTGAGATCACCGGCAGCAGTGTGGCTCAACCCCATAGCAATGTGACCCAAGAACAGACTTCGATTATTAGAGTATCTCTGACCATACTCCAAGAGGGCCTTGCCTGCCTCAAAGGTCCTCTTGATATCCCCTCTGAGATAGTAAGCAAATGATAGTCCCCCCAGAGATTTGAAATAGAGATAGTGATCCGATTCAAGCAGCCGCGCTATTTCCTGACCCCTTTCTCCACAAGAAACGGCCTCATCAAGGCGACCTATGCTAGCGCAAGTCCAGACCAGCCAGGAGCAGGCATAGCCTATGACCGCTTTGTCTTCGATCTCTTTACCAATCTCAAGGCCCTTGCAGAGGTATGGGTACGCATCCTTATGCTCCCCTCTACATGATAAAGCAAAACCGCGCCAGGCGTAGAACATCCCAAGCCTTGTCTTGTCATCCAGAGACTCGGCCAGGCTTTCATGGGCGGTGAGGAGATCGTTCAGTCCCTTGAAATCCCCCCGATAATAAAAGACAAAGGCCCACTTGATAAGAAGATCGATAAGAAGCGCATCTTCCTCTCTCGGTTTGCCTGGTTTATTGGAAAGGAGGTCAAAAGCCTCTTGATAATATTGATGGGATTCTTCAACGGCATATCTCTTCAGGCTCTTCTCACCCGATTTCATGAGGTAATCGATAGCCTTTTGGATTGATCGGCCCTGTTTAAAATGAAAGGCCAGGGTCTCGTAGAGCTCTGGAAGCCTCTCTTGGAGAAGTTGTTCCATCACAAGGGCAATCTGTTCATGGATGGCTTGTCGGTCTTTTTTAAGCAGGCTGTTATAGACCACCTCCTGGGTAAGGGGGTGTTTGAACATATACTCCAGATCCGGCTGAATGGCTCTGGTTCGGATCAGATCGAGTCGCTCCAGTGTGCCTAGACCACTATCAATACTGTCTTCGAGCGCCGTGACCCTCTTTAGGATATCATAAAGAAAGGCCCTCCCTATGACCGAAGCCTCTTGCAGAATGCGCTTTGTCCCCTTTTCCAGACGATCAAGCCTGCCGGATATGAGTCCATGGATCGTCGTCGCTACGTCGGATTCGGCGATAGATTTTGTAATCTCCCAACCACCATGGTCATGCGTCAATGTCCCCGATTCGATCAACGAATTGATTAGCTCCTCCAGGTAAAAGGGATTGCCTTCTGCTTTGTCCTGCACAAATCGCTTCAGATCAGAAGGAATGCTCTCGGTTTTAAGCAAAGACTCCATCATATCCTGCGCTTCAGAAAGCGAAAGATCCTGAAGCCGAATTTCCTGGTAGAATTTCCCGATGCCGCTCATTTGATGGCTCGTAAAAAGGCTGAAGGTCGGTCTGTAAACACAGAGAACAACGGCCGGTTGCCGGATCTCTAAAAAGGAACGTCTGAGCAACTCCACAAAGGAGGGATCCGCCCAGTGCAGATCCTCCAGAAAAAAAATGGTCGGGGCCCTCTTGGCCAGGGCCGAGAGAATGGTCTGCATCGACTCCTGAAGCCTGGGTTTCCAGGTTTCGGGACTGACATCGACTGCGCCGGGAGAATGGAGCGCGAAGAGACTCCCTACGTACCGAACAACCTCTTCGTTTTTCCCGATAAGATGCTCAATCCCCGATTCGATTTTTCCCCTAACATTTTCAGGAGAATCGTTTTCTTCAATCTGAAATAGCCTGCTTAAAAGATCGATCAGCGGGAAATATGGGATGTTTTGAGAATAGGCATACGCATGACCTTCTATCCACTGAACCGCTTCAAGATCCAAAGCCGCCTTGAATTCATCGACCAGTCTGCTTTTTCCAGTGCCGGCATCACCGCAAATGGAAAATATCATACCTTTTCCCTTCCGGAGATTGTCAACGGCCTCTCTTAGTTGGGTCACCTCGGCCTTCCTTCCGATGAGTTCGGCCCTGAGACCGGAGAGCCGGTGAATGGTGACAGGTCTTTCCTTCAGTGATATCACTCTATAAACCCGGACAGGGTATTCCTTCCCTTTAACTGTCGTTGTCTTCATATCTATAAATTCAAAAAACCCTTCGGCCTGACGGTAGGTATCAAGACCGACCAGTATTTCACCCGCTTTAGCCAGGCTGCTCAAGCGGGATGCGACATTGATGGCCTCACCGGCCACGCCATGGGTCCCTTTCACCATGTCCACTTCACCCGTAACGACAAGGCCGGTATTGATCCCGGTGTGCATTGAAATGGTCTGACCGATCTTTTCTTCCACTTCGGGGCTCATGGCATCAACCAGCTCGTGGATCTCTCTAGCCGCCCTGATGGCCCTGACCGGATCATCCTCGTGTGCCTTCGGAACGCCGAAAATTGCCACCACGGCATCCCCTATGAACTTCTCGATGAACCCCTCGTACCTGGTCACAACCTGAGCAATCTCCCCAAAAATCCGGCTCATGATCTCTTTGACTTCTTCCGGGTCGAGCTTTTCCGACATGGCCGTATAACCGGACAAATCAGAGAAAAGCACAGTGACGTATTTGCGCTCTCCCTCGGCTTCCGGTGCTGTCTTTTCCGCTTCAACGACATCCCCCAGTCTTTCGCCACACTCGTCACAGAACCTTGCGCCTGGTCTGTAAGTGTATCCGCATGAAGGACAGGTAAGTTCAAGTTTGATGCCGCACTGCTGGCAAAACTTGGCGCCTTCCCTGTTCTCAAACTGGCATTTCGGGCATTTCATCTTTTACCACGCCTTTCTCCTACGACTCAAAACCTCTCCAGAAGCGTTCGTGTCCTAGCCAACCAGTATTCCATTCCCATTTCCTGGAACATCGCCTCGGCCTCTTTCAGGTTCTTCATGGCCTTCTCTTTCTCGCCCATATCCAGGTATAACTCCCCCAGGAACATACGCCCTTGCGAATAAGAGGGTTTCATCTTTAGATCGCCCAGGACCTCCAATCCCTTTAAGAAGCACTCCTTAGCCTTATCCATCTGTCGCGGTTCCCTCATCCCCAATATCCTCCCGAGCCCGATCCATGACCAGCCTTCCCATCCCTTTTCGTTGTTCTTGCGAGAAAGCCTCAGGGCCTCTTCCATGGCACTCTTGGCATTTTCTAGGTCCCCCAGATCCAGGTGAATCATGCCCAAAACGAAGTGATTGTAGGACAACCACAATTCAATCCCGCTGTCACGGTATATCTGAAGGCCTTTTTCCGCGTGCCTTCTGCCAATCTCCGGGTCTCCAAGAAAGGAATACGTATGCCCGAGTACGCTCAAGGCAAGGAGAAATCCCACAGTCCATTTTGCCTCTTCATAATGTGTTATGGCCTTTTCAAGGTGTTCCTTTGCAGGCCCCCAGTCTCCCTTCATATAGAAGAAGATACCGTAAATATTTTCAGCAGCCCCCAAGGTTGCTACATCATGTACCTGGGTTGCGTTTCGAAGCCCCTTTTCAATAAAGGCCTTTGCTTCCTCAAAATGCCCCAAATGACCCATGCTTGCGCCATAATATCCACAGAGCATGGCATATCGATTGGGGCCTGCAGCACCAAAGAAGTCAGATTCCCTTCCTGCTCTTTCGATAAGATCGATCACCTCGGGAGCCGCATCCAGGGTTTTATACCACTCGCCTGTCCCTGCATAGGTATTGCAAAGACTGGCGGCAAGCGGGACCATCAATTCGATATCCTGAGCCTTTCGCGCCTCCTCGAAGGCCTCCTCCGCGCACTTGATCGCCAACAAGTGGTCCCCTGCATGTGTGTAATAATGGCCCATTGCACCATAAAAAAACGCAAGACGCCTGGTGTCCCCCAACTCCCCGGACAGCCGCTCGCCTTGCTGAAGAAACGTGAGGGAATCTTCGGGAAAACCCAGAAACAATACCGGAGTTCTCATGAGTTCGAGCACCTCGATCCGTTCTTTCTTATTCTCTTTGGACTCTGGGAGCGTGTCGAGCAGTCGGATGGCCTCCTTATAAAAGCCATAGGCCTCCCAAAGGGCGTGGTTCCGGGTCGCCTTGTTTCCGGAGAGCTTCAAGTAACGGCATGCCTTCCCCGCCTCTTCCCCTTTGGAATAATGGTAGGCCAGCACCTCATAGAATTCCTCCAGGCTTTCGGCATAGAGCTCCTCGATGGCGCTTCCGATCTTTTTGTGGATCTCCTTCCGCCTGTTTGAAAGGAGGCTGTTATAGGCTACCTCCTGGGTGAGGGCATGCTTGAAGATGTACTCGAGCTCCGGGAAGAGGCTCTTTTCGTAGATGAATTCCAGCCCCTGGAGATTCAAGAGCTGGGACTTCAGGTCTTCCCTCATGCCGCTTATGGCCTGAAGGAGTCTGAAGGCGAACTCCCTTCCGATCACCGAGGCCACCTGCATGATTCTTTTCAGGTTCTCCTCCAGCCGGTCGATGCGCGCCGCGATGATCCCCTGGATGGTGTCGGGCACCTGGAGGTCCGATGGGGTCCGGGTGAGGACATAATGTCTGTCCTTTATTTGAATCGAACCGTTCTCCAGAAGAGAGTGGGTCAGCTCCTCCATGAAAAGGGGGTTGCCGGCCGCCCGGTTCAGGATAAGGTTACTTAGTTCCGGGGCGGTCTCTCCCCCTTCAAGGATGGCCTTTACCAGCTCCGCGCTGGATTTTAGGGTGAGTTGATCTACCCCGATTCGGCTGAAGTAGGACTTGCTTCCCCATTGGTGGGTGTATTCGGGCCGGTGCAGGAGAATCAACATGACCTTCAGGTTGGCGAGCCAGCCGATGAAATAGTCCAGGAACTCCTCGGAGGTCCTGTCTATCCAATGAAGGTCCTCTATGGCGAGTATAAGGGGTCGTTCCTGGCTTCCCTTTACGATCAAATCTCGAAGGGCCTCGAAGACCTTCTCCTTTCTCTTTTTGGGCTCAAGCTTGAGATAGCCTTCATCCTCCACCCTGAGCGACAGGAGGTCTTGAATCGGAGGGACGATTCCCTGAAGCTTCTCGTCGAGCTGCAGGATCTTTTCCTTCACCCGCTTCCTGATGAGGACCTCACGCTCTCCCTCCCCGATTTCAAAGTAGGACCTCAAGATCTCCAGGATGGGG
>CAYVMN010000205.1:2742-7607 GCA_964452575.1 uncultured Desulfobacteraceae bacterium | reverse complement strand
GGCATGCAGTACACACTGTGGTATCTATCAAAAATGCCTTTCCGCTCATCAGATCACCTCCTTTATATCTTTCTCACGTTGACCATGAATGCCTTTGTCTCGGGAATTCTGGTGTTTGGATCACCGGCCGACGGGGTCAAGAGGTTGGCCGAATCGCCTCCGCCCTTGGGGTAGACCCATCCATAGTGCCAGGGTAGACCCACCTGGTGAACCGTGTTGCCCTGGATGGTGAATGGTCGTAGACGAATGGTTACAACCGCGACCGCCTCCACCTTCCCACGGGCCGATTCCACAATCACCTTTTCAGCGTTCTTGATGCCCCGCAACTCGGCCAGTTCCTTGCTGATTTCCACAAAGAGCTGGGGTTGGGCCTCCAGGAGCCACGGCTGCCACCTGGTCATGACGCCGGTCTGCCAGTGTTCGCAGACGCGGTATGTGGTACCTACAAATGGGTATTTGGGATCACACGTCTTGTATATGTCCATATCGGTGCCATATCTGGCTGCCACCGGATTGATAAGCTGACTGGAGAGCAGATTCTTTTCCACCGGACACTCAATCGGCTCATAGTGCTCGGGGAAAGGCCCGTCTGCCATGCCAGGACCAAAGACATGGGCGTGCCCTTCTGGTTTCATGATGAAGGGGTACTTGCTACTGGGATTGGGGCTACCATCTGGTTTCTCCATAGGAGGCCATCCACCGTCGGGCACATCGCCCACCCATCCGCCTTTACCACCACCGGCACTGGGATCCCACTTGATGACTGGATGCTCAGCATCCCACGGATTCCCCCGTTTGTCCACGGAGGCCCGGTTGTAAATGATACGACGGTTAACGGGCCAGCACCATGCCCACTCCAGGTTCAGGCCAATGCCTTTCTTCTCCCGTTTCCTTCTGGCCGCCATGTTGCCCTTATCGGTGTAAGAGTTGCAGTACAGCCAGTTTCCGCTGCTTGTTGAGCCATCGTTCTGGAGGAACGCAAAGCTTGGTACGAGGCTCCCCTTTTTGAAGGTCTTGCCCTTGATGGTGACATCCTGGAGGAAGTATCCATTGATCTCCTTGGCCACCTTATGGGCATCAAAGTGCCCTCGGGTCGTATAGTCCCATTTCAGGTTGACGATGGGCTCGGGAAAGACGGCACTCTTGTCTCTCTTGTAAAGCCATCGCACCTTCTTGAAGAGGTCCACCATCATGTTGCCGTCAGGCAGTGCCAGGCCCGGGGAGTCCGCGGCCTTGTATCGCCACTGCATCCATCTGCCGCTGTTGGTGATGGAGCCCTCCTTTTCCATGGAGGCCGCGCAAGGCAGGAAGAAGACCTCGGTCTTGATCTTCTTGGGATCCATGCCAGGGCCCTTCCAGAAAGAGCCGGTCTCATTATCAAAGAGATTGACATTGACCATCCAGTCCAATTTGGCCATGGCATCTCGGTTCTTGTTGGCATTGGCCCCTGAACCTGCCGGGTTCTGGCCCCAGGCAAAGAAGCCGGTAAATTCATCCCGATACATGGCGTCAAAGAGGTCCAGCCAGCTGTAGGCCTTGCCGTCGTCCAGCTTGGGCAACCATGCATAGCCGAAGTCGTTTTCCCTTGTAGCATTCTTGCCGAAGAATGACTTGAGCAGGCTGACCGAATATTTCGGATAATTACCCCACCAGTTGGCGCTCAACGGGTCATTGGTCTTGGGAGTGCACTGCTGATTATACACGGCTAATGTGGATTGAGAGGCCCTTGGCGTCTTCAGATAGCCAGGCAAGATGTGAAAGAGGAGGCAATGATCGGTGGAACCCTGGACATTGGACTCCCCTCTCAGTGCATTAACGCCGCCACCTGCCACACCCATGTTCCCCAACAGTAGCTGAATAATGGCCATGGTCCGGATGTTCTGGGTACCGACCGTATGCTGGGTCCAGCCCATGGCATACATGATTGTGCCGGCCTTTCCCTTTTCACCCGTGGCCGAATAGGTCTCATATACCTTCAGGAGATCCTCTTTGGGCGTACCTGTTATGGCCGATACGGTGTCAAGGTCATAGCGGCTGTAATGCTTTTTCAAGAGCTGGAATACGCATCGGGGGTCCTGAAGGGTGCGATCCTTTTTAGGGATCCCCTTTTCGTCTTTCACAAAGGCCCACTTGCTCTTATCATACTTTCGGGCCTTCGGGTCATAGCCCGAGAATAAGCCGTCATTAAAGTCATAGCTCTCACCCACAATGAATGCCGAATTGGTATACTCGGCTACATATTCCTCAAAATACTTCTTGTTCTGAATGATGTAATTGATCATACCTCCCAGCAGCGCGATATCGGTACCCGACCTCATGGGGGCATATATGTCTGCCTTTGATGAAGTGCGTGTAAACCTTGGATCAACACTGATGAGCTTGCCACCTCTCTTCATGGCCTCTGTCACCCATTTAAAAGAGACGGGATGACACTCTGCCGCATTAGATCCCATGACGAGGATGCAGTCACTGTTCCGAATATCGATCCAGTGATTGGTCATTGCGCCGCGTCCGAACGACTCTGCCAGAGCCGCAACAGTGGCGCTGTGTCAGATACGGGCCTGGTGTTCTATATAGACCAGCCCCAATGCCCTCAACATGGCCTGGAAGACCCAGCACTCCTCGTTATCAAGGGCCGCACTGCCTACGCTGGCAATACCGTTGGTTCGGTTGACCACCTGGCCCTTGTCGTTCTTGTGAGTGAAGCTGGTATCCCGGCTCTTCTTGATCCTCTTGGCGATCATGGTGAGGGCCTGGTCCCATGAGATCTCCATCCAATGCTTGCTGTAAGGCTTGCGGTAAAGCGGGGTCGTAATCCGGTTCTCATTGTTGGCCAACTGGCTCAAGGCAGCCCCTTTTGCGCACAGGGCCCCCTCATTGACGGGATGATCCGGATCTCCCTCGATGTTGATGATCTTCCCTGCTCCTGCCTCGCCGGTGCTACAAATAAGACCACAGCCAACGGCGCAATAGCAGCAGATGCTCGTTGACTCCTTGGCAAAGCGAAGCTTGAGGGTCTGGGCATGTGATTTGATCGGCTTTAGATCAAGGCCAAGACCCAAGATCACCGCGCCCGCCGCAGAAGCCCCAGTGATCTTAAAGAAATCACGACGCGTTATGTTCATGCCTCCTCCTTTCTTCTAGATGGTTTGCGGTTACATTGAAATTAGCTAACGGCCGAAACTTGAGGGATAGGGGTTTTGTATTAAGGTGAGCCTTGCATCAATTATCGCTTCTCCCTTACTATTCAGAAACCAATCTTGTCAATGATTTTTTTTGATAATCTTCTCAAAGATCAGCTACTTACATATATCAAGTTTGACATAAGGGATATTGGATCTTGCAATTAAGGGCAGGCCACTATCCGCCGATGGACGACATCTGGCCAGAGAAAGGGGTTGGATGCTCGGAGGTTGAGTGGTGTTCGTAGGGTTTTTCGGATGCGGCCTTGAGAAAGATGGCGGCCAGTTCCCTATCCGTGGCCCCCCTTCGAAGGGGCCCCTTTAAATCTTCCTCCCGATCCGATAGAAGACAAGGCCTCAAATACCCGCTTGCAGTGAGGCGAAGCCGATTGCACATGTGGCAAAAATGGCTGGTTACAGGGCTAATAATACCTATTTCCCCGGGGGCCCCTTTGAACCTGAAACGCTCTGCCGGGCCCCCGTAGGCGCTCTTGGGAATCGGGTTCAACTCTCCCAGGCCTTGAAGTTGTTCCTTAATCAGGGAACTCGGAATGTGGTATAAAGGGACATCCGAATCTGTGACCCCGATAGCCATATATTCAATGAATCTCACATGGAATGGGTACCGAAGGGACAGCCTTGCGAAATCGAGTATCTCATCGTCGTTCAGCCCTTTGATAACCACCATGTTGATCTTGATAGGATCAAATCCCAAGTTCCAGGCAAGCTCAATCCCTTCCCATACCGCTTCAAGGCCATCGTGACCTGTTATCCTCTGGTATTTCTCCCTCAGCAAGGTGTCCAGGCTCACATTTAGTCTTTTTATGCCGCAAGATCTCATCTTCTCAAGGTTTGCCTTGAGATATATTCCATTGGTAGTAAGAGAGACATCCTCAAGCCCAGAAATTGAAGTAAGTCTGGGCAAGAAATCGCATATGCCTTTGCGCATGAAGGGGTCACCACCCGTGAGGCGGATCTTTCGAACCCCTAGTTGTGTAGCTATCCTGGCAAGGCGGAGTATCTCCTCATAGGTAAGGATGTCATCGTGCCGCAGTTTGGGCAGTGCTCCACGCGGCATGCAGTATATGCACCTGAGGTTACATCGGTCTGTAACGGATATCCGGAGATAATTGAGCCTTCGATTATATTGATCGATCAAGGGTATTTCACTTCCCCCCATCCTGAACGCACTCGCCTCCCATAAGTACATCCTTTACAAGTCCATTTGACATATTATAAATCGGCCCCTGGAGTCAATATTAATCAAGGATGATCCTGAAATTCTATCAGAAGGATCTAACCTGTTGCAAAATGGCTACAATGTAGTTACAATATAGTTACTATACGGAAATTCCTTGAAGCCCAGCTTCATAGAGGGGGAATCCATGCCTGTTGAGATAAAGGGGTCTGTATTGGTTGTGGGGGCCGGCATCGCCGGAATGCAATCGGCCCTTGACCTGGCCAATTCCGGGTATTACGTCTACCTCCTGGAAAAGAATCCTTCATTGGGAGGGGCCATGGCCCAGTTGGACAAGACCTTTCCTACAAATGATTGTGCCATGTGAATAATATCCCCCAAGCTGGTCGAGGTCGGCCGGCATATGAATATCGAACTAATTACCTATGCAGATCTCGAATCTGTTGAAGGATCTGCGGGAGACTTCAAGGTAAGGGTCAAGAAAA
>CAYVMN010000205.1:0-2642 GCA_964452575.1 uncultured Desulfobacteraceae bacterium | reverse complement strand
GATCTCGAATCTGTTGAAGGATCTGCGGGAGACTTCAAGGTAAGGGTCAAGAAAAGGGCACGAAGTATAGATATGGATCTGTGTACCGGATGCGGCAGCTGCGTCGAAAACTGCCCTGTCACGAGCAGGCCTGCATCTGCCTCAAGATCCTGATCATGCATACCCTCCCGCTCCGCGTACAGGGGATACGGAATGAATAGAGCAGAGGTAGAATTCGTGGATTTAGACTGGGCTGAGATCGAAGAGATAATCAAGAGATATGAATCGAGTCATGAGGCATTGCTCATGATAATGCAGGACATAAGCGATATCTATAACTACGTCCCTCCCCAGGTTGTGCCCTTCCTGGCAGAAAGGCTTGGGGTCAAGGAGAGCATTATCTACAGTGTGGCCACCTTTTACAAGACCATAAGCCTCGAACCCCGGGGGAAGTTCGTTGTCAATGTCTGCACCGGGACCGCATGCCATGTGCGGGGGGCTGAGAGGATCATGGACGCCCTTGAAGAGACGCTCCATATCAGGCCTGGAGAGACCACCACAGACCTCAACTTTACCCTGGAGGCGGTGCGTTGCGTGGGATGCTGTGCCTCAGGCCCTGTCATTGCGGTTAATCGGCAGACATATGGCGGACTCGACCGATCAGGTGCCTTGAGACTGATCAAGGAATACGCGGAAAAGGTGTCACAACACCACGGATAGGGTGCATTGCTTCAGGGTATGCCCAGGATTGAGAACCGACCAGTACTCGACAGCCTCAGAAACTCCCTTCAGGAGGAGTCCCAACTGGCCGGGAGAGAGTCGATTTCACTCTGCTCCGGTTCGGGATGCGGGGCCTATGGAACAGGAAGGGTGCATGAGGCCCTTGTCCAGGAACTGGAAAGGCATGGTATTCAAGATAAGGTGGAGGTGAAGCTCACGGGCTGTCACGGGTTTTGCCAAAAAGGCCCAATAATGGTGCTCCGGCCCGAAGGGGTCTTTTATGCCCAGGTCAAAGAGGAAGATATCAGTGAGATAGTTGAAAAGGCTATAAAGGGCAGAGAACTTGTAACCTCATTGCTCTTCAAGGATCCTGCCACAAAAAAAGAGATCATTCACGAGAAGGACATCCCGTTTTACAGGCTCCAGCAGAGGATCATCTTCGGCAATAACGGCATAATAGATCCTGCCAGCATAGAGGACTATATAGCTGCAGGCGGCTATACGGCCCTTGAAAAGGCCCTCTTTGATATGACCCCTGAAGAGATAATCGAGGAGATAAAAGACTCAGGCCTGAGGGGCCGTGGAGGCGGGGGATTCCCCACGGGCCTCAAGTGGGAGTCGTGCCGCCGACACCAGGGCGAGAGATATGTCATCTGCAATGCGGATGAGGGGGACCCTGGGGCATACATGGACAGGAGCCTGCTGGAAGGGAACCCCCATAGCATATTAGAGGGAATGACCATCGGGGCGTTTGCCATCGGTTCGCATGAGGGATTCGTTTATGTGCGACACGAATATCCCCTGGCAGTCAAAAATCTTTCAATCGCCCTGGAGGGGGCAAGGGAGCTGGGGCTCCTGGGCAAGGATATCCTTGGCTCTGGTTTCGAATTCGAGGTCCACATCAGCCGTGGCGGCGGTGCCTTTGTCTGCGGGGAGTCAACTGCCCTGATGGCCTCCCTGGAAGGAAGACCCGGAAGACCCAGGGCAAAATATATCCATACCGTAGAGAAGGGGTTCCGTGAAGGCCCTTCAAACCTCAACAATGTCGAGACATGGGCCAATGTCCCAGTGATAATCAACAGGGGAGCCGACTGGTATTCCTCGATCGGCACCGAGGGGAGCAAGGGGACAAAGATATTCTCCTTGGTCGGAAAGGTGGTCAACACAGGCCTCGTTGAGGTCCCCATGGGGACCACCCTGCGAACCATTATATTTGATATAGGGGGCGGCATCCCCAGGAAGAAGAGGTTCAAGGCGGTCCAGACCGGCGGCCCTTCCGGTGGATGTATTCCAGAGCAGTTCCTGGACCTACGGGTCGATTTCGACGAACTGGCAAAGGCAGGGTCTATCATGGGGTCAGGCGGTATGATCGTGATGGACCAGGACAACTGCATGGTGGATGTGGCCCGCTACTTCCTGGATTTCCTCAAAGAGGAATCGTGTGGTCAGTGTAACCCTTGCAGGGAAGGGATAAAACAGATGTTGGAGATCCTCAACCGCATCTGCCAGGGCAATGGCCGGGAGGGTGATATCGGGCTCCTCGAGGAGCTGGGCAAGATGGTCCAGGGATTTTCTCTTTGCGGTCTAGGGACATCTGCCCCCAATCCCGTGCTCACAACCATACGCTATTTCCGTGATGAATACGAGGCCCACATAAGGGACAAGAGGTGCCCTGCTGGCATATGCAAGCCCCTTTTCCATTACCGTATTGACGATGCGGCCTGCACCGGCTGCCGCCTCTGTGCCCTCAGGTGTCCTCAGGAGGCAATAACAGGGGAAAAGAAGGCGCCCCACCATGTGGACCAGGATCATTGCATCAAGTGCGGAATCTGTTACGATGCCTGCAAGTTCGACGCAGTCCTTATCGTTTGATATGCTTCGGACTTCGGACTTGGGACTGTTACGATGATCACCTTTATGCTCAATGGCAGGGAGGTTAAGGG
>CAYVMN010000204.1:0-7628 GCA_964452575.1 uncultured Desulfobacteraceae bacterium | reverse complement strand
AACGGAAACCCATATAAAAAAGGGCAGGTCTCGTCTTGACTCTGGGTCGTCCCATTCGTGACCCTACGAGACCTTCCGAATGACATCTCTCAGTCGATAAACTCGGCGATCCGGCTGTGTCTCCGTTTGATCGCCAGGATGTGTCGATCCTGACGTCGAATCCGTATAATTGCACGAATGATGAGGTAGGTCTCCAGAACGACCAGCGCCGCGCACAAGACCAATAAAGGGAACAGTAGAAGAAGCTGGATCTCATTGATGACCATACCGTATGGTTCACGCTCATCAGGCCTCTGCATCGCCTCTTCTTGTTCCAAGTTCAACGGTTCATCCCCCACGATTACCCCATTTGGAATTCATAAGGCACCTGCGCCTGCTCAAGGACCGCTAGCCCCCTATCCGTTTCGCGATGGCACGGGCGGCAATTGTCCCACTTGCCGAGGCCTGAAGGAGACCCCGCGTGATGCCGGCCCCATCTCCTACAGCAAATAGATTCATCACCTGGGTTTCCATATCGGCTGATACGTGGATGCGATTAGAATAGGACTTTACCTCCACGCCGTATAGAAGCGTATGGCGCGAGTAGACCCCGGGAGCCAATTTGTCTAAGGCCTGCAGCATTTCAATAATGCTTAGCAAGTGCCGATAAGGAAATACGAAACTCAAATCGCCTGGGGTTGCCGTCTCCAGGGTCGGCCTTGTGAGACACCGGTCAAGACGTGCCTTTGTGCTGCGGCGACCTGCAAGAAGATCCCCCAACCTCTGAATGATTGCCCCGCCGCCAAGGAGATTAGCCAGCCTTGCGATATAGAGCCCATATGCAATAGGGTCGTCGAAGGGTTCTGTGAATGCACTGCTCACCAGGATGGCAAAATTGGTATTTTCGCTCCTCTTTCTGGCATAGCTGTGACCATTTATGGTAATGATTCCGGCGTTCTCTTCTGTCACCACCTCCCCATAGGGATTCATGCAAAAAGTACGCACCTTCTCGTCGAAGGTCCTGGAGTGGTAAATGAGCTTGGATTCATACGTGGTATCAGTGAGTTCCTTGAGCATAACGGCCGGCAGTTCCACGCGAACCCCAATATCCACCGGATTTGCCCTGCTCTCCAGGTTCAGGGCCTCTGCCTCCTTTTTCATCCATGTAGCCCCTGATCGGCCGGGCGCGGCAACGACAAACTGACTGCTAATAGTCTGCCCATCAGCCAGTCTTACGCCTCGAATTCGATGATCTTCAACCAGAAGGTTTTCAACCCTCTGCCCTGTGCGGGTTTCGACTCGATTTTTGAGAGTCTGCCTGAGGTGGTCCAAGACTGTCCAACAGTTTTCCGTACCTATATGCCGGATGCGTGTGGGTATTAGTTCAAGATCAGCCACCTTGGCTCTATCGGCAAGCTCTTCCAGCTTGGGCGTAAGCTCTCCAAAGATACGATCTGGGGCGCCATGGATTGCGTAGGTCCTATCAACTTCGACGAGAAGTTGGTAAAGGGACCTCTGCTCTAAGAACTCCCCCAGGAAACCCCCTACCTCAGTAGAAAGTGTCAATTTCCCGTCACTGTATGCCCCGGCGCCTCCCCACCCACAGAGCCTGTCTTCGGGTTTCAGGCGGTTGCGCTGACCGAGATCCCGCCCCTGCTCTAACAAGAGAACAGGCCCTACGCCCAGATCGGCCAGGGTCAGGCCGGCAAATATACCGGCTGGCCCGGCCCCAACAATTACCACTTTGTAGTCCATCGTAGCCCTCCAAGGCTGATCTTGTCAGGAATTTTTGGCGTTGTCTGTTCCCTTTATATTGTCTATAGTGCCTCAATAAATGATTTCGAGATGAATCCTTTGCCCAGCCTGCCTTATTTGTAATAGGGATGATTCCTCATGTACCGAGCACAATTGCGGTGGCAACCCATAGCACTCCTTCTGCTCCTCTCCCTTATCTGGGGTGCCAATATGGCCGCAATAAAGATCGGGGCACACGATCTTGCGCCCCTCTTCATGGCTGGTCTCCGGTCTCTCGTAGCCAGCATCTGCCTTTACATATGGATGAGGGCAAAAGGGATCGGCATATTTCCCTCCAAGACTGTGCTAATCCACGGAATAGCAGTCGGGCTCCTCTTTGGCGGCGAATTTGGCCTGATCTATGTGGGGCTTGAATACACCCTGGCATCCCGAACATATGTATTGCTCTATTTCGCCCCCTTTCTTGTGGCCCTCGGAGCCCACTTTTTCCTGAAAGGAGACCGGCTGAATCCCTGGAAGGCGGCAGGTCTCGTGATGGCCTTTGCCGGGGTAGTTGCACTGTTCCTGAGAGACATTGGGTCATTTTCCCTGAGGACCCTCGCGGGCGATCTCATGGCCCTTGGGGCAGGAGCCTTGTGGGGGGCTACCACACTATATATAAAGAGATTCCTGGCCCACCGCACACTCCCTTTGCAAACCCTATTTTATCAGGTATTCTTTTCTACACCTTTATTGTTCCTGCTCAGTACACTGATGGAAGACAGATTTATATCCGGTTTTTCGTCCGCTACAGGTTTCTCGATCTTCTACCAGTGTATCATCGTAGCCTTCCTGAGCTACCTCCTCTGGTTTGAACTCATACATCGTTATCCGGTGAGTCTCCTCCACGCCTTTTCCTTCTTTACTCCGGTATTTGGTGTATTCCTGAGCGGTGCCCTGATCCTGGGTGAGCCCATCGGTGCAAGCCTCCTTGTAGCCCTGACCCTTGTCAGCCTGGGGATGGTCCTTGTTAATCGCGGCCCCTCTCATGGGCACAGCGCCTCACCCAAATCCCAAACAGCAAATCCGGGAAATCCAAAATAACAAGCACCAAATTGTCCTTCGGACTCCCCACCTACCGGTGGGTCCCCGGTTTTCCAAACAAATTCCAAACCCTAAACAAACACAAGACCGAACTCATGATACGCGGTACTATGACGTAAAGAGAATGGCCGCGAAACTCACTGCTGAGCTCGTAGGCTGTTCGTGCCATATCTGATAATCGAGGATCTCTCCCTTACAGGCAGGTAATACCTCAAGCATGCATGCAAGGGCCGAGAAACCGCAGACATTGAACCGGTCATTTACGTTTCTCGATTCCTCCCAGAACTTGTCCGCATCCAGCTGGCACAGATAGCCTATAAGGTTTTTATCATGGGCCTCTGCCTGCGCCTCTATGTACCGAGCCGGGCTCCTATGACCGAATTTTGGGCCGATGTGGGACAAATCGACCCCTGCCACAATGAGGGTCTCCTGTTCTGTATCCGTGACTATGTCTCTCAGTTTATTGAGGAAAGGACCGGCCTTTTGCAGGTAAGCGGCCCTGCTGTAGGCCTCACAAGATGACTGGATCGAGCCACAGAGGATAGGGACGATGGTAAACTCCTTTCCCTTTAGGAGGTGCTGCAAGAAGATGGCCTGAAACTCGATAGAGTGCTCGGAGCGGTGGGGAAAATCACTTTCCGAGAGGATCTCCTTCCCGGCCTCCTGCAATTCATTGATCAGGTGGTGCTCATTCCCTATTATGCCCAGCGGGGTTTCAAAATCCTTGTCGGTCAGGCTGAAAAGCCCACTCACCAGACTATGCCCCACCCCTAACACTACCACCCTTGAAGGCGCCGCATATTTGAGCGTCTGGTAGGCCCTCGAGTAGACCTTTGATCCGGCGGAAAGGTCAATATGGGGGGCCACCAAGGCCTTGATCTTCCCCTCCGGTTCACTCATAGCCGGCTGGCTGTTCAGGATCTCATTCAGCCTTCCCTCAAGTTCCGAGATATCTTTGGGATAGCTCTGGCCGCAGTGGGAGCAAGGTCTGACCTTCTTCGAGGCGAACTCGGCAACTATACGCCCTCTTGCCTTCCTATACCTCTCCGAATCGAGGAGATATGAATCATCAAGATGGTCCAGGAGGGCCACAACTTCCCCTGTCCCAACCAGAAGCCTCCCCTTTTGCCTCATAAGCTCCATCTGCAGATCCCTCACGGTCCTTCGACCGTCCAATAGGACCATGAACTGATAGAGTGGCGGGGCTACTGCCTTTCCCTCCTGAACAAGGCCAAGCTGGTCCCGAATCAATACCAGTTGCTGGCCGCCATGCTGAAAAGGGAAGAATTCCAAATCCCTCCTCATTCGGGGTGCTGGTTCATTCATGCGTAAATACCTTTCCCTTGCCGCATCAGGTCTTGTTCTTTTCTTGAGACCCCAGGCTGGCCGGTTTCCTTTTCATTCTGACTCCTGAATTCTGACTACTGGCTCATGGATTCTGATTACTGACTCCTGAGTAGTTGAAAGAGACCTTCAATACCCTTTTGGTCTCTGGTGTTACCTTGAAATGATCGTCTATCCTTAGACCGCAGACCCAAACCAGGTTGTCCCGGCAAGTCAATATGGGGGTACTTTTCCTTGTCTCAGAGGGGACCTTGAGGTCAATAAAAAAGTCCTTGACCTTCCGGCGACCTCCCATACCAAGGGGAACGAACCTGTCGCCCGCTCTAAAATTCCTTACCGTCAATGGATAGGTTATCCTATCTGCATCAATGAATGCTATCCACGGCGACGCCCTCAAATCCGCGGGGACCCAAATTCCAATTTCCTCAAGTGTGATAGTACAATTCAGGGATTCCAGGTGAAACTCCCCTGGGCCATCGAGGAAATAACAATACCCATTTTGGGACCGGAGGTCTTTCCCGGAAAATACCAACCTGTCATAAACCCTGCTGGCCGTTATCCTATTGGGAAGGTTGAAACTGGCCTGAGGCCTCTCACCAACTGCCAGTCGATTTACGGCCTCCACGTGACGAAACCCCACTCGTCGCAGATTTCCACCGACCCTCCTCAAGACCTGCCGGATGACACGGCCCTTTAGGGCCTCCGGGAGGGCCCTAAAAGGGGGCAAAGGGATTGAGACCTCTCCATTCGCCCCCTGTTCGGCAAAGTCATTGATCCACGCCCCGGCCTCCTCCTCCAGCCAGACCTCCTCTGTTCGCATGATCCCTGCGGTCTTCCCCAGGATCTCCACAATCCTTGGCTGGTATTTCTTGATCTGTGGGAGGAGTTCAAGGCGGATCCTGTTTCTCAGGAAGGTGGTATTACGATTTGAAGAATCTGAGACATATCTGAGGCCCCTCTTCCCGAGGTACCCTTCGATCTCCTCTCGGGTAAGTTCAATGAGGGGCCTGACCACCCTATCTTCCCGCTGAGGCGTAATCCCTCCCAGGCCTGATGGGCCGCTTCCCCGCAGCAGCCTCATGAGGATCGTTTCGGCCTGGTCATTCAGATTGTGGCCCAGGGCAATCTTTTGTGCATGGGTTTCCTTTTTCACCTGCTCCAGGAAACGATATCTGGCCTCCCTGGCCCTTTCTTCTAAAGAGGGGGATCCCGCGATCAGAAGCGCCTGCGTCCTCTTTGTTTTAAAAGGGAGGTTAAGGGATTGCGTCAGAGACTCAACGAATTGTGTCTCAGATTCGTCCTCGCCAGGTCTGAGGCCATGGTCAAAGTGAGCCACCACCAGATCGATGCCCAGGGTGTCTCTGAGTCTGTAAAGTATATCCAGTAGGCAGACTGAATCTGGTCCCCCCGAGACGGCCACTACCACGCGATCACCCCGCACGAGCATCCTGTTCGTGGAAATGGTGGCTCCTACCCTCTTGATAATCTTCCTTTCCAGGTCCATGAAAAACCTCTTTGGCAAACCCCTACCTTTATTATATAAAGCCTAACATGCCTCTCACCCAAACTCAACACCAGTTGCTACTGAATCCTGAACCCTATGGGAATATTCCAAATCTCAAGCCCCCCGGTTAAATGGAAAAAACAGATTTAACGGGGCAGGCCAAATTACAAACAAATCCCGTACCCGTTCAAAGGTTCAGGGCTTCAAGGTTGCTTCTCATTCTCACGCGCCTTGTCTTGCAGCCACCCCGAAACCTGGTTTTCTTTCCCATCGATCTGGAGAAACCAGGATTTGTCCCTAACCGTGAACCCCTCAACCCTGAACCTTTGAACGGTTACACATTTCTGTTGACGATTCATCCCAATAGATTATAAAGATCGACAGGCAAACGGATTTACGGTTGTCGATTGCGAAGTGGCAGTATACCAAAGCATTCCAGAGCTCCCTTTCGAGATATCTATGACAGCACTGGGGCGAATCGCTTGAAAATGAGTAAAACAGGAACGATGAGCAACCTGAACGCCCTATTTAACCCCGAGACAGTCGCCGTTATCGGGGCCTCTGAAAACCCGGGGAAACTAGGCTATCACGTCATGAAAAGCCTGACGAACGGGGGTTTTGAAGGGCGAATAGTACCGGTGAACCCTGCTTCAAAGGAGATTATGGGCATACCATCATCTCCATCTATAGACAAGTTTTCAGCGAGGATCGACCTCGCCATTGTGGTAGTCCCGGCAGGCCTGGTCCCGCAGATATTTGAAGAATGCGAGCGGAGTGCCGTTAAGGGAATCGTCCTTATCACGGCCGGGTTCAAGGAGATCGACGACCCGTCAGGGGCGCAAAAACAGGCGGCATTGGCCCAAATCGCCCGCAGGGCGGGGATACCGGTCATCGGTCCCAACACGTTCGGGATGATCAACCTGCACAGGAATCTAAACGCCTCCTTCACCCCAGAGTTTTCATTGGCCCAGAAGGGAGGGATCACCCTTGTGAGCCAAAGCGGCGGAATCTCTCATCTATTGGCATTCATGGCCATGAGGCAGGGAGTCGGGTTTAGCAAAATAGTGGGGCTGGGCAACAGGCTTAATGTGGACTTCGCTGAGATCCTTCCCTACTTGACTGGGGATCCTGAGACTCGTGTGATAGCCCTCTACCTGGAAGGAGTTGACAGGCCCAGAGATCTGATGGAGGCAGCAAGGGCCAACAGGGGGAAAAAACCTATCATTGCCTACAAGACCGGAAGTTCAGAGACCGGAGACAAGGCATCTTTTTCGCACACTGGCTCAATGGCCGGAAATCAGGAGGTCTATGAAGGGGCACTCAGGCAGGCAGGGATCCTGTGCGTGGATAGCATTCAGTCCCTCTTGGACTTGGCCCAGGCATTGACAGTATGTCCTTTGCCGGAAGGTCCGAGGATTGCGGTTCTCACAGGCCAGGCAGGACCGGGTATGGCGGCCTGCGATGTCTGCGAGGCGGAGGGGCTGAGTGTACTACAATTCGGACCTGAGACGCAGGGCATTATCAATGGACTCCTCCCCCCCTTGGCAATCAGGACTAACCCTGTGGACATGGGACCCGCCTGGTATGACTCCTCCGCTATTGGCGGCATCATAAGGGCGGTCATGGAAGACGCTAATACAGACGGCATCATGCTCCTGATGATGTTCGCCTCAGCCAATAGGGAGGCAGTCGCAAGGGTTTCTGACCTACTCATTGAATGGAATCAGAAAAGACCCGTCATCACCTGCCTTGTTTCACCTCCCGGCGTCTGGGACGGGCAGGTTGGGGACCTTGAGAAGGCCGGGGCCATCTTCAATCTACCGACACCTGAGAGGGCGGCAAGGGTAATGGCCGGTCTCTATCGATATAGAAACCTGGCAAAGGGCTAAGGATTGATGATTGGAGAACAGTTCACCACTGAGATCACTGAGAACACAGAGGGAATAAGTTGTGAAGGAAATAG
>CAYVMN010000203.1:0-7665 GCA_964452575.1 uncultured Desulfobacteraceae bacterium | reverse complement strand
TCGAACTTTGATAACTTTAAGTCCGCCTGTAAAGCTCACTTTACCCTCTAATTACACTTATTTTGGGCCTAGGGGATACGGTGTTAGTGAACAAGGATGGCCAACGCCGACTGGGGAAAAAGGAACAAGCAACCATGATATGTAAGTAGCTGCACCACTTCTCGCCTTCGGGTCGGTGAAGAAAGAAAAAGGAGGGGTAAAGTGGGTGGGAAAATAATAGACGTAACCCACTTTGATAGGAGAGAGTTCACCGGCCGGTAAGTGAGTTGAAAATATGGGACTAGGAGACAAAAATGACTAAACAAACACGACATACCCCAGAATTAATAGCCGAATACATTGAGAAAGGCTATTGGGAACGAGTAAGTCTATCTAATGTGTGGGATCGTAATGCCAAAGACTTTCCCCAGAGGGAAGCGATAGTAGACTCTAAAACTAGAGTCACTTGGGCTAAGGCTAAACAGTGGATTGATAGAATAGCTCTTGGCTTTTTAGAGCAAGGAATCAAGAAGGATGAGCTAGTCATTCTGCAATTGCTGAACTCTGTAGAGTTGTGTCTCGCCCGGGTCGCCTGTGAGAAAGCGGGGATACTCTGTTTGCCAGTACTCAGAACCTTTCGCGAGCGAGATATGGAGTATATCTTACAATACACAGGGGCAACGGCTATAGTCATCCCGGACGAGTTTAGAGGCTATGATTACCTTGAAATGATTGAGACAATCCGTCCCCAACTGCCCGAGCTGAGAAAGGTGTTTGTTGTCGGTAAGAAAGTACCCTCGTGGGCAGTCTCCTTTTCAGAGATTATGCAACGATCACTTGAGGACAAGTACCCTAAAGATTACCTGGAAAGCGTGCGATACAAGCCGACAGAGGTCTCGTTGATTAACCACACAACCGGGACTACAGATGTTCCTAAGTTCGCTGAATATACAGCCTGTGCCCGATTGACCTTTGGTAGAGGGGTTATAGATGTCCTACACCTTACGAGTGATGACATCCTCGCTGCCTTCTCCCCAGCCGGTGGCGGACCTAATGTCCCGGTCTATTTCGCAGCACCACAAGTAGCCGCTAAGGGTGTTTTCCTTGAACGATTTGAGGCTGAAGAGGCACTCAAGTTGGTGGAGAGGGAACGAGTCACTATCTCTTGCGGTGTTCCTGCCCAAATGGCACTGATATTACAAAATCCTAACCTTGGCCACTATGACCTCAGTTCAGTGCGGGTGTGGTGGTGTACGGGTGCTCCGCTTGCCTACCAACTGGGCAAGGAGTTTGAGGAGAGAACAGGAGTGAAAGTACTAAACGATTATGGTGGGGTAGACTTCGGCGGCACAGCGTGTGGTGGGATTGATGACCCTATCGATGTACGGCTATTGACCGTGGGCAAGCCACGAGCTTGGACCGAGTTCAAGCTCGTTGATGACTCCGGGCAAGAAGTGGCACACGGAGAAGCGGGAGAGCTATGTGGGAGGGGACCAGCTTGTTGCTCAGGCTTGTATCGGGACCCCGAGGCAACATGGCAAAGCTGGACCCCTGATGGCTGGTTTAAGACGGGCGACCTATGTACATACGACGAGCAAGGGAACCTGGTCATTGTTGGTCGCACGAAAGATATGATTATTCGAGGCGGTTGGAATATCTATCCTAAGGAGCTTGAAAACATCCTGTTCACCTATTATAAGGTGCAGGATATTGCTATAATTGGCATGCCTGACCTGATAATGGGCGAAAAGCCATGTGCTTATGTCGTCCCCAAGCCGGGTCAACAAATTACCCTGGCAGAGATAGTTTCTATATTACAAGAAAAGGAGATTTCATCTTATAAGTTGCCAGAGAGGCTAGAAATCCTGGACAAGCTACCGATGGTAGCAGATGGTCAAAAAGTGGACAAGAAACTGCTTCGCCAGGATATAGTCGAGAAAATGAAGGCAGAAGGGATAATTTCATAATCATTTTCTGAGGCGGGGAAGTTCATAAGGACTAGACACAAGTTAAAGTAAGATAAGGAGGTAACAGTGGTATTCACAGATCTTCGTCAGTTCATTAAGGCTTTAGACAAAACCGGGGATGTGGTACACATTAAGCAGACTGTAGATTGGGATTTAGAGGTAGGTGCCATCGGTCGGCGAGCTTATGAGCTAGAGGGGCCCGCGGTCCTCTTTGAGAATATCAAGGACTATCCTGAAGGTTATCGTATATTTGGCGGTCTGACGGGCACTTTCCGGCGAGTGGCGATTGCTTTGGGTCTTGACCCTGAGACTCCTGTTAAGGAGTTGTATAAGGAATATGAGCGTCGGATTAATAACCCAATTAAGCCTGTAATCATAGATAATGGCCCTTGTAAAGAGAATATAGTAGTTGGTGCTGATGTTGACTTGTACTCTTTGCCTGTCCCCTATATTCACGAAGGAGACGGCGGACGATACATCGGGACTTGGGCGTTCGAGGTCACCAAGGACCCTGATACCAAGTGGAGCAACTGGGGTATGTATCGGTTTATGATTCATAACAAAAGGCATATCGTCGGCTGGCCGAGATACTCCAGTCACTTTGCCATAATGTTGCACGGGAAATATGTGGCCCAAAGAAAGGCAATGCCAATGGCGCTGGTAATCGGGGCAGACCCGCTTTGTAACATCGTGTCAACTGCTTCGATACCGATAAATGCCGATGAGGTAGATTATGCAGGGGGATTAGCCTTAGAGCCGATAAAGTTGGTAAAATGTGAGACTAGTGACATTCTTGTACCTGCCAACGCCGAGATAGTCATCGAGGGAGAGGTATATCCTGATAGGACGGCTGAAGAGGGTCCATTTGGTGAATATCCCGGGTACCGAATGGAAGGAGCCAAGGATGGAGTGTTATGCCGGATAAAAGCAATCACTCATCGTAACTCTCCAATATTCACTATGATCAGCCTTGGCATTCCACCAGATGATAGCTCGATAGCGGCTTCAATGACGGCTGCTCTAGCTATGAAGAAACGCCTGATAAGGCATGAAATACCCATAACTGAAGTGTATGTCCCGCCTTACGGTGTAACACATATTGCGGTAATAGGTGTCAAACCAGGGGCAGGGGGCAGTGCTATTGCTAAGCAGATTAGGGATGTACTTACCTCTCGTAGAGCCGATTGCAACAAATTTATTGTGGTTGATAGTGATGTAGACCCGTTTGACTTCAACCAGGTTATCCATGCTTTAGCTACCAAGTGCCATCCCATCCGGGGAATCTTCTGTGAGGAGATAGAGGCACCAAGAGGAAATGCTCTCACGCCCGCTTATAATGCTGAAGAGAGGAGAGCCTACAGAGGGGCGATCGCTCTGTTCGACTGTACCTGGCCACCGGAACTGAATGTAATAAATGAAGTCCCAGTCAAGAACTCATTTGATATGATGTTTCCTGAGGAATTGAAGAAGAAAGTATTGGCAAATTGGAAAGCATTCGGCTTTAAGGAGAATAAATAAATGAAGAAAGAGTATTTAACCTTTGTTCCTGATATTAAAGACCTTAAAGAGAACCAAGAGGTCAAACTCACCGTTAAGGACCTGACCCCTGGGCCTCGTAAGTATGACGCTCGAATTGTAAAAGCTATCTTATCAAGTGACTCGAGGCGGCTACCTGAAGGGGATGTCTTGCAGATCAGGTCTTGGACAGGAATGCCGTATCCAAAGACTTGGGCTATCAAAATCTTGGAGGAGCTGGAGGAGACTAAAGTTGGGCTCCCTCATGGTGAGACAATAGCAGCTCAAAGATGATGGGCTAAAGGTTATAATCATCGACGAAAGGCAGGTAGCTATCGCTTTGCTCGTTTCAGTATGGATGAGTCCCTGGGGTGGGTATCGCAATATTGGCTTAGCCTTTCCTAAAGACTGAGCGAAGATTGTAGGCAACGATAGAGATAAAATGCCCTAGTATCAGGCAGAAGAATCGTGGTCGGTAGGGGTAGCCAACGAGTCAAGCTACTACCGGGGTAGTGAAGCTTAATCGGGAGTAAATGAGCATCGTGCGGAAAGAGAGCGCATAGTGCTGATAGTAGTGGAGAAGAGATCTTCCGGTATAAGGTCTTTAAAATGCTGGTCTCAAAAGGGAAGATCACAGAGGATCTGATTAACATGGTTCTATTATGGTGGCATTCCGGTTTCAATGTCTTTTGTGGCCCAAGAATCCTTCCTGGAGAGGAAGAGGCCATGGAAAACCTCGCCCGTTATATTATCCGCGCCTCCTTTTCCCAGGAGATAATAACCTATATTCGAGATAAAGCCAGGGTTGTTTATCAATCTAAGGACGGAAAAGAGCAAAAAACCTTTGATGCCTTAGAGTGGCTTGCTGCCATGTGCTCTCATGTTCCTAACAAAGGAGAGCAGATGGTCCGATATTATGGATACTATAGTAATGTCTCCCGGGGCAAACTAAAAAACAGAACCGGGATGAGTCGATACCTTACATCCTTGAACCTGTCGAGAGCCTCTAGGTTGAACGATTATCTCTATGTAGACCCCCAGTATCCAGAGGTCTATTCACCCTGATTTTTGAAGTGGGAGTTTAGATCAAAGGATACGTGTACCCCACATTCCTCAGTTCTCTCCCTTTCCTGCAAAATCAAGCCCCCCGGTTGCCGTCTTGGCATCCGGGCCCTTTGTCGCACCAGACATCAATCTTGGCACGAAAATCGCCCCCACAACATCCTGAAGCCAAACTTGATTTGACACAAAAGACCAATTTCTTCTATACTTTTTCCTCGAAAAGCGAGTTCTTATCAAAAGCCAGTCAAAATATCTTCAATAAGAGGGGTTTTGAGACGATGGTCAGCTTTTTTGGCGGGAGAGAAGCGACCACAGGCCCCTGCATGGACTTCCATGCCTGTGTCGATGTCTACCCGGTAGCGACCATTACCTTAAGAAAGGGATAGGGCGGGCGGGGCGTTCTTCCTGCGGGCGCTTAATCCATGGCCCTTTTGAGGCGCAGGGAGAAATCCTTCTTATCGATACTGATTTCGGCCAGGTCCTTTTGTCTCAAAAGCGCCTGAATGAAGGCGACCAGGGATTTTGAGGCGATCGGATATTCGGTGGGGGGGAGGGCCTTCTTTACAGCCTTGATCAGATTTTCGTCCTGGACAATATAGCGGAGCAAAAGCTCTTCATCGGATATCCCAGAGCCCCCCATCTTTTCTCGAACCTCTTTTATCGAAGGCTGGGGAACCTCCCAACCGGCCAGTTCCTTGGCTTTGGGCAGGCTCAAGATCTTGTCCTTGACCTCCGGGGAGATGGATGAACTTGCCTCCTCTCCCCAAAACCCCAAGGCATACTTGACCAGTTCGTCAATGACCTGTTGATACCTTTGACCGGATACAATATTCATGGCCGCCTGGGTGACCAGGAACTGGGAAAAGGGTGTGACCAGGATAGGACAGCCGAAATCCTCCCGGACCCGGGCGACTTCATCGACGACCTCATCCAGCCGGCCCAGGATTCGCAGCTGCGACAGCTGATGTTTCAAATTGCTGATGACCCCCCCGGGGATCTGGTGTTTGTACTGGTCGTAGTTGTACTCCAGGGGGGCCCCGATGGGCAGACCCTCCCGCTTTGCGATATAGGTCAATTTTTCGGAGACCTCTCTGATGATCTCCTCATTGACGGCCGTGGCATAGCCCATGGAATGAAGGTTGTTGGCCACGTTGATGGCAGAGGGTTGTGCAGGCCCGTTCGCAAGGGGCGGAATGGCGGTATGAACCGTGTCGATCCCCAATTGAATCGCGTCCAAATAGCATAAGGGGGCCAGACCCGTGGTGCAGTGGGAGTGCAATTCAACCGGGATTCCTGCGGCATGTTTCAAAAAAATAGGGATCAGGGTCTTGGTCCGATCCGGGGTCAGGAGTCCGCCTGAATCCTTGAGGTAAATGGTATCCACGCCCAACTTCGCCGCATCTTTCACCTTTTGGCTGTAGTATTCGTCCGTGTGTTTGGGAGAAAAGGAGTAGACCAGGGACTGAGCGACCTCGAGTCCAACCTCCTTTGCAAACTGGACACATTCGGGGATCCTGAAGTTCATGTCGTTAGACGGATCCATAAGTTGGACCCGTTTGATTCCGTTGGCCGCAATCCGCTCTATCCAGAGTTTCAGGACTGAAAAGGGGGTCAGGTCAAAGGTCGTGACACTATGATGCGTCATAAAGGACAAAGGGGTCTGGGTGATCTTTCTTGAAACCAGGCGAATTCTTTCCCACGGATCTTCACGCAAGTCACGCACACATTTCAAGAAATGACTTGTGGCCATGAAATCCATAGATTTGAATCCGATGCGATCCATGTCAGATGCCACGGCCAGCATCATGCTGGTCGTCATCCCTTCCGCCCAGAGGCTGGCATGGCCGTCTCTGAATGTCGTATCAACGAATTTAATTTCCCTCACACAGCTCTCCTAAAGGGTCGATTCGACTCTTGCCCTCATTCCCTGTTTGAACCATTTTCCTCTCTCTCCGGCCGGGCCAAAAACAGGACCTGCCGGAATTCCACAAGTTCTCCACTTTCGACGCAGATCTTATCGATACGGCCGCGGACCCCCGTCTTCACGGTATTGAAGACCTTCATCACTTCCAGAAGGCATACCGTATCATCTTCGTGCACAAAAGTGCCAACCTCCACGAAAGGGGGCTCGTTCGGGGCGGGTCGTCTGAAGGAGGTTCCCGGGATCGGCGCCGTGATCTGAACGAGACCCGCTTCAAATTCCTCGGTCGGTGCAGGCCGGGGCCGGCCGGATCGGGACGAGGTTCTGTTGGCACTTTGAAGCGGCCTTTGACCCTTCATCCAGACTTCCTGTCGATTGCTTTTCTTCCGCTGCGCGCTCGGGGCTCACCTTGGCCCTCCCTTTTCGCCGAACGGTCAGTTTCAACTCCCCCATTTGCAGGTCCAATTCCTCAAACGCTGAATTGTCCAGCAACTTGAGTATTTGAAGGACTTCTTCCTGTGTCAAATTCATCCATTCCCTCCCGATCAACAGGCCCAAATAATCTTCATTGTGCGACCCTTAGAACCGATTCCCTTCTTCACGAACAAGAGGAAATCCTTTCAAAGGATGAGGATCAAGCCGATCAGCAGGACATGATGGATCTTGTCCGGTTCGACCCTTGCCACGCAGGGGTAAACCTCCCACCCTTTTCTAGTCGCCATTGAATAGGCATCGATCCCTATGGCCTCTACACTGCTTCGTGCCTTTAAGGAAAACCGGCAGGCCTTTTCCTCCCCTAGGGCCGCACACGGCTGATCCGGGCACCATTAGGACTTACAAGGCCCTTGGCTGAAGGTAAGGGCCAAATGGTATCCTTCGTAAAAGGCCCTGCTCTCGATCTCCGAGCAAACGGTATTCACAATCGTCTTGGCGCGATTCTTCCGGCCGACCCGCTTGAGGAAGTCGGGACCGACAAAGTCCTTGGGGTTCCCTCTGACGCTGAAAAGAATCCCGTAGGTGTAGCGCGCCACGAGTTTTCTGATGAAATCAAGATCGGGCGCATGAGGCGGGTAATTGAAGTTGTTGCCGTAGAAGGCACATTTTGGATACATGCATTTTGCCCTGCCCCGCTCGTCAATGATGATCTTTTTTTTTGAGTCGAGTATACCGGTTTCTTCCGATGCTGCAGGTTGAGGTTTGTTTTCGCCGTTTGCCGCCTGG
>CAYVMN010000202.1:0-7679 GCA_964452575.1 uncultured Desulfobacteraceae bacterium | reverse complement strand
GAGAATGGATCTGAAAGTAAGTGTCAAGGAGATGAAGCTGGTTATCAGCTAACGAGCTCTTGGGATGTTGGATGCTGAACAAGAAGATAAGGACCCCCTTTATTTTTTGAAGCTCGGTATCTTGATGTTTTCCTTATCAGGGGGAGTTTAGAGGGCCAGTATGTTAAACAGGGACCTCAAAATCAAGGAATTCGGTGAGTTTGCCTTTATCCGCTCCATTGAGGAAGGCTGCCATTTCAATAGTGAGGGAGTGATCAAGGGGATCGGTGATGACTGTGCAGTCATCGGACCATATCAGGGAAAGGTCCTTGTCATTACCACTGACCTGATTGTGGAAGACGTCCATTTCATACCCGGCAAGATCCCCCCCGAACACCTGGGGGAAAAGGTGGTAGCGGTAAACCTGAGCGATATTGCAGCTATGGGGGGAGAGGCCCTTCACCTCTTTTTATCGGTGGCCATACCGCCTTTCATGAGAGTTGAGACGATACATTCCCTGTACCGCGGCATCAAAGACATGTGCAGGCGCTATCGCACCAACATCCTGGGCGGAGACACATCCTCATCGCCTGATGGACTGATGATAAGTGTTACAGCCATTGGGGAAGCGCTGGCAGAGGAAGTGCTTTTCAGGGGTGGGGCGAAGCCAGGAGACAGGATATATGTGACTGAAACCTTGGGAGATTCGGCCGCTGGACTGAAATTGATCAAGGGGGAGGCATCTGCCCCCAGGCCCCTTGGGGCGGCCCTGAGGGAGAGGCACAATAGACCCGTACCCCAACTTGAAGCTGGCCGTATCATTGCACAATCGCGACTGGCCTCTGCCATGATAGATGTAAGTGACGGCCTCCTCTCTGACCTGCGGCAGATATGTGAGGCAAGCGGCGTAGGCGCACTCCTTTCCCGAACCGCCTTACCCCTGTCTGAAGAACTGAAGGCCCTGGCTGAAATCAACGGTTTTGACCCTTACGAATTGGCCCTGTCTGGGGGAGAGGACTACCGGCTCCTCATCTCCGTCCCGCGTAAGAATGCGGGGCAGTTCGAAAAGATCTTTGAAAAGGGTAGGCCTTGCCGCATCCATGATTTAGGCGAGATTACAAGAGAGCAGGGTATCAAGGTGATGAGGCCAGATGGGGTAAGAGAGGAGGTGGAGGTCACCGGTTTCGACCACTTCAAAGAAACCTGATCCCGGCCGGTCTTTTGCAACCTGTGCGGTTAGCCATTAGCCGTTAGCCATTAGCGGTTAGCATTAAAAGGCGGTGGAAATGAGAGATTTTCGAGAACTTAAAGTATGGGAGAAAGCCCATCGTCTTACACTACAGGTCTATGGAAGCACAATGAATTTTCCTTCTGACGAACGATTTGGACTTATGGTTCAGCTACGTAGGGCTGCAGCATCCGTTCCGATGAACATCGCTGAAGGTTGCGGTAGAGACAGCGAGCGAGAACTTGCCAGGTTTATGAGCATCGCCGCAGGATCTGCAAGCGAGGTGGAATATCAACTGCTTCTCGCCCGCGATCTCAATTACTTACAGGATGAAACATATAGAGAACTTATTCAGCAGGTCAATGAGGTAAAGAGGATGTTGAACAGTTTTATCCAAAAGCTAACCGCTAATGGCTAAGAGCTAACCGCACAGGTCCGTCTTTTGTCATGTTCCGGAAGGCCTGCGTCGGCGCTCCCTGGCCAGTTGCCGTTTGTCTGCCACCTCATCTGACTCATCAATGATTTCGCGGCCAAGGATCTCCTCCAGGATATCTTCCAGAGAGATCAGACCTGAAAGCCCGCCATATTCGTCAAGGACAATAAACAGGTGCTGTCTTAGTTCCAGGAACTCACCGAGGACCCTGTTCAGCCTAGCCGTTTCCACCACAAAATGGACCGGCCGCATGAGGTCTGCCAGGGTCATCCCCTCCTTTCCCTGGGCAAGTGCTGCAAAAAGGTCTCTGGTAAGCACGATGCCTACTACATCTTCCATGCCCAGGTCGTATACCGGGATACGGCTATGCTCACCGGTCGCCGCCAATTTTCCGGCCTCATCGAGGCCAAGATGGGCGCTCAGGGAGAATATTACCGTCCTGGGAGTCATGACGTCCTTTACCATCTTTTCTTGCAGTGTGAGGATCCTCTCAATAGCCTGATTCTGGTAAGGGGCAATCCCGCCGGTCTGGAGACTCAAACGGGCCATGATACGGATCTCGTCACCAGTGATGGCTTCTTGGGTCTTGCGATGGGCAACGAGGCGTGTGACCAGGGTACTTACCCATATGACTGGCGACATGAACCACACAACGGCCTTCAAAGGGTAAGCGACCAAGGGTACCAGGGATCTCCCATATACAACCCCTGTCGTCTTGGGGATGATTTCGGAGAAGAAAAGGATGATAACCGTGAAGCATGCGGAGAAATATCCTATCCACTCGTGGCCGAAGATGGCACTGGCCGCCGACCCTGCAACGGAAGCCCCCGCAGTATTCGCAATCGTATTGAGGGACAATATGCCTGCTATGGGCCGTTCAATATTTCGCCTCAGTCTGTTGAAGATCTTGGCGGTCGGCTTTCCAGCCTGCACCATGGCCTCAAGCTGTCTGAGGGGTACTGAGTAGAGAACAGCTTCAAAGAGGGAACATCCTGCCGATATAAGAACGGCAAGGCTGACTGCTAATACTAATTCTATCATTGGCTGCCAAACCTCGTGGCTGATTTTTCAATCTTTTTTAACTCTTGGGGGGTGTTCACATTGAGAAAGGACCTCAGGTTCGGGTCAAATCGCCGAATCTCCCCCTCATCCACATAACGGACTGAGACCTCGGAGAAGAAGCGAAGGACCTGGTATACCCGGGAATCAATAAGACGTCTGATGGCCGGGAGACACGTCTTCCTGTAAAGCCCGTGAAGGGCTTCCATCTTGCCTGAAATCCTCGGGACGACCGCATCAAATTCGCCTCTGGATTCCGTCATATACCGTAAGAGACCCCTATTAAGGAAAGGCATGTCGCAGGCCACAAAGAAGCCTGCCTCCTTAGAGATTGTAGTCAACCCGGTAAAGATCCCGCCCAGCGGACCTAGGCCCTTTATGGCATCCTGATATACGGAAATCCCGAGACGGGAGTACTTATTGGGGCTGTTGGTGATGATGATCAGCTCCTGGAATACGGATCCCATCACCTCGATGACACTCTCAATCAACGGCAGGCCATTGATCTTTACAAAGGCCTTGTCCTTCCCGTAGCGACTACTCTTACCGCCTGCAAGGATAACGCCTGAGACATCATCAATTGTCTTCATGGTCAGAATCCCGCGATCCTGCGAGCATGGCTATATATGCGGTTTGTATCTTTTGCCAGGTCTACCAGGGTAATGTTATAAAATCTAGCTGCTTCCACTGCCCTTGAGGTGGGCCTGGACATGGCCACAAAAAGTGGAAATCCGGCCCTTGCCGTCTTAAGAATCATCTCCAGGCTGGCCCTGCCGCTAGAGACGACCAACTTATCTTCACAAGAAATCCCTTTGAGAAGGGTGGAGCCTATAACCTTGTCCAAGGCGTTATGACGGCCCATATCTTCACAGTAAAAGACTGGATTGCCGGCGGAGTCGAAAAGGGCGGCTGCATGGGCTCCACCCGTCCTTTTGTAAAGAGGTTGGAGCTCCTGAAGCCTGAGCGAGACGCCTTTTAGGACATCCATTGAGAACCTCTGGGTGCTCTTTACCCGCTTCAATCCCAGCTCGAAGTGAGAATAATCTTCCTTTCCACAAATACCACAGCTGGAATATGAAATCCTCTTACTGGCCTTTTGCGCAGAATGCGTCCCCTGGGGTGAAATCGTGACTCTCGCCTCTATGAGATCTTGTCGACCATTTCTTATGACAGGAGTGATCGTGCACCCTTGAACCTGTGCGATATCGCTTATGAGGCCTTCTGTGAAGATAAAACCCACCACCAGTTCCCTGATCATTTGAGGGGTGAACATTATAATGACATGACTTTGGCTGTTTATGATAATCTCGATCGGGGTCTCTACTATGAGGTCACTCATTTGAGGGGAAATAATATTCCCTGCCTGAGTGAAAGAACGAAAGGTCTTGTAAATTTCATGGTTTTCCATGGTTGATTGGAACAGTGGGGGAGATCCGTCACCCCTGGCGCTGATACATGAGGCCCATACTAAACTTTATACAACAATAAGAGGTGAACGTCACCAAAAAAGCTCTAAACCACTCAAAAGAGCTCAAGGGGAGTCCTCTCCGGGCGGATGAAGAAACACCGAATTAAGGTGATGCTGGGAGACCGGGTCCAGGTAAGTGTCTCCCCTTATGATACCTCTCATGGCCTGATCACCTATTGTTTTTAGATATCCCTCAAAACCTGAGGAGCCAAGAGAGCTCTTCTAGGATTGCCCTTATGGAACCCAGGTTCCGAGGATGCCACAAGGCCTTTGCCGCCTGAACGAATTTGCCCGCTTTTAATGCGTAGTAGGTTTCGTGAATAGAGACGCCAATCTGTTGCATGACGCTTGAATCACGGTAGCAGTCGAGCATGCAGCGCGTACACCCATCGCGGACCTGCCGGGAGGCGTTAAATTCGTAGATTGAGCACATGGGATTCTCCCAGTGATGACAGCGCCAGATATCCAGATTCCAGTCCAGATAGAAATATCGGTACCCGGCCAGGCATGGAAACTGCTGTTTTTCTTTTCGAACAATTCTCTGCATTTCCTCAAGGGATGGGGTTGGGTTGACCACCTGGAAGCGCCTTTTAAGGCGTTTTACCTGTTCAAAGGCCTCGATGATCTCTTCTTCTGAGTAGTCTACAAGGTGGGAATCGGAAAAACCCAGAAAGCTAGAACCCAGGCCGGTGACCGGATATGAGAAGGTGAGGGACCGAAAGCCAAGGGAGCGGAGAAACCCCGGGAGCGCCCTATAGTCCACCAGCCGGCTCATGGTGACCGAGGCGGTTGAGTTAAGCCCGAGCTTGAGTATAAGCCCGTTAGCCTCCCGGATCTTTCGGCACACTCCCTCCAGCCCGCGGTTTTCCTCGTGGGCCTTTTCTGTCGCGGCATCAATGGAGATGATAAAGCTGGATATACCTGCATCTGCGAGCCCTGCGATGCGCCCCGGCAACAAGAGCCAACCGTTGGTGACCAGCATTACCTTCATCGACCGGTCCGCTGCATGCCTTACAATTTCACCCAGATTTCGGTGCAACAAGGGCTCCCCGCCGGTGATGACAAGGTATCGGATCCCTTCACGGTAGAGGATGTCGACTGCGTCAATAGCCCTTTCAGGGGGAACGAACCGCCACTGATCGTGATCCAGTCTGTCCCTGGCGAAATTACAGAATGCGCATCGGGCATTGCAGGCGTTATTGACTGCAAACTGGCAAAAGCCTGGCCCCCCATTCTTGAGCACCAACCGAAGCGTCTCAACGCAGGATCTTAGAGCTACCCCAATCTTCGGCTTGTCCTCTCCAGTATTCCTCTCAGGATATCTTCATCTATAAGGTCCAAATCGGATGGAAGGAGATTGCCGTCAACGTCATAGCGAAGTATGGGCACATCCGAGCTTACATAGCCGTATTGCAGATTGGGGGTGTGCGTATCCACCAGGACTTGCCCTGAAGGTAATTGCGGCGGGTTATCCATGCCCGATTTCCTCAAGAGGCTGATCAGATGGCTTTTTCCTGTTGAAAGTGCCATTAGGGCGGGATCATAGGCCCGCTTAAGGAGAGGGTCTTTGACGTAAAGCAGTTCGAGATTTGGAAAGACACTCAGGATGTTCAGATGGAGCCCCACCTTAAGGCCCTGATTTTCTAATCTGTTCTTTATTTCCAATATGTTTCTGTAGTTGGCCTGAACGTCCTCCCTGTCCTTGGCTGGCAGGTCCATAATGACCGATATCTCTAAAAAAACCCCCTTATCCAGATATCTGACAACGTTGTTGATAGCCTCTCTTATGTCTTCATAAGTATAACCTTTATTTACACACTTCAAGCTGAAATCAGAGGTGGACTCTAAACCAATCAAGAGGCAATTCACGTACCTGTTTATGAACTCAATGTACCCCCTTCTCTTTAACATTGTAATGCCGCTGTAAACGGTAATGTCATAATTGCTGATTTGATCAAGGATATGCTGAACGCTGGGAGTGGTGGTGTTGAAATAAGAATCAATAAACCGGATGTGAGTAGAGTTGAACGAGCTCATCAGCCTGCGGATGTTTTTGATGACTTGGGCCTCCTGGACGTTTGTCAAGAGATCCATTGCAGGAAGCCCTTTGTACGTACAGAACTTGCACTTTCCGTACCAGCACCTGTTGCTGAAACCAAGGTGCACAGGTGTTGATGGCAGACTATTGGAGCATTGGCTCAAGAAGTCTCTTTCGCACTCAAAAATGGTTCCGTAGTGGTTTTCCTTGATAGCAGCATCCTTCCAATTCTTGATCATCCTGTATAGGTCGGTCCTCAGATCCATATTGCCTGACAAAATGATCAGGTCGTCCCTCAACCTGGATGGATCTGTTCCCATGCGGAGTAGAAATTGTCTTATGAACGCGGAGGAGAGCCCTATGTTGATAAGCGGTCCCCCAATGACGACCCTCTTATTCCTTTCCAATAAGTGCCTTACGATCAGCAGGTCACAGAAGTTGATGACACTCACGATCACATAGTTGCTGTCAACATCTTCCAGGATATATTCATCAAAATAACCGTGGGCCATGAATATGTAAAAGAGATTATAGATTATGTATTTCTGCTTGAGGAAGGTCACCTCATTGGGGGAAAGACGGGACACGGCCTCTGACATGATGCGTTCAAAGATCTCTTCCTGGACCCCCGAAGGATAGACCCTTACGGGCATATCGCTGAACTCTACCTCCAGGTTCTTGTCCCTCAAGAGATTTTCCGTAATTATCCTTGTCGCTATGGGATAGAAGCTCTTGAAGAGTGGTGGGTATATGTACGTGACCTTCATCGCCAGCGTCCCTCAGTCCCTCTCGCATATCTCCACCAGAACGCCGTTCGTCTCCTTGGGGTGGATGAAGGCGATCTTTGCACCCCCGGCTCCCTTCCGGGGGCTTTGATCGATAAGCCGAACCCCTTTTGTCTTCAGCTCCTCAAGGGCCTCTTTGATATTCTCAACCCGAAACGCAATATGCTGGATCCCCTCGCCTCGGGAATCTATAAACTTAGCGACCGCGCCGTCGGCATGGGTGGACTCCAGCAGTTCGACCTCACTGTCTGTAATGGGTATAAAGGCGACGTTCACCTTCTGATCGGCCACGTTTTCCACGTCTTGGATATGGAGCCCCAAGATCTCTGTGTAAAACCTACCTGCCTGTTCAATGCTCTTAACAGCAACGCCTATGTGGTCAATGTGCTTTACCTTCATGATACCCCCTCCTTCATCCTTTGTGAAAAGCCTTGCCTTTGGCGATGACTATGATTATTATGGCGTACAGACTGTGAAATATGATCCATTAGATATCATAACCTTTGTGTCAAATCCAGCCAAAGATATTTGAAATTTTATAACACTTTAGCGTTTTGAAAGAAAGGCAGTCTCCGGCCCGCTTACAGGCCGGAGGGAGGACCGTGAGGGTCTCTTTTCCAAAGGACGTAAAAACCGGCATCATTTCATAGAACGGCAGTGAGGTCTTAAACCTCGTTACGCAACAGCCC
>CAYVMN010000201.1:0-7865 GCA_964452575.1 uncultured Desulfobacteraceae bacterium | reverse complement strand
TCTGCGTCCAAAGCCTGCCCAAGACCTGGGGCCTTTCCTGAAAACATATCTCCTTCTCCGCAGGGGGGCAAGAAAGGATGGAGAGCCATCATTTTGCTATTCGCTTCTAGAAGTCAAGCCTATTCGTAAACTCCCTCCTTGCCCCCCTCCTGCCCCGGGATTGATGGCCTTTTAGAGGGTCATCAAAATTCGCTTGCTAAACCCTGATCGGCCCTGTTAATTAGTGGGACCTGTAGCCTTTAATAAAGAGTTTTTGGGGTAATCGGCATACGCTCTTTAAAGAGGCTCTATCGCTGTTGCTGAGAGAAACTGGAAATTTGAAACTGGGAACTCGATAAGATGGAGAAATTTCGATATATTTTCAAATTTCAAGTTTCGAGTTTCAAGTATCAGGCTGACTGTGCCCCTTAGCGCTTTATGCAGTGAAGGAACTAATAACCCCAAAATGTGTTTCTGTACGTGTATAGTATGTTCAAGGTCAGAGGGAAGCCAGGATTTGAGAAGGGCTGCGGGCTTAACCCGCGAACGATTACAGGAGGTATAGGTAGTGTCAGAGGATCTTGTTGAAGAAGAAAACAGCAAAGAAGAGAGCTTTGAGGATCTCTTTGAGGCATACAGTAACGGCATGAGCGAAGGCCTGCGGCTGGGAGACAGGCTCAGGGGGAAAATCATATCCATAGGAAAAGAAAGCGTTTTTGTGGATACAGGAACCAAGGTTGACGGTGTTGTGGATAGAAATGAACTACTGGATGAGAATCAGGAATTGCCTTTCAAAGAAGGCGATATTATTGAGCTTTATGTTATCTCTGATGATGAAAGTGAAATCCGCCTGTCCAAGACCCTTTCTGGCACAGGGGACCTCAGGGTCATCGGTGAGGCATTTCGAAAAGCTGTCCCTGTTGAAGGGAAGGTAAAAGGAGAGTGCAAGGGTGGATTTCACGTGGAAGTCATGGGGAAAAGGGCCTTCTGTCCCATAAGCCAGATGGATCTGAAGTATGTGGAAGGCCCTGCCGAATACGTGGGAGAGACATTTCCTTTCCTGATTACCCAGTTCGAGGAAGGCGGCAGAAATATAGTCGTTTCAAGACGCGAGCTCCTCAAAGAGGAACAGGAAAAGAGAAGAAAAGAGTTCTTCGAAGGGATTGCAGTCGACATGCAACTTGAAGGCCGGGTAACAAAATTGATGCCCTATGGGGCCTTTGTCGAGCTCATGCCGGGTATAGAGGGGATGATACATCTCTCTGAGATCAGCTGGTCCAGGACGGAGAGGGCGGATGAGATCCTGAAAACAGGAGATATCGTGACGGTAAAAGTGATCGGTATGGAACAAGGAAAACGGGCCGGTGAAATGAAGCTCTCGCTCTCCATGAAACAGGTGACCGGAGATCCCTGGGAGGGCGTGGAGGCCAGGTTCCGCCCTGGCGATAAAATCAGGGGCAGGGTTACCCGATGTGTCAAGTTCGGGGCCTTTATAGAGATCGCGCCGGGGATAGAGGGACTCGTCCACATCAGCGAGATGAGTTACAAAAAGAGGATCTTGAAGGCCCAGGATGTCGTCACGGAAGGGGATACCGTGGAGGTGATGGTCAAGGAGATTGATGTCGAAAATAGGAGGATATCCTTGAGCATAAGGGATGCAGAAGGGGATCCCTGGATCGACATCTACGATCGATATCAGGTGGGCCAGTCTATTAAGGGAGTGATAGAAAAAAAGGAAAAGTTCGGTTATTTCGTATCATTGGAGCCTGGCATTACCGGTCTTCTCCCGAGGTCAAAAATGGAGGGCGTGGATAGGCCATCCGGTATCGAAAGGCTTGCTCAGGGAGATGCCATCGCGGTCGTCATTGAGAAGATTGACCCGAACGAAAGAAAACTCACCTTGGCCCCCGGAAATACCATGGATGAGGAGGACTGGAGGACCTATACAAAGGATTCGGAAAGACCCATGGGGTCTCTTGGAGAAAAACTAAAGGAGGCACTCAGGTCAAGAAATAAACCCTGATTCTCGCACGATTTTCCTTTGAAGTGCTGTATTGAGGCCCGACTCTGTTCCATAGATGATGATCCTTTTTCTTGCCCTTGTTATCCCGGTATAGACGATCTCCCGGGTCAACAATCTATGAGTTTCATCCTCAGGCAATACGAGAAGCACATCGGCGAATTCCGACCCCTGGCTCTTATGAACTGTCATGGAAAATGCAAGTTCCCAGGGGGGCAATAGATCCATAGAAAAACCGATGTAAGATCCAAGGCGTTGAAAAAAGGCCCTGTATGCCCCCCTCCTGTCTCTAATAACAATACCCACGTCTCCGTTAAAGAGTTCCTTTGAATAGTCGTTTCGGGTAATCATGATCACGGCGCCGGTAAAATAGCCTGTATCTCCCCACCCCGGATCTCCAAACTCAAGCCCCAGGTACTGTGCGATCTGGCCATTTATCCCGGTGCAACCGTAAATTCCGTTGCGTACCAGCGAAAGGATCCTTGCACCTTCCACCCCCTTAAAGACCTGCCGTAAGATCTCATGTCCCGAATCAGAATTCGAAAGATCTGATGAGTCCATATTGCCGGCATCCGAGATCAGCTCCCCAAAGCTCCTGCCATCGCCAGGCATGGGCCTCAGGTAATGGGATTGTACCCAGAGCCGAATGTGTTCCTTCCACGCATCCACCCCCTCGTTTTGGACAAATGCCCATCCGTCGGATTTGAGTTGAAGGGCAGAATTAAATGGAAGAGGTGAATATTCAGGAGTCTTGCCCCTATTGATTTGTCTCGCCAGTCCCAGGAGGTTGGCCCCTGAGCGGTACACCTTCTTCAACAGCACCAACCGATCACTGAATCTCTCGGCCCTGATCCCATCAGGGATCATCTCCGCAAAAACGGCACCCGCCTCCACAGACGGCAGTTGGTCTTTGTCTCCTAGGAAAATGAGCCTTGTCCTTGAGGGATCGACTGCCCTCAAAAACCTCTCCATCATTATAACGTCGACCATTGAAACCTCGTCGATGATAATAACAGTCGCGGGAAGAGGATTGGTCTCACGATAATAGAAGTCATGGGTATAGCCCCTGTACCTCAGGATCTTGTGGAGGGTGCTGCCCTTCAAATTCAACAGTTCTCTGTCACCCCCTGAAGGCGCCCTGATGGTATTGATACTATATTGAACGGCCTCTGTCATTCTTTGTGCCGCCCGGCCTGTCGGAGCGCCTAAGAGGATCTCCTCCGACCTTATCCCCGTCCTCTGGAGACATCGAAGGATATTGACCATCAGCGATGTCTTTCCTGTTCCCGGCCCACCGGAAATAATTGAGAACTGGGACCTGAGCGAAAGCCTTATGGCATCAAGCTGGTCCTTATCTTGATCGATCGGTTCGTCTTCCTTTGAAACACGAATGCAAAGCTCAGGGGAGTAAACCTCCTCGATGATGGCTTCAATCGTACTTCTTGATATCTTCTTGGGGGTTTCGGCCCTCAAAAGGGCCTCCATCCTCAGTCTCAGCAGGCTCTCATGGACATAGAATTTCTGGAAATAAAGGAGCTTCCTCCCCCGGGTTTCAGAGAGAATGAGGGGCAGATATTCGTCTCCGTCTCTCGCGATAAGCCTCTCGTATTTACCCTCCTCAAGGGCGGATAGAAATTGCCTGCCTATTACACAGGCCTTGTCCTTTTCAAGGAAGGACCGCAGTCTTGCATAGAACCTCTCTTCGTCGAGATCCAGACAGAGGCTTCCCTCCTGCAAGGCCCCGAAAAGGGCTACCAACACCGTGAGAAGTGGTGCGTCGTCCTGGTATCCACTCAGTCCAAGGAGATCACGGGCAGTCATATAGTCCAGAAACGGGAGTTCCATTTTTTGGGAAAAGACGTAGATGTCCCGCAGATCGTCCCCTGTCTCTTCCTTAATGATGCCGAAGTTGAGGAGCCTTTCTGAAAATTGAATTTCTTCTGTATTTACTCTTTGCATCTCGCAGAGACTTTCCCTGGGGGCATTACTAATTTGTTAATACCCCGTCATTCCCGTAAAGCCTGTCCCACACTTCCTGTTCAAGCTGATCTAAGGACCCCAGTTTACCTTGGGGAACATAATAGATCCCGTGGCCCTCCCCCGTTCCCATTCCCCGCAGATAGAAATATAGGACTCCTCCGAAATGCCTTTCCGGATCAAAGCGATCACCAATAGTCTGTCTCAACCAGCGCAATACCCCGATGGCATATAACTTATACTGGAGGTGATAGTCCGCCTGATCCATGTTCTTTTCGAGGGATTCAAGGTCATAGCCGGTCTCCAGATAGTTGGATTTCCAGTCTGCTATGTAAAATTTTTGGTCCTTCCTGAATACCAGGTCCACAAAACCTCTGATAAGGCCGTTGGTGACCTCACAATGCGGAATTCTGTAAGGGGTGGTTACGGCAACAGGAAAGGAATAGTAAAACTCCACCTCATGGAGTCGGTCTTCCTTCTTCAAATGAGAAAGGAAAAAATCATCAGCAACAGGGGTTGTTAAGGTATTCCAAATGGTGTCGCATATCTGATCTTTCCATCGCGGATTAATTCGGTGAAGCTCCATTTGCCTTAAGATAACGTCTCTTGTGCCAGGATCATCCATGAGACCCTGGGAACTACCCCCTTTCGTTGCCCCTTTCTTTGACACGATCTGATAATCCATATGCTCCAGGATCTCGTGAAACATCAGGCCCACCTCGGTCCCACCGGGTATTTCCCTGGGTTCACTTTCTATTGACACGGCCTCGATCCCTTGGGAGGCAAAGCCCTCATCATCTTCCTTTCCCTTGAACGGGGCCGCATGAAACGAGATCTCCTGTCCATAGGTTTCAAGGGGCCGGGCCATCTTTTGATGCAGGCTCGAAAAGGATTCTGACCCTAACCTTCTGTGCTGGTAGCTCCCCTGAAAGGGAAAGGGCTCAAATGCCCCGCCAATGGGGATTGTTGTCTGTCCCCAGGGTTTTTCCAGCTTAATCTTCTCGGTCAAGGCACCTGAACGATGATCGGCCGTTAGCCAAAGCACATTCTTGTTGGGTTCCTTTTGGGGAAAGGCCTCCAGCAGGGCGCGGGAGAGGAGGGTGCACACCGGACCGAGCCAGGAGGCCTTTTTTTCATAGAGGTAGAACGGGAGATAGAGTTTGAATTGGGCCCTGGTAGAGGCCACGTAATAGAGGCGTTTGTTCTCGTCCAGTTTTTCAACCTCATGCCTTCCGCCACCGCCCATTCTCGTGAGATCCACGATCCTTATGGCCTCTGGAGACGAACCGTTCTTTCTGATTGCGTGATAGGTATGGTATTGCTCCAGGTGAGAAGGCGGTTGGGTCAACCCGCCCGCAACGAAAACAACCGGAAACTCAAGTCCCTTGCTGACATGCATGGTCATGACCTGGACCTTTCGGGCCTCAGTATCGATCTGATGGATATCAACGTCCTCATTGACGTCAGAAGGCTGCCTTCGATAAACGTCCAGGATTGCGGAAAGGCCCCTGAAATCGAGGCCTCTTCTATATGCCACATCCTCCAGGTATTCAAATATCTGTCGGTAATTGGTATATCTTCTGTCCCAGCCGCTCTCTACGGTCTCACGGGAGAGTAGGCCTGAGTCCTCCACCATGGACTGGAAAAGATGGCTCCATCTCCGTGACATTCCATATCTATTCCATTTGAATAGGATCTGCTTTACAGGGTGAGAGGCCGGCATTTCCTCGTAAGCAAAGAGTCCGGAGCGTTCGAACCCGAAAAAGGGGGTTAGCAGGGCCTTTTTGACTGCCGAACCGTCACCCGGATCCAGGACTGCGTGAAATACCAGGCCTATATGGACCGCTTCATCGGAAAGAAATAGGCCTGGTTTCTTATAAAAGGTATAGGGGATTCCCAACCTTATAAGCTCCTCTTCGATGAAGGGTACGTCAGACCTGCCTCGGACAAGTACACAGATGTCCCCGAAGTCTATCTCTCGCTCCTCTCCCCCCTTCTCTCTTATCTTGATATGGGAGGAGATCAGGTGTCCAATCTCATTTGCGACAAGTCCTGCAAGCATAACCTTGGCCGTTCTTGGGGATGGGGACCTGCTGAGATCCACTATATTCAAGACCGGCCGACAGGAATCATCCTCGATCATAACCCTTGGCCTCTCCCTTTCCCCTGGAAAACCTGTCCTTTGATAGCCGATTTCAAATTCCCCTGCCCGCTCCTGGGGCCTGAACCAGGCCTCACCACAGAATAGGTTGTTAAAGGCCGTGATCATCTCAGGCTCGGATCGCCAGTTGATCGATAAGGAATAGAGCCTGGCCTTGCCCCTTTTCTCAAGTCTCTCCATCTCGTTTCTTGCACTCAAATAGGCATATACATCTGCGCCCCGAAAGGAGTAGATCGCCTGTTTTGGATCACCGATCACGAATAAGAGGCTTGCAAGGCTGTCCTCAGGATCATCTATGAATATCCTCTTAAATATCTTCCACTGAATAGGGTCTGTGTCCTGGAATTCATCAATGAAGGCCACCTTGAACCTCTTTCGAAGTCTTGGAGCCAGATTTGGCGGCCTGTCGTCTTGCAAGGTCTTTTCAACAAATGCCAGCATATCGTAATAGCTGATCCACCCGTGGCCTTGTTTCGCACGAAGTACATCATCCTGAAGGCAATGAATTGCCTCAACGGCAAGTGTATTTCTAAGGTCATCCAGGGTCCCGTTAAGCTCTTGCAGTTTCTGTCTCACAATGTCAAGATTCGGGCATACCTCCGGATTAGGCCTGTCTCGATTCCACTTCTCCGGAATGAGACATTCAAGGCCCTTGCTCCCACCTGAACCGATGCCCTCTATCTTTGCCATTAGGTCCGAAAGGGCGCGAATATCAAAGTTTTGTTCTTCAGACTTCGAGAAATATTCCTCAATAGGGATAACCATCTTTTCATGGATACTCTTCTTTGTCCTTGCATTGAAATTTAGTTGAGCAAATCCTTGAGAAAACTCCTCGCCTGATCCAAGCAGGGCCTTCAGTTCCCAGCACCGGGCTTCAATATCCTGTTTGATTTCTCCAAAACCCCTGCCCTTCAGGTCAGGCAGGAGTCCGTCTCCAGCTGCTTCGTGCAAGGATTTCGCCAGGCCTATCACGGTCTCTAAGAAGCGCCCCTTTTTTTGATCAAATTGTGAGACCTCCAGCACCTCCCCTAATGACTCCCCGTATATCTTAGGCCACTTCTTGCGCATCTGCTCTTTCAAGAGCCTCTCAAAAATCGGGGTATCATTTATCACTTCGCTCTGGAATGGGGTGCTGTTTTCAAATGCAAAATCCATGAGCACAGTCTGGCAAAATCCATGAATCGTGAAGATGGAGGCCCTGTCAAATGCGTCCAGGGTATCTCTTAGTTTCTTTGTTTCTCTTGGGTTATTCTCTGAGACATTCAGCTCGCCTTCGAGCTTCTCTCGTATGCGGATCTTCAGTTCTGAGACGGCCTTTTCCGTAAAGGTGACCAGAAGGATATTTTCCAGTTCCACATCATCCCTTTCCTTCAGGAGCCTCAGCACCAGGTTTTCAATTGTGTGGGTCTTGCCGGTTCCGGCAGAGGCCTCAATCAGGCCGTGTCGGCCGAGGTCGATCTGGCTGAAGTCACAAATAGATTCGTAGGCCATCTCTGTTCCTAATCAAGGACCTCAAAAAAGATCCGAAACCGGTCTCTGACCCTGTCGAATGCATCTTGGGGTATGGACGGGTTGGCAAGCGTGATCAGCAATGATTCTTCCTCTGCGTATGCCTCCAGGAGTTGGTCCTGAAAGATCTCCTTCTTAGCCTCATCTATCTGGTCATCTCTCAGTCTGTGTGGTTTGATGGAACGGGAGGTGACGATCCCAAACGGCAACCACTCCACC
>CAYVMN010000200.1:0-7996 GCA_964452575.1 uncultured Desulfobacteraceae bacterium | reverse complement strand
TAATCTCCTCGGGGGTGACTTGCGAGCCCGACCAATTCAATACCATGGCCAGAGCAGCAGGACCGCACTGATGAGATTCCTGGGGATAGAAAGGGACCCCAGCTATCTCTGTACGGAGAGGGAGGTTATCCAGACCGGTCTGCGGGATACTGTAATCCCGATGGGCAAAACTCGTTGATGCCGCCAAAATGAATGAAATGAAAAATACCTCCCACCAGTGAGATGAGATCGTCCACCCTGGCCTTAGTCATTGCTTTGTCCAGGCCCCGTGCCTCAAGCTGATTTTGGACCTCCTCCCGCTCCAGAAAGGCATTAAGCCGCACACGCTCTGAGCCCGGCGAGCCTTCTTTTAGGACCTTGGCCGTGGGGATGGGCCTGGCCTGTGCCGGGGAGAGAGACATTGTCCTGTCGGCTTTTAGGGATAGCCCTTGGACTTTCTCTACGCAACTGGTATGCCAAATCGTGGTGGTTAGGCTAAGTTATTGATATTCAGGTAAGATATTACGAAGAGGAACCGTCGGACGAGGGTATCTTGAAGGGTTTTTCCTGCACCTTGCTTTGCCTTTTCTTGAAAGCCAATAGACCCAAGTCATACTTCTTCAGAAGGGCATAGAAATCGCCCCGGTATTTTCCGACCAGCTTTGCTGCCTTGCTCACATTGCCCCCGGTAAGCGATAGGATGTTAGAGATATAGCTTTTTTCGAACTCGTTCTTGGCATCTTTTAACGGCTTTAGTTTGTCTGCTCCTATAGCCTTTGTCTGGAGAATCAGGTCTTCACCGACTACCTCTCGTCCTGGAGAAGCTTCTTAGTGTCAGTCCCCTCTAGTACCTTGAGATATCGATCCAGTTTGGCCTCCTCATTCTTAAGGTCTTGGTAGTCCACAGATCCATTCTTTACACATCTATTAAGTAATTCGGCATAAATACTGTGATCTACAGCGGCATCCGGCCAGGCCGATGCCGAAAAGCCCGCCGATCCGCAAGAACAGCAAAGACATAGAATGACACGCATGATCCATGTTTGCTTCTTCATGATCGACTCCTTTATAACCATCCGATATACCGCCTAGGGACGAGTCTGGAAAAACTGGAAATGTATCCTTCCACTTACGCCATGCGAATCTCTCAACGACTCAGAGGAATTTCGGAAAGGTCCATGACACAGAGGCTTTAAGATAGATTGAGAATCTCTACGCTAGGCAAGGTGGGTTCAGGGTGAATCCTGTGTGCCGGGTTCGCCCTGAATTAAGAAGCCTACCATGTATATAGCGGATATTACACGATTTTTTTGTTTCTAAAACGTGCCGATATAGCAGCAACCACAGGATCACCAAAATTCAAGGTACATTGAGGATATCAACAGGTTTCAAGCCATCCAAAAACTGATAGAGCCATGACATCCCACAACTCTCGCCCAAACTTGGTTCCTGATGATCAGGTCTTTTATGAGTCTGTCTAGAAGCGGATCCTTTTTCTATAATCAGGCCCTATAGCAAGATCGAATATGGGATCAATCGCCTCTTTTGCATCTACTTGATAATTCATCTCCGTCAGATACGCAAAGCAGATCTGCCAGAGTGAGAACTCGTTTTGTTATTGCGTGGCTGGCAAGAACTTCCTTCTCTGTTTGGGGAGTATAATGAAATTGGTTTTGTGTCAAAGGAGTCAAGCCCCCGCTTCACCCGTAGAGCGTCCTCAGCAGCCAGGCCATCCTTTGCCCAAGAGAATTGACCAGCATCAGGCCTTCTTTATCCTTCTCCACATCACCCTCGTCCCGCCCCATTCCAATGGCACGGCCTACAATGATCATCTCCATACTCAGGAAAAAATGACTCATGGTGTCAACCGTGTGCACAGAGCCTGCTCGACGGGCCACAGCCACCAGGGAGCCAACCTTGTCCCTGAACATCCCCCCGTTCGATCTGGAAACAAAACCGGCCCGGTCAATTAGTGCCTTCATTTCGGGTGTCACATCCATGAAATAAACAGGCGATCCTAGGACAACACCCTGTGCCTGAGTCATCTTCTCAATATATTCGTTTGCAGCGTCATCGTTCACAGCGCAGCGCTGATCTTTATTCTCCAGACATTTGTAACACGCTATACACCCATGGATTTTCTTGTGAGAAAGCTGAACGAGTTCCGTTTCAATTCCTTCCTTCTCCAGTTCATTAGAAACTTTACGGATTAGAATACCTGTGTTGCCATCTTTCCTGGGGCTGCCGTTGAATCCGACTACCTTCATTCTATTTCTCCTTTCGTTGTCATGTAATGACGCTGTTCTTGGCTGACTTCTTCCAAAGGCAGCAAACAGCACACTGAGGCCACTCATACGCCAGAATACTGTAGAGGAGCATGGACATCAATAAGTCAATAAATCAAACGACGCCCATTCTCCATACAGTTAAGGGGTCATCCTGTAAGACCCAGCATCAACTGTGGGCATGAAGCCCCAGCAAAATGAACATCCGGTGAATGCTGTTGTTATGCAATTCAATGTTTGCTTTCTTTTGTGCTTCTGATCATATTCGTTGGGTCTCCTTCTTCTATCATCAAATTCATGACCTCTTTTTCAGGTTTGCCTGGGAGATTTCCTCTTAGAACCGCTTCCAGTACAACGGTCCCATCGGACTTTATAAAGACTGCGTCTGCTTCTGCGAACCCTGTTGCATCTATGTCATTAATTGTCAGTTCACACTTAATCGTATCGCCGAAATATACAGGTTTTCTGAATTTGAAATTCATCTCCGTTGCAAGCCATCCAAGTTGCCCCCCAATCTCGGTAATCAGACTAGCAATTAGCAATCCATGGCATATCCTCCCCTTGAAGTATTTTACATTTGCAAAACGTTCGTCAAAATGAACAGGATTATAGTCGCGGGATGTTTTTGCAAAGTCGATTGTATCCTGTTCAGTAAAGGTGCGTGAAACAGAAAATTTATCGCCAATATTGATGCCTTTTAAAGCTTTCATTCTTATGGGTGTCATCAGATACTACCTTTACCTGAAGGGATAAGAAGTGATTATACGGACACTGATATCATAACCTTAGTAATGTTATCCGTTTCAAAATGCAGTTTGTTTGCCAAAGAATCAATTATGACCATGGGATTCAATTCTCCATATACCTTGGGGTTAGTACAGGTTTTGTGAAGCACTGAAACCTCTTTTCTGTCCTCCCCTGATAAAAAGGTAACCCTACCGCTAGAACCAACCCAGTTCCTGGGCCAACCCCATCGCATGATTGAGATTGGTACGTGCTGTTTTCGATTCACCTATGTGCCAGGTCCTAATAGCTTCTTCAAGAACCGCTGTCAGGGCATCAGGCAGCCGTTGCTGTGAGGGTTCGAGTAGGGCGCGCGCGTGGTCAACTGCCTCAGAGACCTGATCCTGAGCCAGCGCCACGCCAATCAGGGGCCAGAGGGCTGTCCATTGAAAAGGATAGACAAGCGGCTCCTTTTGCCACATCTCGAGGGCGCTTCGCCCATTCTCCTTTGCTTCAGACAGATTCCCTTCCTGAAAGCTCACCCACGCTAGGTTGGCTTTGGCGGTGCTAATGTATTCGAGCATCTTTCCTGCGGTCGCCACGGTCAGGGCTCGTGAAACATAATGCTCGACCTCTTCTTTCTCCCCGCGTTTCCGATAAAGGATACTCAGATAGGTCAGGCAACGCGATTGAACCACTACATCTCCAATCTGTTCTGCCAATTTCAGGGCGCTATGCAGATGTTTCTCGGCCTCATCCAGGTCGCGGCGCCACAGGTAGTTGAAACCAAGCATAAACTGAGCAAGAGCTATTGCGCTCGCATTGCCTGATTCCCGAATGGCCTCAAGGCTGGCTCGAGTGTGCGCCATTGTTTCTTCTGAAATGACGTAGCGATCACGTCTTTGGGCCATGATCCCGAGGCCTTGAAAGAACCGCGAGCGTAATGCCGGCGTTCCGTATTGTTCCACTGCCGGCCGGGCTTTCTCCGCCAGTTCAGCCACTTGGCGAAACTGCGCCTGCCAGTAAAGCAACCACATCCGGTCATTTTGGATCTCTATCCAGGCTTGCCACCATTTTGGGGCAAACTCGGTTGGCTCCTGACCCAGTGCGCTTTGCGCTAGATAGTAGGCCTGCAACGCTTCTTCATAGAGGCGTTGTTCACGCCAGACATTGCCGGTCTTACGATGGAGGCGAGCTTGCCAAACCGGGTCATACACTGAAATCTGGACCAGAGCACTCTCATAGGCCTTCCGTGCCTCGTCATGCTGTCCGGTCAGTTCCAACACATCACCGAGGCTATCGTAGAGTTGGGTTGCTGTCTTGCGCCATTCTTCGTGCGGTTCTCCTCCTTCCCGCAGGGACTGGTTTACCTGTTCAATCGCCGTCCGGTAGAAGGCCATAGCCTCCTCATTGGCGTAGATAGCCTTTGCACGGTCAGCCGCCAGGGTCAGGTAATGGATCGCTTTGTCACGAATTTCAGCCCCCTCATAATGATAGGCCAATACCGGGGCATACTCCTCAATATAGTCGGAATAAAGCGTTTCCATCGCCTTTCCAATGGCGTGGTGATATTCTTTACGTTTGGATACCAAGAGTGAATTGAAGAGGAGTTCCCGCGTCATGGCGTGTTGGAAGATATAACTCACCTGGGGGAAGATGCCTCGTTCTAAAATAAGCTCAGCCTCTTTTAAATGAGAGAGGCGGGAGATGAGTTCCATATCGGGAATCCCTGTTACCTCTTGAATTAAGGCCCAGTTAAACTCTCTCCCGATCACCGATCCAACCAGCAATATCTCCTTTGCACCCTCAAGAAGTCTGTCCACCCTAGCCATCAATACATCATGAAGGGTTTCTGGAATACTGGCAGAAGCCAAATCGCTTTTCAGACAAGAACGCCCATGGATCCTTATCACTGCGCCCGATTCTATTAGGGATCGGGTAAACTCCTCAATAAAGAAGGGAATCCCTTCGACCTTCTCCAGAAGGAGTTCGGTTAGGTCCTCCTCGATCTCGTCCGTATCCAAAAAAGATTTGATCATGTGGAGGCTTTCACTGTTTGACAGTCGATTTAGAGTGATCTGATTGTAATAGGATTTGCCGCCCCAAGGGGGAAGATAATTAGGCCGGAAAGTAAAGATCAAAAACACCCTGGCCCCTGCAATATGTTCTATCAAGAGCTTGATGCATTCTTCCGAGGTCTTATCTACCCAATGAAGGTCTTCGAAGACCATAACCAGCGCCCTCACATGGGATCCCCTCAAGGTAATCTCTTTTAGGGCCTCAAAGGTGTTTCGCCGCCTGATCACCGGGTCGATGTTCCTCACTGAATCTAAACTCTTTTCCAAAGCAAAGAGTTCTGAAAGATATGGAAGTGTCTGATCAAGTTTTACGTCAATCTGTTCCAGCCCTCTTTGTAATTTCTGCTGGATCTCCTCCGGCCCGTCTTCGTTAACGATCCGAAAATTATCTTTCAGGATATCGACCACGGGGAGGTATGGGGTGTTTTCACCGTAAGAGACACACTGGCCCTCCACAAAGGTAACCTCCTCGTAGGACACCGCCTTTCTGAACTCATATAAAAGCCTAGATTTCCCAACTCCCGCCTCGCCCACGATAGAAAACGCCTGACCGCGGCCCCCCTTGGATCTTTCAAATCCTTCAAGCAGGAGCTCAAGCTCCCGCTCCCTTCCTACAAAAGGGGTAAGGCCTCGCTCTGCACTGACGTCAAACCTTGTCCTCTTGGCGCTTGGGCCGATCACACGGTAGGCATTGACCGGTTTTTCCTTCCCCTTGACATCTCTTTTCCCAAGGGCCTCAAACCGAAAGAACCCCTCGGTCAGTCTGAAGGTCTCCTCTGTTACATAAGTCGTTCCCGGCTCTGCTAACCCCTCCATTCTGGAAGCCAGATTTACTGTGTCTCCGACTGCCTTGAACTCGACGCGAAGATCATTCCCCAAAGTTCCTACTACCACCTGGCCGGTATGAATCCCAATCCGCATTCTTAAGGGGAGTATACCAGCTCGCTCCTGCCTCATATAATCGCTGAGTCGGGACATCTCCCTGTGAATCGCCAAACTAGAACGGATGGCCCGCTGAGAAGAGTCTTCCAATGCAATAGGGGCGCCGAAAAGGGCCATGATGCCGTCACCGGTCATCTCATTTACCGTGCCCTCATAGTCGTGGACCTTATGAATCAGTACCTCGTATACCTGGTCCATGATTGAATAAGCTTCTTCAGGGCCCAGTTTCTCAACGAGATGGGTGAACCCCTCCATGTCGCAGAACATGACAGTAACGTGCTTACGCTCGCCCTCAATCTTATCTCTTTGTGACAGGATCTTCTCAGTAAGGCCCTTCGGAAGGTAGCGTTGGATACTGTTTAGTTTCTCATCAAAGGAGAGGTCTTTAATGAATGGCTCAGAAGGAAGGCTTAAATTATGGCCGCATTCACCGCAGAATTTGTCTCCTGGAAGGTTTTCTGAGCCACATTGAGGACAGAGCAGTATGAGTTTTGCACCGCATTCACGGCAAAATTTGCGGGTCTCCGGATTTTCCGTCTGGCATTCTGGGCACTTCATTCAACGCCCTCCGGAGAAAATTGAAGAAAAAGACTATCTGGGGATAGAGATGGACTTTCCTCTGTTAAGACAGAAAATTAATAAAAATATGCCACTATGTCAATTGATCACGGTTTTCAGAACCCCTGCGACGACCCTATCTACCGCCTCATCCTGGAACTGATGGCGAGAGGAGGAATGAGGGCCGCCGAAGTCCTGAAGCTGACTCCCAGAGACGTCCATGACAGAAAATTAACCGTAAGGGACACTAAAAGCGGCAAAGAGCGGGAGCATGTCTTTATCCCCCAGAAGGTGGCCGACAGGCTCAAGGAGTAAATCAGGGGAAAAGGCATTCAACCTGCTCAAAGGGTCTTTCCCATATGTAACGAAGCTGCCATGGAGGAGGTACCTCGGGACGGTCCCCGACATAGAGGCCTTAAGATGGATTAAAAATCTCTACGCGTAGGCAAGGCCGATTCAGGGTGAATCTTATGGTGCGGTTCGCCTTATTGGTGAACCGATACTCTTCCTTCAATTACGAGACGGAAAGAGGATCTGAACCGGTTTGTCAGCGCACAAGAGCCCTGTTACTCCGAATAAATGGAGAGGGGGGTTTTGCATTTTGTGACTCCCAGAAAAAGCGCAAAAGTGAAAAATATGGGGCAAGAGTGGAAATAAGTACAATTAGCAAAGAACGTCCCGCAAATCCAAAGAAGCGGATCGGCTCAGGTGTTCAATACATGGTGAGCTGACCATCCAAAGCAGGTCAAAGGAGACACCCTATGTCCGGAGCAAGGGAACAAAAAAGCAAAAAGATACGAAAAGACTGGATCCAGCTCGATGCGCTCTCCTGCGGAACCGGGTGGGATGAGCTGGACCTTTGTGCCCCGCAAATCATGATCGAGGACGTGTTCGGCAGTAGTCACCCCGGAAGCGTCCACCTGGACAAGTTGGTGGAAGAGGCCTCCATCGGCGTGTACCAGGAGGGAGGGAAACCCGCCGGGTTTCACGGCACCGATATCTGTGACGGTTGGGCCATGCTACACGACGGGATGAACTATATTCTCCCTTCTCGGGAGGTACTCTGCGACCTGGTGGAGGTCCACGGGCGGGTGATCCCCTGGGACGGCCTGGTGGTCATCAGTTCCTGTGAGTGGTTTTTACAAGCCGTATGGTTTTCTCCCCCCGCCGTATCACCAAATATTTCCAGCAGAGGAAGACTTCCTGCCAGCCCGGCGCCATGTCGCTGATGAGGCCGCGCCAACCGAGCTCTTCAAGAATATCGGGTGGGTGTGTGGTCATATGGCACCTCCTTTTTTTTTCATATTTGAATATAACAGGTGAAAAGGAGGGCTGCCAAGAACTTTTCATAAGAAATCCAATAAGTTAGTTTAAGCGTAAATATCCGACCCCAGAGGGGGCCGGCTTTGGTTTAACCCCTGGAAGGGGATA
>CAYVMN010000199.1:0-8071 GCA_964452575.1 uncultured Desulfobacteraceae bacterium | reverse complement strand
TCGAAAATCTCTCATTTCCACCGCCTTTTAATGCTAACCGCTAATGGCTAACCGCTAATGGCTAACCGCACAGGTTGCAATTTTGCAGTACAAGAATCTTGATACTCTCCCCAAAAAAGGCTCAAATGGTCAAGCCAGAACTGTGGGATCTGTTGCAGGAAGCTGTTTGTGACGGCATAGGAAGTCGCCATTTTCAGAGATTCAAGATGGTCTTGGAGGGGCAAGATCCAGTAAATGGCTCAAGATTCGGGGGGGGTAAGCGCATGCCCTGCCTGTGGGTATTGTCGGTTAGTGATTGACGTTTGGACTCAAAAACATTAAAAATAGAATCTGTCAATAATGGAATAACCGTACGGGTCAAATTCAATAAATCATATAGGTCCTGAGGCAGGCATGTACGGAGAGATAATAACAATAGGTAACGAACTTATCTCCGGGAGAACCATTGATACAGATTCATGCTATGCCGCACGCAGACTCACTGCTTCGGGACTGCGGGTGACACGGATTGTCTCGGTAGGAGACGATTTCGAAGCGGTCTCGGAGGCCCTGAAAAGGGCCGTAGAAAGGTCTCGCTTTGTTATTGTCACCGGCGGATTGGGTTCAACCGATGACGATAGAACCGCTGCGATTGTCTCCAGATCTCTCGAAAGACCTCTCTGTCTGGATCAAAGGCTACTGGACAAGATCACGACCCATGCCAAGGCCCGAAAAGTGGCTATAAATCCCTCCCTTGAGAAGATGGCGTGGCTCCCTGAAGGGTACAAGGTTCTAAGTCCGCACGGAAGGGCATGTGGTTTTTCCCTGGTAGAAAAGGAGGTCCACCTCTATTTCCTGCCAGGGGTACCCGATCAGATGCGCTATCTGATGGATGAGGTTGTTGTCCCTGAGATCTTGGGCCTTTACAAGGGTATCCCTGTTGTGAGGCAGCTGGTTTTGAAGCTCTATGGCCTCAGTGAGCCTGAGATTGCCGAGGCCCTCAAGGACTACAGGGGGAAGACGGGAGATCTGGAATTTGGATTTTACCCGCATTTCCCGGAAAACCATATCACCATCACCCTTAGGGGTACAGACGATCATGAACTAACAAAGGGGGTCGACAGGGTTGAAAAGGAGGTAAGGGGCCTTGTAGGGTCTTATGTCTTTGCCACGGGCAATCGCAGCATGGAAGAGACTGTGGGCCTTTTGCTCGTGGAAAAGGGGGTGACCCTTTCTGTTGCAGAATCCTGTACAGGAGGTCTGATAGGCCACAGGTTGACAAGTGTTTCAGGGAGCTCAAACTATTTCATGGGTGGAGTGGTTGCATATAGCAACCGGTCCAAGGTTGATCTCCTTCAGGTCCGTCAAGGGACACTTGATAGACGCGGGGCCGTGAGCGACGAGACCGTACGGGAGATGGCCCGCGGGGTAAGGGACCGCCTGAAGACGGATTTCGGTCTGGCAGTTACAGGGATTGCTGGACCAGAGGGCGGTAGCAGAGAGAAACCAGTAGGGACCGTCCATATTGGGCTGGCCACCGGCAAGGAGATATTGTCAGGCAAATATAGATTTTGGGGCGAGCGGCAAGAGGTGAAATTGAATGCCTCGATGATGGCCCTTGACTGGGTCAGAAGGCACCTTAATGGAGATCCGTTCCTTCCTGGCGTTTGAACTCCCCCCGGAGATCAAGGACATTGTCTCTCAGGTGGCCGGGGCCTTAGAGGGGTCACCTGTTGATCTCAGGCAGGTGAAGGCAGAGAATATTCATCTCACGGTGGTATTTCTGGGGAACGTGAGAGAAGAGGATATGCCGGCCATTTGCAACGAGGCCCAAGGGGTCTGTGCTCGATACACTACCTTCAATGTGTCGCTAGAAGGTGCCGGGGTCTTTGGCAGCCGAAACAGTCCGAGGGTCCTCTGGATCGGCCTGAATGGGGATATTGATAGGATGTCCCACTTCAGGGATGCCTTACAAAAGGAGCTCTTGCCCTTTGGCATAAAGCAGGAGACGCGCAGGTTCAGGCCGCACCTGACCCTGGGACGCTTTCGAAAGGGCTACCGACCTGATGCCCATTTGTACAACTTCCTTTCAGGGTACAGGGACCTGACCAGCCCTACGCGGCCCCTGGTGGAACTGGTTTTGTTCAGGAGTGACCTGAAACCGGGAGGGGCAGTCTATACCAAAATGGACTCGTGGCCCCTGAGTGGAAAGAGATAAAAACATTTTGACCAACCACTCGACTGATTGCAATTCCAAGGAGAATGCTCATGGATAGAGAAAAGGCGGTAGAACAGGCTATTTCCCAGATAGAGAGACAATTTGGCCGGGGTTCGATCATGAAGATGGGTGAAGATAAGGCAATCGAGGTGCCGGCCATATCCACGGGATCTCTTGCACTGGACATTGCCCTTGGGGTTGGTGGTGTCCCGCGAGGAAGGGTAGTGGAGATATTCGGACCTGAGGCCTCGGGTAAGACCACCCTTGCCCTCCATGTTGCTGCTGAGGCGCAGAGGAAAGGGGGAATGGTAGCATTTATCGATGCTGAACATGCCCTGGATGTTACTTACGCCAGGAACTTGGGGGTGGATGTTGACAGTCTCTTGGTCTCTCAGCCTGATACAGGTGAGCAGGCCCTGGATATTGCAGAGATCTTGGTCAGGAGCGGGGCCATAGATGTCCTTATCATCGATTCCGTGGCCGCACTGGTGCCCAGGGCCGAAATTGAAGGGGAGATGGGGGATCAGCATGTGGGCTTGCAGGCCAGGCTTATGTCCCAGGCCCTCCGGAAACTTACGGCTGCCATCAGTAAATCCAAGTCTTGCGTGATCTTTATTAACCAGATCAGGATGAAAATCGGCGTCATGTTTGGAAGCCCCGAGACCACCACCGGGGGCAATGCCTTGAAATTCTATGCGACGCAGCGGCTGGATATCCGAAGGATAGGGGCCATCAAAGAGGGGGACCAGATAGTGGGAAACAGGACCCGGGTGAAGGTGGTAAAAAATAAGGTCGCTCCTCCATTCAAAGAAGCGGAATTTGATATCATGTTTGGAGAAGGGATCTCAAAAGAGGGGGACATCCTCGATCTGGGTGTTTCTCTCGGCATAATTGAGAAGAGCGGGGCATGGTTTTCCTTTGGAGATGAAAGGATCGGGCAGGGAAGGCAGAATGTAAAACGTTTCTTTGCCGAGAATATTGATATCAGAGATAGGGTTGCTGATCGGATCATGGAAAAGGCTGGGCTTAAGGAGATTAGGGAACGAGGCAAGGATGGCCCGGAAAAGAGGCCCGATGAGCAAACCGGAGTCGATCAGAGAGGCGTGGATAGTTGAAATGGATTTCAGAGAGGTCAGACAAAAATTTCTAGCCTACTTTAAGGCACACGGCCACGAAATGGTAGCTAGTTCTTCCCTCCTTCCCAAGGACGACCCTACCTTACTCTTTACCAACTCAGGAATGGTTCAATTCAAGAGGGTTTTTCTCGGAGAGGAGAAGAGGGCCTATACCAGGGCGGTCACATCCCAGAAGTGTGTGAGGGCTGGCGGGAAACATAACGATCTTGATAATGTTGGGTACACCGCAAGACATCATACCTTTTTTGAAATGCTAGGGAACTTCTCCTTTGGGGACTATTTCAAAGAGGAGGCCATAGAATGGGGGTGGGAACTCCTGACCGATGGCTATAACCTCCCTAGCGATAACCTGTATGTCACTATCTATAAGGATGATGATGAGGCCCATGAGATATGGACTGATAAGATAGGTGTTCCCGAAAAAAAGATCTTCAGGCTGGGTGAAAACGATAATTTCTGGGCCATGGGAGATACCGGTCCTTGCGGTCCTTGCTCGGAGATCCATCTTGATCAGGGCCCCTCAGTCGGGTGCGGGAAACCCGGTTGTGCCCCAGGATGCGACTGTGATCGATACCTGGAGATATGGAATCTGGTCTTTACCCAGTTCGATCGTGCCCCGGACGGGACCTTGACACCCTTACCAAGGCCCAATATCGATACGGGCATGGGACTTGAGAGACTAACAGCCGTGGTTCAGGGGGTAGCTTCAAATTATGCTACGGATATCTTCAGGGGTCTTATCTCCACCATAGAGGATTTGTCCGAAAGGGCGTATGGAGAAAATGAGCGGCAGGATGTGGCCTTCCGGGTGATCTCTGATCATGCCCGTGCTGTGGCCTTCTTGATCGCTGATGGGATCATGCCTTCAAATGAGGGCAGGGGCTACGTCTTGAGACGCATTATTCGCAGGGCTATACGTTTTGGCCACGCTCTCGAGCTAAGGGGTTCCTTTCTGACTAGAATTTGTGGCAAGGTGGTTGAGGTAATGGGCCTGGACTACCCCGAACTCCTTCGATCCAGGGGTCTTATTGAGGGGGTTGTGAAAAACGAGGAGAGGCGTTTTGCCGATACACTGCAATACGGGATGAAGGTGCTCAACGAAGAGATGGATAAGATAAGGGCAAGAGGAGGCGACACTATCCCGGGCCATGTGGCCTTCAAACTTTACGATACCTTTGGCCTTTCAGTGGATATCGTTGAGGATGTGGCCCGAGATGAAGCTTTCAAAGTGGACATGGTGGGATATGAAAGGGCTATGTCCAGACAGCGTCTCCTGTCTCAAGAATCATGGAAAGGAAGTGGGGAAGAGGAGATCCCAGAAGGCGTTCGAAGTCTAATGGCCCGCGGGATCACCACAAGGTTCCTGGGGTATGAAACCCTTGTCTCGGAAGGAAAGATACTTTCAGTCCTCTCAGAGGGTAAAGAAGGGGACCTTGATAAAGCAGGCAGCCATGCGGAGGTGGTGTTGGACAGATCGCCCTTTTATGGCCAGGCGGGGGGACAGGTGGGTGATACGGGCTGGCTCCTGAATGATGAGGGATTAAGGTTTCGAGTCACAAATACACTCAAGTATGACCAAGACCTTATTGTCCACAGTGGTCGTCTGGAATCCGGGAGCCTCCTAGTGGGGCAGCGGGTTGAGGCGCGTGTGGATGAGGAAAAACGGGCTGCCACGGCGCTTAACCACTCTGCTACACACCTGCTTCATGCAGCCCTCAGGGAGGTGTTGGGGGACCATGTAAAACAGGCAGGATCGCTGGTTTCACCGGAGAGGCTTCGATTCGACTTCAGCCATTTCGCTCAGTTATCTTCAGATAAATTGATGGAAGTCGAGCAGATAGTTAACAGGCATATACGCGCCAATCTTTCAATTCAGACCTCCGTGATGTCCAAGGAAGAGGCGATGAAGACAGGTGCAACAGCCATTTTCGAAGAGCGATATGGAGATAGGGTAAGACTTGTGCGGGTTGATGATGGAGTCAGCCAGGAACTATGTGGCGGGACCCATACGAGGCGCACGGGAGATATCGGGCTTTTTCGGATCATAGGTGAAGGTTCTGTGGCTGCCAATGTAAGGCGAATCGAGGCCCTGACCGGAGAGGCGGCGCTTCAATATGACCAGAGGCAAGGGGAGGAACTAAGGTCTGCTGCCGGTCTTCTCAAGGCCACTCCCGATAAGGTTGTTGAAAGGCTTGGACGGCTACTGGGAGATCTCAAGGACAAGGAAAGGGAAATCGAGACCTTCAAGGCAAGGTTTCTATCACGAGAGTCAGATGACTTTCTTTCAGGGGTGAAAGAGATCGGGGGAATAAGGGTGGTTTCCCGGGAGCTTGGGGCCGATTCTCAAAAAGAACTTAGAGAGGCCGCGGATAAGATAAGGGACAAACTACGTTCTGGCATTATCCTCCTGGGTTCAAAGTCCCAGGGCAAGATCATGTTGACCTGTGTGGTCACCAAAGACCTGACCGGTCGATTTAACGCAGGGGAGATCATCAGGAACCTAGCAGGTATCGTTGGAGGAAAGGGTGGAGGACGACCGGAGATGGCCCAGGGAGGGGGGGGGCGACCGGAAAGGCTGGGAGATGCGCTGGGGGCAATCTTTGAGCTAATAGAGAAAGGAGGGAATTAATTTCTTCCACCAGGACTCATCTCTCGGTGCTTCCTCTTGGGCCAGCTTCTTCTTGCATTTCTTCAGATTCTCTAGTGCAATATAGTATTGGCCGAGGTCAGGGTAGTTCTCGATGAGATAAAGATATCTACTCATAGCTGTGCGGTATTTTTTCATCTTAAAATAAAAGTTGCCTACATATAGTTCATGTTCTGCCAGATTTATGTAACATTCCCGTATCTTTCTCCGGGCCATATTCGCATATTTACTCCTTCGAAATCTCCTCACCAGCCGCTCGAACTCGTCTTTTGCCTTTAAGGTGTTTGACTGATCCCTGTCAACGGTGCTCATTTGGTTAAAGTGGCACATGCCCCTCTGGTAGATCACATACGGGATGTTGGGATTCTTGGGGTGCAGCTTCTCAAATTCTCCGTAGGCATCGAAGGCCTCCAGGTACTGGTCTCTGTTGAAAAGGGAATCGGCCATCCTTAGCTCAGCCTCCAAGGCGAACTTGCTGTATGGGTACCTGTCCTTTATCTTCTGGAAGATCTCGGTCGCTTCTTCGTATTTCCCTTTCCTAAAATCCTCCATCCCCTCACTCATGAGCTGCTCAGGGGTTTTCTCTTCTTCCTTGAAAAGCCAATCCCAAAGGGCACAACCGTTCAGGAGGAAGACCACTGAGGCCCCTACCAGGAGCCACTTTGCAATGCTAAAGGGTTTGGGCATAATCGTTTTCAGATTTCTGAAGACTGCTTTTGTTTTCAATGTACCTTTCTGCTGCAAATGCGGCCGTGGCACCATCGCCCACTGCGGTGGATATCTGTCGTAATAATTTTGACCTGATGTCCCCAGCAGCGAACACGCCGGGCACAGAGGTTTCCATCTTGTCGTCGGTCAATACGAAACCAAGTTCGTCCAGTTCCAGTAGCGCCTTTACCAGGTCATTGTTGGGGATATAACCGATAAAGACAAATACCCCATGGACCGGGAGGTGAGACTCCTCTCCGGTTTTGACATTCCTGAGGTCCACGCCTTCTACACCAGTTTCACCAACAATTCTTGTGGCTATGGTATCCCACATGACCGTTATCTTCTCCTCAGCCATGGCACGATCCTGAAGGAGTTTGATCGCCCTCAGCTCATTCCTACGATGTATGAGGTGGACCTTACTGGCAAACCGGGTCAAGTAGATGGACTCCTCCACTGCTGTATCGCCGCCTCCTATTACGGCCACCTCATGGTCCCTGAAGAAAGGCCCGTCACATGTGGCACAATAGGAAACTCCCCTTCCTGTCAATAGGGCCTCACCCTCAATTCCCAGCTTCTGAGGTGCGGCCCCGCTGGCAAGGATAAGCGTCTTGGTACGGAGCGCTTCCTGAGGGGTGACCACCACCTTTTCTTGCGCGGCGAGTTCCAGACGAACAACCTCTTGATTACCGATCTCAAGGCCGAACTTCTCTGCGTGGGTCTTCATCCTTTCAACCAGTTCAAAGCCCGAGACCCCATCTGGGAAACCCGGATAGTTCTCTACCCAATCGGTGGTGAGGACCTGGCCACCGGGTGAAAGCCTCTCCAGCAAGAGGGTCTTAATGCGTGACCTTGCGGCGTATAGTCCTGCTGTCAGCCCGGCAGGCCCTCCCCCTATGATAATCAAGTCCTGCATGGCGATTCCAAAGGCAAAAACCTGGGCTCTTTTCCACTGTAACCTACAATAGCCTCTTAAGTGCTTCGTCAATGTGGCTTTTTGGTTGGGCGCCTACGATCGTCTCGGCGACCTCGCCCCCTTTAAACAAGATGAGGGTCGGAATATTCCTGATTCCGAACCTGGCCGGGGTCTCACGATTGGCATCCACATCCATCTTGGCGATCTTGATCTTGCCTTTATAATCCAGGGCCAGTGCCTCGACCACAGGTCCTACCATCTTGCATGGGCCACACCATTCTGCCCAAAAGTCGACCATGGCTGGCATATCGGATTTGATAATTTCCTCCTCAAAATTGCCATCCGTTACCTGCAACAGATCGGACATGCTCTATCTCCCTTCGTAGCATTTTAGCGTTTTGAAAGAATGACCGACCGCGAGGGTCTTTTTTCCAAAGGACGTAACCCAAATTCTTCCCAGCCTCTGG
>CAYVMN010000198.1:0-8104 GCA_964452575.1 uncultured Desulfobacteraceae bacterium | reverse complement strand
GAGGATGTCCCTATGAAGAGCCCTCTTTCCTGCCTGGCAGAAACTGTATTTAAAGGTAAGGGGGCGTGCCACAGGCTGTGAAGAATTTGGGTTACGTCCTTTGGAAAAAAGACCCTCGCGGTCCTCTGCCTTTCTTTCAAAACGCTAAAGTGTTACCTTGAGAGAAGCATTTGAACATTTGTGGAGCCAGAGCCATGGTTGAGTTCAAGCCTTCGGTGTGCCCCCATGATTGTCCGGATACCTGCGGTCTCCTGGTTGGCGTGAAAGATGGTCGGGTGGTCTCGGTCAAGGGCGACCCGGATCATCCATTCACCCGAGGGGCAATCTGCGTAAAGGCCCGTTACTATCCTGAACGGTTATATTCCTCCCTGCGCGTTCTTTATCCCCTCAAACGGACGGGACCAAAGGGCAAAGGAGAATTCAAGAGGATCTCCTGGGATGAAGCCATTGGTGAGATTGTATCCCAATACCGGAATATCATCTCCGATTTCGGAGCGGAGTCCATACTTCCTTACTCCTACGCAGGAACCATGGGCGTGCTTCAATTTCACGCGGGACACCCGTTCTTTCACAGGCTTGGGGCCTCCAAGCTGGATCGCACCATCTGTAGCGCTGCGGCTGAGGCCGGCTTTGAGGCGAGCCTTGGGGCGGTTCCGACCACCGATATTGAAAGCACGGTGGATTCCGACCTGATCATTATCTGGGGGAGCAATACCATATCCACCAACATGCATGCCTGGCCTTTCTTTTTGGAGGCCCGTAGCCGCGGGGCATCCATTGTGGTTATAGACCCTTACCGGAACAGGACCGCCCGGAAGGCCGACCGGCACCTGCAATTGAGACCCGGGACAGATGCTGCCCTGGCCCTCGGGATGATGAATGTGCTTATCAAGGAGGACCTTCTCGATCAGGAGTTTATCTCTAAATACACAGTGGGGTTTGAGCAATTGAGAAAAAGGGTGAACGAATATCCCATCTCCCTTGTTGAGAAGTTAACGGGTGTCCCCGGACAGGACATTCGGCAGCTGGCCAGGGACTATGGGAGCGCGCGTGCGCCGTATATCAGGACGGGGTGGGGACCGGCACGCCAGCTCAGGGGCGGGATGGCCTCGAGGACCATTGCCCTCCTGCCTGCATTGGTGGGGGCTACACAAAAAAGGGGCGGCGGCATCACCCGCTCAACGAGTCCGGCCTTTGCATTCAACAAGGATGCAGTACTCCGAGAGGACCTCGCCCCTGCCGGGGTGAGAACAATAAATATGGTCCAGTTGGGCCATGCCCTCACCGAGTTGAATGATCCGCCGGTTAAGGCCCTGCATGTGTACCACAGCAATCCGGCAGTGGTGGCACCGGACTCGAGACGGGTGATCGCTGGACTTGAGAGGGATGACATTTTCACTGTGGTGCATGAACATCTCCTGAGTGAGACCGCCCTTTACGCCGATATTGTCTTACCGACGACCACATTCCTGGAATCAACAGACCTTTACAGGAGCTACGGACACTACTACCTTCAGATGGCCCGGCCTGTCATTCCCCCCTTGGGAGAGACCCGTTCAAGCGTGACCATTTTTCAGGAACTGGCGCGCCGCCTTTCTTTCACAGAAGACTGCTTTTATCGAACCGAGGATCAGACAATCAGGGAGCTGCTCAAGACTGACTCGCCGTTCTTTGAAGGGATCACCTTCGAGATATTGGCTCAATGTAGGCCCCTGCGGCTCAAGGTGGGGAGAGACGGCTTCTCGGGAGGTTTCAAGACCCCTTCGGGCAAGGTGGAGTTCTATTCCCAGGCCATGGCTGAAAAGGGAATGGACCCGCTTCCGGACGGGACACCCAGCCTGGACGAAGAGGGGAGAGGCCGGTTTGGACTCCAGATGATTACTCCTCCCCGGCATCAGTTCCTCAATTCTACTTTTAACGAGGTCGAATATCTGCGCAACCGGGCAGGCAGGCCAACAATTATGATTCATCCGCTGGATGCTGCGGCCCGCGGTGTAGAAAATGAAGGCCTGGTACGTGTGTATAACGACCGGGGCGAATGTTATCTTTACGCCCAACTGACGAAAGACACCTCCCCTGGCCTGACAGTGATAGAGGGACTTTACTGGCCGCGCTTTATGCCCATGAACCGGGGGGTTAACCAGTTGACCAGCCAGAACCTGACAGACATGGGGCGAAGCTGTGCCTTTCACTGTAACCTGGTCGAGGTTGAGCCAACGCTCATTGGCCCAACTGAAAGCGGCCCAGCCCAAGACCGCTCAGACAACCCTGGACCCTGAACCTGGATGCCGATAAAGAGAGATTCATCTTTTGTGGTGATTCACCCAATGACGAGCCCATGTTTCAGTACTTCCCCTGCAGCGCAGGGGTGCAAAACATCCTTCGCTTTGCAGACCGAATTACCCACTGGCCTGCCTTTATCTCGAAGAGAGCCGGGGGAGAAGGTTTTGCCGAGATCGTGGAGGTGATACTCGATCGCCGAGGCGACACGTGGCGACAGACGAGGAAACCGCGCCCTGTCCGTTCACGATAGGTCTCAAGGAACAACTGTGAGGCCTCCGCCATGGTCGTCGATTCAGTGGCCTTGACTTATGCTAATTTGAGATCACCTGGCAGAAGCGGGCTGCTCTGCCCATGGCTTTTTATCTCCCCCGGGTTCTACCCTCTTCAGAAATGGTTGGATGGAGATAAAATCGAACCACGGGTTGACAGACGGACCTATTCGGACTTAAAATATCTGAGAAGATAGCGGTCGAGGGGGTGCCCGGGGAGGGCTGAGAAGAGACCCCTGAACCTGAACCAGGTAATGCTGGCGGAGGAATCGGCGCGGAATTGGTTGTATCACCTGAGGCTGCTCCTCTTCAGAGCAGTCTTATTTTTTTAGGAGACATGAAAATGACACAGTTAGACATGGCCAGGGCGGGTAAGGTCAGTCCCGAGATAGGAAAGGCCGCTGCCGCAGAAAACATCGGCCCAGAAAAACTGCGGGAGCTCATTGCCTCGGGACGCGCGGTTCTTCCGAAGAATAAGGGTCGCCGGTTTGACCGGATCATGGCCATCGGGGAAGGGCTACGAACGAAAGTCAATGCCAACATCGGCACCAGCGCACCATGCAGCGGCATAGATCGCGAGACTGAAAAACTAGAGGCGGCCGTATCGGCCGGGGCGGATTCGGTCATGGATCTTTCCACGGGCCCTGATTTTGGTGAAATCAGACGGATGGTGCTGGAACGTTCTCCGGTGATGGTGGGCGCGGTACCGATCTATGCGCCGGCTACCAGATTGCAGCAAGAAGGCCAGCCCCTTAGTAAAATGGACCCTGATGAGCTGTTCAGGAGTATTGAGAGGCAGTGTGCCGAAGGACTCGATTACATCACGGTTCACTGCGGTGTGACCAGGGGTGTGGTTCGACGGCTGGATTATTACGAGCGGCTCATGCCGTCGGTAAGCCGGGGGGGGTCCATTCTCATGCACTGGATGGAAAAGAACAATAAGGAAAACCCCCTTTACGAAGATTTTGATGCCCTCCTTGACATCGCGCACACGTATGATGTGACTCTTAGCCTGGGAGATGGGTTCCGCCCCGGAACTGTGGTGGATGCCACCGATGGGCCCCAGGTGGAGGAGCTCATCGTGCTCGGAGAGCTGGCGCGTCGTGCCCGTGCCCGGGGAGTGCAGGTGATGATAGAGGGGCCGGGCCATGTGCCCTTGGACCAGGTGGTGGCCAATGTGATCATGGAAAAGCGCCTCTGTGACGGAGCCCCCTTTTACCTCTTGGGCCCCCTGACCACCGATATCGCTCCGGGCTACGACCATATCACTGGGGCCATTGGAGGGGCAATAGCCGCTGCTGCGGGTGCTGATTTTCTCTGCTATGTGACGCCAGCGGAACATCTGTGTATTCCCGATCGGGATGATGTGCGAGCTGGAGTGATTGCTGCGCGAATTGCCGGGCATTCCGCGGACATTGCGAAGGGAATCCGGGGCGCGATGGATCGGGACCGGCAGATGTCCGTCTATCGTCGCGACCTCAACTGGGACGGGATGCTGTCTCAAGCCGTCGATCCGGACTGGGCACGTGAGAGGATGAGCCTGAGTGCGGATAGAGAGACCTGCACCATGTGCGGTGAACTGTGTGCGGTAAGGCTTTCACGCCGGCCTGCAAAAAGGTCCAGAGCGGCATAGCATCAGGTTAGAGATCTCCCTCAATCCCCCTTTGCGAAAGAGAGGGGGTACTGACGGCAAAGAATACATTCATTAGAGCCGACCTCCGGCTCTTTGCTGCTTTACAGTTAGGTCACGGCAAGCTGCAAGGCACGATTACTCAGCCCATCTTTTTTGTTGACAAAAGTTGACAGATTGATTACTGTCCCACCCAACTAATTCATTTCAACCGTCTATTGACATCTTCTGTCGTTCCATCCTGCCTTTGATAGGTTTATTTATGCCTGATCAACAGATTCTGTATATCCGGAGACATTATGCAAAGCAAACGGCCCAATAAGGAATTAAACATAAAGAAAATCAGCGAAAAACTTGATTCAATGGGTTTAACTCAGGCGAAATTGGCCTCAGAACTGGGTGTCTCCCGGCAAATTATTTCAAACTGGATGAAAAAGGGAAAATTTCCTCGCCCTGAAAAACTCTTGAGGCTCGCAAAACTGTTGGAACTTTCTTTTGATGAAATTGTGATAAGAATTCCGACTGAGGATGAACCGATCATCGCCTTCAGGAAGAAGGGCAGGCATAAAATTTCAAAGGACTATATCGAGTCCGCCAAATACATGGGCTCTCTCTTGGAAAAGCTTGTGCCTTATCTCCCCTTCGACCATTTTTCTCGCCCTCCTTCTTTGATTGATCCAAAGCAGGATTATGAATATCTTCATCAACTTACCCAGGAGATAAGAAAAGAGATTGGTGGTATTGGGAGAGGGGAGATTTCTTTTCAGAGCCTCATATCTTTCTTCAATCAGTATCATGCCGTCATTATACCGGTTTTTTGGGGTACAAGAGACCAGCATGAAAATGCCTTGCACATTTATCTTCCCAAGACCATGACAACGTGGATCTATCTGAACCTGGACAGCAGGATACATGATTTTAAGTTCTGGATGGCGCACGAGTTGGGACATGTCAAATCCCCTGATCTGAAAGGCGACGACGCGGAGGACTTTGCGGACGGCTTTGCAGGAGCCCTTCTGATTAACAAAGAGGCTGCCGAAAACGAATATATTCGGATGCGGGAACTGGGCAGTATCCCCAAACAGATCAATCGGCTAAAGGAAATCGCCGAAAAATTGGTCGTTTCACCCCTGACCGTCTACTATGAGATCAATAAGTATGCGATATATAAAAGCAAACCTGAAATCGACCTTGAGACGGATAAGGCAATCTACAAGGCCACGACGGTTTTTAACAGGCAGTTTCATATTGTCTCGCAGTATTTATTTGAAAACAAGAAACCTACGGCCGCCGAATATATGTCCTGCTCGAAGGAGGTATTTCAGAGCCCCTTCTTTGACGCATTGATATCATTTCTAAGAGATAACAAGAAGTCTGCCGGGTTTATCCAGAGTCTTCTCAATTTGCCGCTGGCAGATGCTCAATACCTGTATGAAGAACTCTGCTAATGCCCTCCTGCAATATCATTGTAGATTCCTGTGCTTATTTCAGACTTGCCCAGAGCATTCGCCCTCTATTGAAGACCCCTTTTGGAAGAGAGAAACACTGCCTTGGCGTCATAAAGGAATTGGACGAAGAGTATGAGAAGAGCGCAACCCTGAAAAATAAATTCTTCTGGGTCAGCCAACAGGAGTATGGCGATAACAGAAAGGACTGTTTCTCTCCAAATCCGAGACAGCGCTCGGAAATCAACCACGCCTTTTTTTCATCAGAGAGTTTGCCAGAGATAGTCAATTCAGCGTTTCTGAAGTGGATATCATTGGGCTGGCATACGCCTATGTGCTGAAAATCCCGGTTGTAACTGATGATTCAGAAATGCTGGAGGTCGCAGAGGAGTTCGAAATTAAGACATACAAGACACTGGAGCTCATGAAATTGATGATGGATAGTGGGCTTGTGGAGAGGAAACAGATCAGGGCTATAGTCTCTTACTGGGGCTATCAGAATGATATACCCAAATCATTTCGGAGGGACTTCAAAAGGATATTTTCGGAAAAGCCGCCTGGGTAGCACCACAAGCTCTTTGGGCCTTCTCCAGGAGGTGTCGGGTGTCACAGTGCCCGGCTCATCCTAGGCGCATACCGTCTACCATGACCAACTTCCCCTATAGACTTATTATCTTGTGTACGTCATATATTCCTATTAAAATTTGTTGGCCTGCCTTCTGCTAACGGATAAAGAGGCTAAAGCTCTATTAAGAAACCCTCAATCGCCCGGTTGACCTCTTCTGGCTTTTCCGCGAAAACAAAGTGTGTACCCCCTTGTATAATCACTGCCCGGGCGTTCCTCATATTATCGGCCAGGTATTGCGAATACTTGGGAGGGGTCATGACGTCTTCCGTGCCGCTGACCGCTAAAAGTGGGATACCTATATCGGTCAGCCTGCCCATTATATCAAATTTATCGCAAGCCCGAAGATCATTCAACATTACCGGAAGGCCGTTTTCTTCAATCCGGCGGTTTATGATCTCCGCCAGTTCCGGGTCGATAAGGCTCAAGTTACTAACAATAGGGGCTTGAGTATTGTCCGGGGCTTCTATGGCTTTTTGAAGGCCATCCAAGTACATGGGATGGACTCGAAGCCGTGCACCACTACCAACGCAGATCAGCCCCTTTACGTTTTCAGGATATTTCAGACCGTATAGAAGTGCAATTCCCCCGCCCAGAGAATGGCCGGCTATGACCAGGTTTGTATATCCAATTTCGTTTAAATAAGCGTGCAGCCATTCCGAGTAATCGTCAATGGTTGGACAAGGCTCGCCCACCGGGTGACCGGGCAAGTCAATCGCCTCGGAGCCGGTGAAGTATTGGGTCTGGTATTGCCAGGATTCTTTACAACCTCCGGAGCCGTGAATGAATATTAGTTTCATTTCTTACCTCTCGCATGATGATTGATGCCAATTGGTCAGTGCCACTTTCAATGGATAATCCTCATTTTCATATGCCACGTCAAGCCCCCATTGATGCCTGCCTGAGCGTGTCCGCAAGCAGACAGGCACCCGGCGCCCTGCACCATATTCTCATCCGAGGAATCAAACAGAAGGGGATTTTCTTGAGCGACTCTCCAAGCTGCCTCAGGAGATGGTTGCGCCCTGCTATGGGTAGGCACTGATGAGCAATCACGCGTTATGTTGAGCTCAACACAATGCATGATTCGATAAAAATGACCATGCATAGCATCGGGTCTTGGTGTCAGGCAGGAGAATAGAAAGCCGTTCAATGAGACCTTCAAGATCCTTATCATCGTTGAATATCTCACGGCGTTCTATTCCTCTTATCATGACATGATACAAGAGGCCGGGGGTATCTAATCGAGCTTTGCTGGGCATGGCCGCAATATACTGCCAAGAACACTCAATATCAAATTATTTTACTACTTAGAGGACCCCTTTACGACATGCCTTTTCAATTGCCTCCTTGATCCGTCCCTTCAACTGGGCTCCATAAACCTGGTATTGGACCTTTTTATCCGCTTCTTTGATAACCTTTTCAACAAATTCTCCGCTCCTCGAAACCTGCTCATCCGTTAAGGGCCTTTCGTTATCTTTCCAAATAGATAATGCCGCGCTCCAGCCACCAAGCGAACGGTCCCAGGGGCATCTAACTCGCGCTTCACGGGGCATTTTGGATCAACCTCGTTCCAGAAATCTTTTTCAATAACATATCTAATGTCAGCTTATAAGTCAAGCTCACCAACAACGTCCCTCTATTCATGCTATCATAGATGTAAGATATTGATGATAGATGACATAGAGGTGTAGGATATGAATGGTAGCCAACAGTTGAAGCGGGGCTAGGTCGCGCCTTACAATCCCAATCTCGCCTGTCGTGGGTCGGACCTGACCATCACGAGCAATCTTATTGATTTTTAATTAACCCCTTAAACCTTCCCGCAGGACGGGATGGTCCAAGCTTTGCTATG
>CAYVMN010000197.1:0-8193 GCA_964452575.1 uncultured Desulfobacteraceae bacterium | reverse complement strand
TTGTCTACTATTTTTTTAATGAAAAAGCAAGAAATATCTTTACGAAGTCAAATTAGGAGAGCTACTATGGACTTAAATAAGATGATTCAAGCCCTTAAAGGCCACCCTGAATACCCGAAGATGGGGATGATTGCCAGCCATTTGGGCATAGTAAGGGAGACCTCTCTTAAGGGAGAAAAGGTGAAAGGAATCGTAATAAGGTTTGACCACAATTCCCTCGAGAAAATAGCCTTTGAAAGCAAGAAGATTGAAGGCATTTTTGAGGTATTGATTAATACCTCTGAAGGGCATCTTGATGTTGGAGATGATATAATGGCCGTTGTGGTGGGGGGAGACACTCGGGAGCACGTGTTTCCTGTACTCATGGACACGGTAAATCGGATTAAGGAAGAAGCAACGGAAAAAAAGGAAATTCTCTGGTAAGGGGAAAATCGTATGGCCATGGTGGACGTTACCGAAAAGCCGATCATCAGACGTTATGCTGAGGCCGCGGGAAAGATCCTGATTTCTGCGGATACGATCCAGAAGGTCAAGGACAATGAGATAAAGAAGGGCAATCCACTCCTGGTTGCAGAAATCGCTGGCATGAATGCGGCAAAGCAGACCCACCTCCTGGTCCCCCATTGCCATCAGATCGCGCTGGACATGGTACAGATCACTTTCTGTACCCTCAAGGATTCCATTGAGGCCACATGTCTTGTGAAGGCCCAGGCACGCACTGGTGTCGAGATGGAGGCCCTTGTGGGTGTCTCTATGGCCCTAAACACCGTCTGGGACATGGTCAAATACCTTGAGAAGGATGAGATGGGTCAATATCCTCATACAAGGATAACCGATATTCGGGTGGTGAAGAAGGAAAAAGGTAATAAGAAAGGTGGTTAGGATAAATGATAGTCGTAAGGGAGAGAAGATGAAAAAGATCCTGATCCTTTGTATGAGCCTAGGCCTGACACTGATATCCCATGCAGGGCGGGCCGAGCAGGCCTATGTGACAAATACATCTAAGATGACCCTACGTAATGGGCCAGCCGTTGGCCAAGGTATAGTCACAATGCTTGAGCAGGATCAGCCTGTGGAGATCCTGGGGTCCGATTCCGGTTGGAGTCAGGTCCGTCTCGTGGGTCCCGGAGGCAAGAACTTCGAGGGCTGGGTCTTGAGCCGTTTTCTGACCACAGAGGTACCGTGGAAAATTCAGGCAATATCCCTAAAGAAGGAAAATTCTCTCTTAAAGGAAAACCTTACTCGCCTTGGAAAGGATTGGAAAGTGGCCTCCAGCAGAGAAAAGGAGCTTGCGCAGAGATTACAGGATAACAAGACGTCCCTAGACGAACTCCAGGAGAACTATAAGGCTCTGAGAGATGGGGCTGCCGGTTTCTTAGGGCTGAAAAAGAAGTATGAATCGACAAACAGTTTACTAAAGGAGGCGGAAGAGACCGCAGAGAGATTGGCCAAAGAGAATGAGATCTTGAGGTCTTCCCATAGGAACGAGTGGTTCCTCACCGGGGCCTTGGTCCTTTTCGTTGGTCTGGTTTTCGGCCTGATCATGGGTAGACAACAAAGGAGGAAAAGACCTTCTCTTTATTGAGACTTTTGGAGTCCATGCACTTAGAACCAACCATGAAACAGGCAGCGATCCGCAGGAGCGTAAGGAAGTTCGCCGAGAGGAGACTTGCCCCTGCAGCTGTCGAGATGGACAGGACAGGACATTTTCCCCTGGATATTGCCGAAGAAATGGCCGAGCTTCAGTATTTCGGTCTGGAAATCCCTGCCACATATGGGGGGGCTGGGCTTGACAGCGTAAGTGCAGCCATCGTGATTGAGGAGATATCAAAGGCAAACGCGGCCGTGGGGCTGTGTATTTCTGTTCATAACAGTGTCTCTGTCTCCCCACTATATTTTTTCGGGAATGAAGAGCAACGGCAGCGTTTCCTGATCCCTTTGGCAAGAGGAGAGAAGATCGGCACCTTCTGCCTCACTGAGCCGAATGCCGGGTCAGATGCCTCTGCCCTTGAGACCAGTGCAATACGTGACGGGGAAGAATATGTCTTAAATGGTAACAAGATCTTTGTCACAAACGGTGGGATCTCGGGCATCAACTTGATATTTGCCAAGACCATACAAGTTGAAAAGGGCAAGGAATTTAGTGTCTTTATTGTGGAATCAGAGAGGAAAGGGCTCGAGAAGGGCCAAATTGAGGATCTTATGGGCATGCGGGGAAATCCCGTATGCCCCATTTCTTTCCGTGATTGCCATGTCCCGCTGGAGAATCGGCTGGGAGATGAGGGGGGAGGCCTTAAGATAGCCCTCTCGACCCTTTGTGGGGGGCGGTTAGGTATCGCTGCCCAGGCCCTGGGGATTGCTCAGGCCTCTTTGGATGTCTCAATCAGGTACGCCAAGGAGCGTCATCAATTCGGTCAGTCAATATCCGATTTTGGGGCAATCCAAGGTTTCTTGGCCGAGATTGGGACACGTATCGAAGCGGCCCGTCTTCTTATTTACCGAGCGTGTGACCTAAAGGAAAAGAGGAAAAGCTATACAAAGGAATCGGCCATGTCAAAGGTCTATGCCAGTGAAGTAGCCGTAGACGCCGCGCGTATTGGTGTCCAGATCCATGGAGGATACGGATACAGCAAGGCCTATCCCATCGAGCGATTCTACAGAGATGCAAAGGTTTGCGAGATCTACGAGGGCACCTCAGAGGTGCAGCGCATGGTCATTGCACGGGCCTTATTACAGGGATATGGCACTTAAGATGAGCATTTTGAAAGAAAGGCAGGCGACCGCCAGGGTCTTTTTTCCAAAGGACGTAACCCAAATTCTTCACAGCCTGTGGCACGCCCCCTTACCTTTAAATACAGTTTCTGCCAGGCAGGGGAGAGGGCTCTTCATAGGGGCATCCTCTTATGGGGCTGTTCCGTAACGAGTTTAAAGACCTCACTGCCGTTCTATGAAGTGATGCCGTCTTTTACGTCCTTTGGAAAAAAGACCCTGGCGGTCATGCGACTCATCACTGCTCCCAAAGCACTAAACTATTACCAAGATCTTTATCTTGAAGTCTATAGGTAGAGGAGAAGGGCAGGATCAGGGATGGAAATTGTGGTTTGTATCAAACAGGTTCCTGATGTACCTACCGTGCGAATGGATCGGGAAAGGATGACCATTATTCGGGAAGGGGTGGAAAGTGTCATCAATCCGTTGGACTATGTCGCCATGGAAGCGGCCCTGGAATTACGCCAGAAGATCGGAGGGCACGTCAGTATAATCACAATGGGGCCGCCCCAAAGTGAAGTGGCCCTCAGAGAGGCCTTGGCGGCGGGTGCCGATCGGGCTTTACTATTGACAGATCCCGCCTTTGCCGGGGCTGACACCCTTGCAACGTCACACGTGCTTTCAAAGGCAATTGGAAGGCTCGACCCTTTTCCAGATATGATACTCTGCGGAATGCAGACAACTGATAGTGACACCGGGCATGTCGGACCTCAGATTGCCGAGGAGTTGGGACTTCCGCAGGTATGTGGGGTAAACGAGATCCATGTGGAAGGTAAAGATTTGGTGGTGAAGCGGCTGAGTGACGGCTTTTTGGAGACAATAAGGGTGACTTTACCGGTCCTTTTGACTGTAGCAGGGGGGCTTTGCCCTGTAAGGGATTTGCCCCTGGGGGCCTTGGAAGCAGCCTTTTCAACCAAAGACATACTCCGATGGTCCATTGATGATCTTGGCTTGAGGAAAGACGAGGTGGGATTCGAAGGGTCAGCCACTCGAGTGCGGAGGCTTCGGGTACCCCCTCCCAGGGGGAATGGCGAAATTGTAGAGGGCCCTCCGCAGACCCTGCTTACCCATCTACTACGAAGGCTTGAGGCCCTAAGTATTTTGGACGAGGAAGATGGAAAGGAATAAGGTCTTTGAGGGGGTGTGGATCTTTGGTGACTACAGGAATTACTTCCAAAACCGTGTCACCTTGCAGCTTATTGCAAAGGGAAAGGAGCTAGCAAAGGAGCTCGGCAAAGGGCTTTCAGTGGTCGTGCTGGGTCACCAGGTCTATCAGTATGCTATGGAATATGTGGCCCACGGTGCAGATGTGGTAGTGGCCGCTGAGCACCCGGGGCTTACGGAATATCAGGTGGAAACATACACCTCAGTCCTGGCTGGCTGGGTCGAAGCCTTTCGACCTCAGGTCCTACTTGCAGGGGCCACCTCCTTTGGTAGAGAGTTTTTTCCGAGACTTGCCAAGCGACTTCACACAGGGCTGAGTGCCGATTGTGTGGCCCTTGACGTGGACAAGGAGACAGGGCTTCTTGTCCAGACGACACCTTCCTTTGGGGGTGAACTTCTGGCCGAGGTGGTGACACCTAACCACAGGCCCCAGATGGCCACAGTTCATCCCGGGGTTTTTCATGAACTCCCGCACGATCCCAATACACTGGGCCATATCATATATCCTGAGATAGGCCCTCTCCCTGAGGTGCGCCTAAAGAGGATGAGGAGACGGCCTCAACAGACACACGACATCAGGCTGGAGGATGCCCCGGTGGTGGTAGCAGGGGGGAGAGGGCTGGGTTCAAAGGAGCTATTCGGATTGCTCTCCGAACTGGCAGGGCTTCTGGGAGGGGATGTGGGGGCCACAAGACCTGTTGTTCGCGCAGGATGGGCTGATGAAGACAGACTTCTGGGTCAAACGGGCAAGAATGTAAGGCCCAAGCTTTTGATCTCTATCGGGACTTCCGGGGCCTTGCAATACACCACCGGAATCCAAGGGGCTGAGACAATTATTGCCATCAACCGGGACCCTAGTGCGCCTATCTTCAAGATAGCCGACCTCGGGCTGGTAGGCGATGCCGCCACCCTGCTCCCTTTGCTGCTAGAGGCCCTTCGAAAACGGGTATAAGGGAGAACGTCCGTCTAATCCTCCTAGCCGATGGTCGTACCGAATCGTTGAGAACATGTATAGAGGCACAGGAGATCATGATTCAATACCGGGAAAGCACCATCAGTGCCTACCATAATTATCTGGTCAACGATGTCTTGACCCCAGGATTTTTGGTTGGCAATCCAAATTCTCAAAAAGATTTTTTCTTTCTGGCCGACCTGATTCTGCCCGGTGAAAAAGCCCCCCACATCTCGGCAAGGTTACTAGATAGAAATGGGGTGTGCCTGGTGGAATTGTATGAGAACGGGATCCGAGAAAATCCTGGTGGCTGTGTTCACCAGCCGGTTCCAGGCGGGTCCCGTATCCTCCTCTCGTCGGGGGCAACACTTCTGGAGATTGCCACAGAGAATTATCCCAATGGAGACCTGACCAAGATAAGGGCGCGACTCTTTGATGAAATGGGTCATCTCAGAATGGAGCCCCTTGGAGAGAGCGTACGGGTCTATGGGGAGGCAAGACTGGTTTTCGATTCCCCATTTGCTTCCTCCTGAGGACCAAGCCCTTCTTAGGGAGATACGGGTTATGGTCATAAGTGAGTATAAAGAGGTAAGAAAACTTCCTGCGCCACGGTATGATGGCAAGATATCCTTAGAAAACGCCCTCCTCAGGAGGCGATCGGTTAGGACTTTTCGGGATGAATCCTTGACACTTGATGAGACATCACAGCTCCTGTGGTCGGCCCAGGGAATTACAAACCCAAGGGGCTATCGAACCGCGCCTTCCGCTGGTGCCCTTTACCCGCTTGAGACCTATATTGTAGTGGGAAATGTGAGGCAACTTTTCCCCGGGGTCTATAGATACATCCCCAGCGAACACGAACTACGTATGATACAGCAAGGGGATGTCAGGGGAGAGCTCTGCAAGGCCTCATTGGGCCAGGGCTCGATAAGGACCGCACCTCTAGTGCTGGTATTGTCCGCTGTCTATAGGCGGATCACATCCAAATATGGGGAAAGGGGTATAAGATATAGCTGGATCGAAGTGGGTCACATCGGCCAAAACGTTAGCCTACAGGCCATTTCCTTGGGTCTCGGCAGTGTAATGATCGGGGCCTTTAGGGACGACGAGGTAAAGTCTGTTATGAAATTCGGGGCAAATGAGAATGCACTTTACATCATCCCCATAGGGAGGTAGAAGGAAAGGGTCATGGGCGAGCCCCGGGTGGTGGTCTACAGACATCCCAATCCGGTAATAAGGTCATTCCTGACCCCAATTGAGATATCGACGTATAGGGTGGAACACTTCAAGGGATCCCTCAATGAAGACTCTGAGGAACTCCTTAAAGGCCTGGGTACTATTGGGGAAATGGTTGTGAGGGAGATTATGGCCATCCCGGGGGTTGAGGAGCTCTATATCAAACCCAGTGAGGTCCGGATGAAAAAGAACCCCTCGGTTTCGTGGGAGGAAATCGAAAGAAGAACCATCGAGATCCTCAATCGGGCACTTAGGAGAAGAGGAATTAGGTTAATCAAGGGGGTTCGCAAATCGAGTAGTTAGGGAAGCGCGTGCGTGCCGCAAACCAAGACCTCTGTACATATCCAGAATCCACTAACGAGTAACCAGCAAACAGCATCATGGCCGCATTCCTCGCCTCTTAGGGCCCAGCTCACTGGGTAATAATCGGTAAGCCGTCTCAATCCATTCACATAGAAGGGGCCTTGTATCCCGAGGATCAATGATTTCCTCAATGCCAAACACCTCTGCCGTAAGAAATGGGGACGTCATTTTCGAGAGACGTTGCTCAATCTCATTCCTGAGGGCCTCAGGGTCCTCGGAGGCCTCTATCTGACGCTTGTAGGCCGCCTGGACTCCTCCTTCCAGGGGCAGAGATCCCCAGTCCCCTGAGGGCCACGCATAGCGCAGATTGAGCCGCGAATGATTACCATGGGACGCGCCCGCAACCCCAAACACCCGCCTCAGAATGATGGAGCACCACGGCACAGTAGCCTGATACACGGCAAATATATAACGAGCCCCAGCGCGGATTGTTCCTTGCTTCTCAGCCTCCACCCCGATCATAAATCCAGGATTATCAACAAAATTGACCACCGGCAGGTGGAACGTATCGCACATATCTATGAAGCGCACCATCTTGTTAGAGGCAAGTGCGTCGATGGCCCCACCGAGGAAGACCGGGTCGTTGGCTATCACACCTATTGGACGTCCTGATAGACGGGCCAGACCAGTGACGACTGAGCGGCCTTGCATCTTTGCAATCTCGAAAAAGCTTCCTCTATCGAGTACCAGGTCGAGGATTCGGCGCACAGCATATGGGCGCCGTTTGTTTTTTGGAATGATTTTGATCAGTTCATCCTCTCGACGATCAGGTGGGTCGATTGGGTCAATGACGGGCGGCATTTCATAAACCGAATCCGGGAGGAAGGAAAGAAACCGTCGGATATGATCAAAGGCCTCTTCTTCTGAGCCAACCTCATTGTCCACGGCCCCGGAGCCGCGGGCGTGGATATGTGAGCCACCAAGTTCCTCCTTGCTAACCTCCTTTCCTATAGCAGGTTCCACGAGGGGAGGGCCTGCAACAAAGAGTTGGGCCGTTTTTCTGGGCATGACCGAGAAGTGGGAGAAAACTACCCGAGCAGCACCAAGCCCGGCTACCGGTCCGAGAGCGGCGCTCACTACCGGTACGGTTGAAAGAAGCTCCTCCATTACCTCCATGGCAGGATTGTATGGCACATATGTGCGATCTATTATCTCCAAAATCTTAACGCTCCCGCCTCCTCCGGTCCCTTCCACCAGTCGTATCATAGGCAGACGCAGATGCAATGCCATTCTCTCTGCATAGGAGGCCTTTCGACCGATTGCAGCATCTGCGGCCCCCCCTCGAATAGTGAAATCGTCGCATCCCAGCACCACACGCCGACCCTCAATCCTGCCGGTACCCATAATGAAATTGGAAGGAAAGAGTTTGACGAGACGCTCTCCCTCATGAGTCGGAATACCGGTTATGGCGCCTGTCTCATGGAATGAGCTATCATCAAGGAGCCTGTCTATTCGCTCTCTGACATTCAATCGCCCGGCAGCCCTTTGACGCCCCAGACTATCAGGCCCACCCATCTGAGATGCAAAGAACTCGCGGAGGCGAAGTTCCTCAACCTCCGGTCCCCAGTCATTATTAGAACCCTTTTTTGAATTGCCCATCTGTTGCCCTCCGGTTGTAACACTTTAGCGTTTTGAAAACACTGAGCACTAAGAGGACCGTGAGGGTCTTTTTTCCAAAGGACGTAACCCAAATTCTTCCCAGCCTCTGG
>CAYVMN010000196.1:0-8221 GCA_964452575.1 uncultured Desulfobacteraceae bacterium | reverse complement strand
CTAGATACCTGTCCAGTTAGTATTCCATGCAACCGAAACCGGGCAAGGGAGGTCCTCATATGGGTGATATACTGAAAGGGAAGAAGATCCTGATCGTGGACGATGAACCGGATATATTGGAAACGCTGGAAGAGCTGCTTGACATGTGTTTGATCGATAAAGCCCCCAACTTTGAAGCAGCCCGGAAATTCCTGGATAAGAACATATATGACATAGCGATCCTTGATATTATGGGAGTAAGGGGTTATGACCTTCTGGAACTGACCCGAAAAAAGGGAATTCCCGCTTTGATGCTTACGGCCCATGCCCTCAGCCCTGATAATCTGGTAAGGTCTGTCAAATGTGGGGCCGAATCCTATGTGCCCAAGGACAAGATCTCCGAGATACACACTTACCTGGCCGACATACTTGAGGCCCGCGCCATGGGGATAGAAAAGCACAGGGCCTGGTTTGACAGGCTGGAGCCGTTTTTTGACGACAAATTCGGACCTGACTGGAAAAAGGAACATAGGGATTTCTGGAAGGAATTTGACGAGACCTACCGCACCACCAAAGAAGAACTGCAAGAAATCATGTAGCCGAATCACGGCTTCAAGAGAGGACCGGCCTTACAAAAGACTATCTAATGCCCCTTAGGGGCACCTCCACCGAAAATTTCGCGCCCTTTCCTTCATCGCTTTCAAGAAATATCCTGCCACCCATATCTTCAACCAGCACCATTACCCCTGCCAGGCCCAGTCCGTGTCCTCGGACGCAGCAATTTTCAGAGGCATCTATCTGAAAATAGCTCTCAAAGATCTTCTCATGATAGAGGGATGGTATTCCTTCCCCATCGTCCTTTACCGAAATAATCAGATATCCGTCCCTCTTTTCGACCAGCAGTTCAACGCGATCTTTTCGATATTTTAAGGCATTATTCATTAGGTTCCTGAGGATCTGTTTTACCTTTGCCTCATCCAAACAGACCTCCTGGGACCACAACCCCTCATCGATGAAGAGCTGAACCCCTCTTTCCTCCAGCAGCCTTTTGAGCGCGCCCAATCCCACGCAGTGTCTTATCTCTTCCGAGGTATTGCAGTGGGCCAAATCAAATATCTCAACCAAAGCCCCTTCTATCAGCCTCGAAAGCCGGAAATTGGCTAGATTAATTATTCCTTGCCTGGACTTTCCCAGTTCCAGCGCATCATTGACCAGTGCCTTAATGACGTTGTTATTCCGTAAGGCCCTCTTCAAGACCTTTTCCTGCTGTTCTGTAAGGGAGCCATATTTCTCTTGCCTGTTTAGCAATGACATGATCCCTGCCTCAATCACTGCAATGGGGACCTTGAGGTCGTGGATCAGAAAATCAATCTTAATCCTTTCGCGCCCCATATGAAACTTCCCTTATAAATCCTTACCTGTTCGATGGGAGAATGTCTCGCCTTTGATCCAGTGCTTGAGAAATTGGAACAAACCCCAACAACGTCACAATCCCGGAGCCCCGGGGAACATAGCAATTCCTTCAAAAAAAATCAAATTCTGTTGATCTTACCTGTAGAAGACGACCCCCACATAGCCGACAAAGCTGCTGTCAGGCCTGATGTCATAACTGGTAAAGTAATCGACTTCCTCCCCCCTCCCGGCCCCCAGTTCTTTGGCAGCCGTAATGGCAGCGCTGGCAGCCCCTGAACAGCAGACATTGTAATTAGTCAGTGCCTCCGCCATTAGCCCCTCAGGGTCCATCTCTATCATCAGGTCTATTGCCCGCCTGTCATTTACGTTCCTCACCCACTGAACAGCCTCTTTACCAACCCCTTTGGGAGTATATCCATAATTATAGCCGTAGTGCGTTAGGTCTGTCGAGCCCAGCACCACGGCCCTTTTGCCCATTTCCTCCGATATCCGGGCGGCCCTCCTCGCGATCTCCAGTGAGGCAGCCCTGGGTGGAAGCCCGATGGGGACGATCCTGGTTTCAGGGAAAAAATACTTAATGAATGGCAGTTGAACCTCGATGGTGTTGTCTTGCTGGTAATGAGATGCGGTTTCCTCACCAAAGCGGAATTCCTCCACCAACCTTTCCGTTATCCCTGAATCCACCTCCACCTGTCCCAGGGGAGTATCCCATCGCCCCTTTTTCATTATGAGATTGCCACTTCCCGTGTGCAGATGGTGCCCAAATATTATGCATGTGTCAGGTTGACTGCCGCTTCTCAGGCACATGATCACGTTACAGGCAATCCTGCCTGAATAGGCCCATCCAGCATGGGGGAGAATTCCACCCACTGCCTTACCGGCATGGCCCGGGCATGGGCGACTTGCAGAGGAAAACTCCTCAATGGCCTTGCGGCAGGCTGCCTCTCTACCTGGATACCAGGCACCTGCCAGATCAGCCCTTCTCAATTCCATCGTGATCACCCCCATTTCCCTCAAAAACCACGGGTCTAACGGCTTGACAGCGGAAATAAGATACCTTAGATTTGCGCGCGAATCAATAGAACGCAGGCAAATAATATAAGGGCCTCTGAATTTTTTTACGATCAGGCCTTGAAGGTCAGCAACATGCCCCCTGCAAAAAAAAAGCTTACGAGAACCCGAAATATCGGCATCATCGCCCACATTGACGCGGGTAAGACTACTGTAACAGAACGTATCCTCTTTTACACTGGTCGCGTTCACAAAATGGGCGAGGTCCACGATGGTGAGGCCACGATGGACTGGATGTTGGAAGAGAAGGAGAGGGGCATCACCATTACCTCCGCGGTAACCTCATGTGATTGGCTCGGTCATACGATTAACATCATCGACACCCCCGGTCATGTGGATTTCACCATCGAAGTGGAGCGGTCCCTGCGGGTCCTGGACGGGGCAATAGGTGTCTTCTGCGCCGTAGGGGGTGTTGAACCGCAATCTGAGACGGTGTGGCATCAGGCAGACAGGTATAAGGTACCGAAGATAGCCTTCATAAACAAGATGGATAGAGTGGGAGCGGACTTTCCCAGGGCCGTTGAGATGATCAAGGAGCGTCTCGGGGCGGTCCCTCTCGTCCTCCAGATTCCCTGGGGGCTTGAGGACAGCTTCAAGGGAGTTATTGACCTTGTCAAGATGAAGGCAATCCTGTGGAAAGATGAGACCCTTGGTTCTGAATACGATGAAATACCGGTGCCCTCTGAGCTGATTGCTGGGGCCTCCCGATACAGGGACTTGCTCCTGGAAACCCTCGCCGACAAAGACGATAAAATCATGGAAAAATATCTCGGAGAGGAAGAAATAGAGGTCCAGGAACTGAATAAGGCCATACGGGAGGCAACCATGAGGCTACAACTGGTGCCGATCTTATGCGGTTCGGCCTTAAAGAACAAGGGCATACAGCCCCTCTTGGACGGGATCGTTAATTACCTTCCCTCTCCCGTTGACATTCCACCGATTGACGGCCTTATACCTTCATCAGGGAAAAAGGCCTCCCGTCCTGCAGATGCCAATGGACCGTTTTCAGCCCTCGCCTTCAAGGTCATCATGGATCAGGGGAGGAAAATGACATATCTCCGCATCTATTCAGGGACAGCCAAGACGGGTGACCTCGTTTACAATCCTGGGAAAAAGGCCAAAGAAAAGCTGGCCAGACTCCTCAAGATGCATTCCAACAAGAGAGAACGTATAGATTGGACCTCGGCAGGAGACATAGTGGCAGCCATGGGTCTTAAGGTTACCACCACCGGCGACACCCTATGCTCGGAAGAAAACCCCATTCTGCTTGAGTCCATGCAATTTAACGAGCCTGTCATTACCATCGCCGTAGAGCCCAAGAAGGTACAGGATCACGACAGGCTGCTGGATGGCCTGAGCAAACTGGGGGATGAGGACCCCACATTCAAGTTCAGGATTGATGAAGAAACCGGGCAAATCGTGATTTCTGGTATGGGTGAATTGCATCTCGAGATCATATTAGGGCGGCTCAGGCGCGAGTTCTTCGTGGAAAGCAACCAGGGAAAACCGCAGGTCGTGTACCGGGAGACGGTGGCAGGGGCAGTAGAGCACGAGGAGGTCTTCCAGCGGGAAATTGCAGGGGAACAGCATTTTGCCGGGGTCAGGTTAGAGGTCTCGCCCCTGCTGAGGGGTACAGGGAACCGCTTTGTTGACAGGTGCGAGAGCCCCGAACTGACGGAAGGATTTCTTGCGGCCATCACACAGGGTATCTCGGAGGCTCAGACCAGTGGGGTCCTTATGGGCTACCCGGTGATTGATGTGCAGGCGAGTCTCTTAAATGTCCGGATAAAAGAGCCCTTTTCCGACCAAATGGCATTCAAGGTGGCTGCCACCATGGCCTTTAAGAATGCCTGCCAGAAGGCCAGCCCCCTCCTTCTCGAACCGATCATGAAGGCCGAAATCCTGGTTCCGGAAGAATTCACAGGTGAGGTGATCAGCGACCTAAATGCCAGGCAGGGAAAGATCGAGCAGATCTTGAGCAAAGGCCCGGTCCAGGTCTTAACTGCCAGCATACCCCTGTCCAAGATGTTCGGCTATTCGACATCCATCAGATCCCTATCTCAGGGCCGGGGGACCTTTACCATGCAATTCAGCCACTATGACAAGGCATAACGAGGCCTTGCTTATTCTTGATCACCTGACCATCAGCCTGGCCTGCCCTCCCCCATAGTCAATGATGACACCATCAGGAATTATCTTTTTCAACACAAGGCCGTTATCCCCGATCCGGTCCCCTGCACGATACTTACGCATGTTGATGAAAACCAGACACTCAGCCGGATCCAATGAGTAGCTGTGGACATTGATTTCAAGTTTTTCGAACTTTTGCTGGATCTCGCGCGGAAGGTCCTTGATCAAAGGGACCGCCTCCACAGATTTCCTGAGGGATTCCTCCTCGGCCTTGGACCTGGGGGCCGGCGCAATATCCGATGCCTTCCCACCCATCGGTTCGGCCGGCTTTAACGGACCCGTCTCTTTAAGAACAACTCCCTGGGGCGTAGAGGCATCTGGCGGTTTCGGGGGGGGTGGCCCGGTGGGCCCTGAAACAAGGGCCTTCTTCTCAGAAACCGCTGGTTCGGTCCCGCTATCCACGGGGCCCTCTGGTAGCGTGGGCACCTCGGGTCTTGTAATGGGGGCAGCCTTTTTCGTCTCCTTAGAAGCGAGCTTTACCGCAACAGGCGGCACAACCTTTGCCTGCTTGTCCATGGGCCTCGCCGGCCGGGGCACGTCCTTTGGGCGCGGGGGCCTATTGGGTTGAACTGTTCCAGCAGGGAGCTGAGGCCTTTCTTTGTCCGGGGTATGAGAACCAACTTCAGCGGCAGGCTCCTTACTCTGGCCTACCTCAGTAGGAGGGGCCTTTGGCAAGAGGAACAAGGCCACCACCGTTGCGCCTGCCAGGAAGGCCGCTGCTGCCGAGAACCACGTCCAGCGACTGCGCTGGGGAAGGTCACTCTCTTCGTAGACAGCCCTGAGATCAGGCGGCCGTTCAAGTCGTCGCTCCCGTTCGGCCCGTTTGAGCGCATCAAGAATAAATGACATCCAGCTGCTCCCCGGCTATTGAGTGCTCCGGCATAACAGAGGTATGGACGGATCCTTCATTGCCGTATTTAATTGGATAATTGTCTGCTCTCCCACCATTCCATCGGGACTTACGGAATGGCTACGCTGAAAGTTCATCACGCGCATTTTCAGGTCAGCATCAAACAATGGGTCGACAGGTCTCCCTCCCGATCCAGGAGTTACCCCCTCCACGCGGTCCAATAGCGCCTTCAACCACAGGACATCGGAACCTTTATCCCCCTCCTTCAGCAAAATGGAACCCGAGGGAAACGATCTCCAGACTATGGTAAAGCCCCCGAACCAGTAGGGCTCTATATCAATACGGGGCACCGTTACCCGCTCAGTGCCAAGGTCCAAGGTGACATTTCCGTCTTCCAGAAATGCGGCCACCACGTAATGACGCTCCTGGCCCTTATCGATCAATTCCAAGACGGCAGGACGATTTAGATGGCAAAGGCTTGTCCAGGTCCCTTTTCCCTTGAGACAGCGCAGGCCCGCTTTTGGGGCATATTCACAGGGAGGAATAGCGGAGGAACCCGGCCATTCCAGATGCCAGTTCCTGAACAGGGTCGAAAACGCGGTCTCCCGGTCGCTCTTTATACCCCCGCTCCGCAACAACCGGCCAATGTTCGGCGGTCCAACAACAACGCCTTCCGGGGGGACCTTCTTCGCGACAGGTTCGGAGGCCACCATGGCCTCCTTTTTTGCTTCATCAGCTCCTAGGTCCTTGGACGGTGCGCCCTCCTTTTTCGTTTCCTTTGGCCCTGGCCTTGGCCCAGGGGAGACATCCTTGGCTTTCCGCTTAATTACCGGTGCCTGGCTGGCCGTCTTTGTCCCCTTGCGAGTCTCAAGGACATCTCCAAGAAGATTAGGCCACTGGAGGAATTTCCAGCCTGCCCCCAAGAGCATAAGCACCAATACCGCCAAGGCCGACCTCATAAGCCACCTGTGACGCGATTGCCGACCCAGGCCCATCACCTCAGAGGCGGACCTGCGCACCAGGCCGGGGTCGATCCGATCGAGCTTTTTTGCATAGGCCCCCAGCAGGGCCCGATCGCAGATGATGTTGATGAGTCTCGGGACTCCTCCGGAGAGTCTATGCACCTTGCGAAGGGCGGCCTTGGAAAACAACTCCCTCTTACACCCCACCACCTCTAATCTATGCTGCACATAGGCAGACGTCTCGCTCGGCAGCAAGGGGGTCAAGTGGTAGCGGGCGGTGATTCGCTGGCCTAGTTGCCGTAGCTCCGGACGAGCCATCATATCCTGAAGTTCCGGCTGTCCAATGAGGAGTATCTGTAACAGCTTCTGCTTGGTGGTCTCAAGATTGGTCAATAGACGTATCTGTTCTAGTACATCGGTGCTCAGATTTTGGGCCTCGTCAATAATCAATACTGTCCTTCCACCCCTTGAGTGGGTCTCTAGGAGATGCAGATTGAGCTGGTCCACCAATACCTTAAGGCTCTCTGTCCCCACAGGATACGATACATCCAGTTCGTCACACACAGAGCCTACCAGTTCCAGGGCCGTCTGTTTCGGGTTCAGCACCAGGGCCACTTCTACCCCTTCCGGGACCTGTTCCAGGAGGCTGCGGCACAGGGTGGTCTTTCCTGTTCCAACCTCACCGGTAAGGAGCACAAAACTACCCATTTCCCCCATCCCGTAAAGGAGGTGGGCCAAGGCCTCTTTGTGACGGTGGCTCAAGAAAAGAAAACGCGGGTCAGGAGTGAGGGCAAACGGGCTTTCAATTAGGCCAAAGTACTTATTATACATGGTTCTTGACGGACTCGCCGAAAAATTGAAGGTTTACGCGTCTGTCGCTCTGTTAAAGCTTGGGCTCCTCTTCTCCACGAATGCCGCAATACCCTCTCTTCCATCCGGAAGATTCGCGCACCATGAGAGAAACTCCCTCTCCTTCTCCAGTTGGGTCTCAAGACTCGTATCAAAGGAATCTGCAATCAGTCTCTTCGAGGCAGCAAAAGAGCTCAGCGGTCTCTTTTTCAAGTCCTCCACCAGTTGAACGGCCCTTTTTAAGGCCTCACCATCCTCAACCACCTCGTTTACCATACCCCAGGAAAAGGCCTTTTCCGCACTGATGGCCTGATCAAAGGCGGCAATCTCCATTGCCCTCGCCCACCCTACCAGTCTGGGCAGGGTAAAGGTCCCCCCTCCGTCAATACATAGACCGTTTGAGGTGTATGCCTGCCTGAGGGTAGCTGAGGACTCCATGATCCTGAAATCGCAGGCAAGGGCCAGGGAAAAACCCCCTCCTGCAGCTGCGCCGTTAATTGCCGCCACAACCGGCTTGGGCATTCTCCGTATCTCCAAAATGGCCTGGTGAAACCGTCCGGCCAGCTCGTGAAAGGCCGCTCCAAGGTTCTTGCCGTAGCCCTTTGCCCATTTCAGATCGCCACCAGCACAGAATGCCCTCCCCTCCCCCGAGATCACCACACCTGATAACGATGGGTCTGAGGCCACCTTAACAAGATGGTCTGCCAGTAACTGCACCATGGGAAGGTCAAATGCATTATAGGCCTTGGGCCGGTTTAGGGTCACGAAGGCGATCCCGTCTTTTTCATCCAGTCTTATCGTCTCTTCCATGCTCACCTCATAAACCAAGATTTTAGGCAACAAGCCTTTTGCAAGAAAGGCAGGGGACCGCGAGGGTCTTTTTTCCAAAGGACGTAAAGGACGGCAT
>CAYVMN010000195.1:0-8257 GCA_964452575.1 uncultured Desulfobacteraceae bacterium | reverse complement strand
TCTGAGGAAATATCCCCTCCTGTGATGGAATTCAATCCGGTCCCAGTTGGGAGGGCTGCAACATATTCCATGGTTGTGAGAGCGGATGTAGATTGGGGGTAGGCTGCCTTATAGACCTTATTAGGATACATTCTCTTTGTTACTATGTATATGTCGCCGCTCAAGGGGTCCACCAAGAGGGTTTCAGAATCTTTGTGAGAGGGGGCATTGTCACCCGAGGGGTACTGCAATCTGATAACATCCACTCCGTCTTCAGTACCAATCGTGATATCTACCGGTTCCTGCCTTGGATCGACCACTGGTTCAGGGATCCGTTTAATCCAGGTCTCTGAGTATTGGTTCCCATTATCGCCAATGTCGCCCCAATAGATGTAATGCCCTGCTGCCGGATTTGCCTCCCCGTTTAGTGGACCAGGCCCAATTGCGATGTCTTCTGGATCCCGTACACCAGGGTTTACCGATATGGTGTATGTTCCAACAATGGTCCCGCTGGCATTCATGGCATAGATCTTGGCAGCGTCCTCCGGGTGAGCACCGGGGTAATCGTTGTGGAGCCACAAAATACCAGGGTTTTTTCTGCTTGCGGCAATACCTGATGCCTCGTCAAGATCTGATCTTTGCAGGGTGCCGACTTGTTGGGCCGGGTAAACAGCCGGGCAGACAAACCCCGGTTTGTCTATCTCAAAACTCTCTATCAAGCTCCCGTCACATCGGACCACTGTTCCTGTCAATTTTTCGTCCGATATCGTATATCGAATAAAATTGTAGGCTTGTTCGGCAGTCATAACATAGGGCTTGGTAGGGTCCGGTGTATGGAGGGGTGCTCCCCCGCCCCCTGAGGTAATGTGCTGGACATTGTTCATTTCGCATCTCGAGTAGAAGTGATTGTGACCGGCATGGACTACCGCCACAGCATGTTGTTCGAATAGGGGCCCGAGGTATAGCTGTGCGTCTGTGTTCTCGCTACCCGCACTCCAGAGGGGCTCATGGAGGACCACGAACTTCCATGGCCTGTTTGCGTTTGCCAGGTCGTTCTCAAGCCAGATATATTGTGTACTTCCTGGCAAAAACGAAACGTATTGGTCCAATACTGTGACGTGAACCGGGCCATAGTCAAAGGAATAGTAGCAGCCGGTAGGATCCTGGTGATCGTAGAGCCAGTACTTTCGAAAGAGGGTTGCGCCATTTTCATGGTTTCCCCTGCAGCCCATTATCGCCATATGCGACATTAAATTGAGGCTATTAAGGTGCGACCTGTTGAAATACTCAACTGTCCAATTGTACTCCAAATCGCCATCATAGACCCAATCCCCTGAGTGAAGTAATAGGGTCTGGCGATTCCTTGGGTCTGCATCCACGTCAGCCATCAGCGCACCAGCCACCATATCATGTTCAGTGGGATATCCACGGGTATCGCCATACCCGTAAAGGGTTACCGAAGATGATGCCTGCGGTCCTGTCAAGAAAGACCCTGTTACTTCTTCTGAATCGATGCTGACCCGATAGTAGTAACGTGTGCCTGGAGCCAGCCCGGAGATGGTGTACATGAACTGGTGTTGGTTGTCTCCACTTCCAGATTCTGTTAGTGCGCCAGATCTAGATCCGTAAGACAGGGTCTCTCCCCACTCTATCTCCGAGGTCAGTGGGGTTTCATCTGTCTGCCAGAGAACCGACATTTCCGTATTGACACCGCGGGTGATCATATAGGGACCTTTTAGGAAACTGACCGCACCTGCCAGGGCACCGAAAACCCATATCCAGCAACACGTGAGAATGACGGCAATTACACCTTTTGATCGCATGACACCCTTTGATTCAACTCTGCCCGTATCCAGTTACGAACCCTGTTCACTCCTTCCTTATCCTCACTGCCGCACCGTTTTCTGCGTGGAAGCCGGCCTGGAGGCTTACTGCTGGTGCCCTGAGGGTGACTGCAGCACTGCTCTGGACCGTCACCCCTGCTCCAATGGTGAAGGATCTGATGATTGTATTTGATGACTGAAAAGCGAATGACTGGTCCCATCCCCCAAGGATGGTCAAATGCTTGGGCTCATCCAGAATGAAGCGTTGGGCGTATGTTCCCTGGGCGGCGCAAATCATTGGTCTTAATCTTCCAAGGTTCTTTGAGACTGAGAAGAGGGGTGTAGGGCTAATAAAGGAGCCACATGACAATGGATACGCAAGAAACGTGCAATTCTTTGGGTGGAATATGTCTCTGGATTTCATCAAGTTAGACCGGTTTGGGCACCGCTTTAACTCAAGACGCTCCAAAAATCGTTATTTAAGATCAAATTAGGCCAAGGCGGATTAGGGCCCTGAAAGGCCTTAATTGATCCATATCGCCATAGAATAGACGTGGATAGAAGGACTTGGTTCTAAGGAGTGTTGCAGTAAAGGGGTTAAGCAACACTGCCTAACCCGTTGATTTTATTATGGCGGGCGATGCGCGACTCGAACGCGCGACCTCTGGTTCCGGAGACCAACGCTCTATCCACCTGAGCTAATCGCCCTCTTTTTATTATTAACAGATTCATAGAGACAGGTCAAGCGTGCGGCGAGAGCTGCTCCTGAATTGAGAAGATTCCGCTTTGGGCTAAGAGGAGAACAAGAGGACCTGGCCTTGTCGTTGTCGTCATGGCCCAAAATGTCACTATATTGACAATATGGAAATCCCATGTTATCAGTAAAAAATCCTTATATTTTGCAACAAGGCAGGGAATGTGAGGCGTAGTAATGGATAAGGAAGACAAGGTTCTGAAAGGACAGAAAAAGGGGGAAGAAGCTTTTCCTGACCTCGAGCTTGACCAATTGTTGGACGAGGACGCTGAAAAGGAAAGCAATGCCTTTGCCTCGGAAGGGGAGGTCATAGAACTCACCGATATTGTCGAGAAAGGGGATAAGCAAAGAGGCGTTGAAGTTTCGGGATTAGATGATTTTGAGTTTTTACTGGACGAGAATAAGCCTGTTGAGGAAAGACAAGTCACACAAGACTCTATCGGGATCTCTGAGGAGAGGATTGAAGCCATCATAACCCGAGTGGTTGGAGATGTGGTGGAGAGGGTTAGCAGGGAGACGATGGCAAGGGTTGCGGATAAGGTGATCAAAGAGGCAATTGACGAATTGAGACAGAGCCTCGAGCTGCCACGGGAGTAGACCCCGACTTTGCGCTAGAGTTCACTTACTGGATCGGGGCAAAGCGATTCCCCGAGATTACCGTCTAGAGACTTCAAGAGAGTTCAGGGGGTTGGGATATATAGGGCAACCCCCCTTTTTTTTGGTTGTAATGGTGGAAGGCGCAAGGCCAAATGGCAATCCCCTTGAAGGAATTGTCCTGTCCTGCTAAGGTAAACCTTTAAATGCTGCAACTTTATTTTCAGGAGTGGTTGATAAATGGAAAGAGCGATCATTGCCAAGAGTTATGACCCCCATGAGGTTGAACAGAAGTGGTACGAATTCTGGGAAAAAAATGGGCTTTTTCGTGCGGAAGGACGTTCTAAGAAGGAACCGTTTTGCATTGTAATCCCTCCCCCCAATGTCACAGGGTCTCTCCATATGGGACACGCGCTGAATAATACCCTGCAAGATATCCTATGCCGATACAAGAGGATGAAGGGCCTCAACGTCTTGTGGCAGCCCGGTACGGACCATGCAGGTATTGCCACCCAGAATGTGGTGGAAAAGGCCCTCGCCTTACAAGGAACTGACCGCCACAGGGTTGGGCGGGAGAGATTCCTGGAACTTGTCTGGGAGTGGAGAAGAAAATATGGCGGACTGATTATCAATCAGTTAAAGAGGCTGGGCTGTTCCTGCGACTGGAGCAGGGAAAGATTCACTATGGACGAGGGGCTTTCCAGGGCGGTGAGGGAGGTCTTTGTTCGGCTTTATGAGGAGGGGCTCATTTACAGAGGGGACTATATTACCAATTGGTGTCCCAGGTGTCAGACTGCCCTGGCCGACCTTGAGGTTGAGCACGAGGATATAGAGAGTCAGCTCTATTACATCCGCTATCCTTTTGAGAATGGGAAGGGTCATTTGGTGGTTGCAACTACCCGTCCCGAAACCCTCCTCGGAGATACGGCAGTTGCCGTAAACCCGACTGACAGACGTTATAGATCCCTATCCGGGGTATACGTCCTCCTCCCTGTACTAAGAAAGCCGATCCCGATCATATTTGACAGCTACGTGGATACGGAATTTGGAACCGGCGCCTTGAAGATCACCCCTGCCCACGACCCCAATGACTTTGAAATCGGCAATACACATGATCTTGAAAGAATCAGGGTGATCGACGATCAGGGAAGGATGAATGAACTGGCCGGCCCCTATCAAGGAATGGATAGGTTTGAGTGCCGTGAAAGGATTCTGGGTGATCTTAAGCAGGCCAATTTGCTTGAAAGAATAGAGCCTTACAAACACGCAGTGGGGCATTGCTACAGGTGCAAGACCATGATTGAACCCATCCTCTCAAAACAGTGGTTTGTGAAGGTGGGTCCACTGGCTGAAAAGGCAAGCCAGGCGGTCAAAGAAGGAAAGACCAGGATACATCCCTCTAACTGGGAAGAGGTCTATTACGAATGGATGAGGAATATAAAGGACTGGTGTGTCTCAAGGCAGATCTGGTGGGGCCATCGGATCCCTGCCTGGTATTGCGAGGAATGTGGAGAGCTCCATGTGGCCAAGGAAGAACCCGAATGCTGCCGGGCATGTGGAAGTTGCAAACTTGTACAGGAAACAGATGTCCTTGACACATGGTTCAGTTCGGCCTTGTGGCCATTTACAACCCTTGGGTGGCCAGACTCGACCGATGAACTTGATACCTTTTACCCCACTTCGGTCCTTGTTACCGGCTTTGACATACTGTTTTTCTGGGTTGCCAGGATGATGATGATGGGAATCCATTTCAAGGGAGATGTGCCTTTCAGGGAGGTCTATATTCACGCCCTGGTTAGGGACGCAGAAGGCAAAAAGATGAGCAAGTCGAAAGGGAACGTTATCGATCCCCTTGAGGTGATGGATGAATTCGGGACAGACGCCTTCCGCTTTACCCTGGCGGCCCTTGCAGCCCAAGGAAGGGATATCAGACTATCGGAAGAGAGGATCATGGGCTACCGGCACTTTGTAAACAAGATATGGAATGCAGCACGATTCGTCCAGATGAACATGGACAATAAAGAGGACGGGAAACGAGGCGAGAAGGCCCTTACCCTCCCCGAACGTTGGATCTACACCCGCCTGGCTCAGGTGAGCGAGGAAGTAGCCAAGGCCCTGGAAGACTATCGATTCAATGAAGCGGCAGGCCTTTGCTATCAGTTCATATGGCATGAGTTATGTGACTGGTTCCTGGAGATGGCCAAACAGGGGCTCTATGGACAAGACGAGGCCACAAAAAGATCCTTGAAGGCAAGCGTGAAGGATGCACTCTTTGCTGCCTTGAAGCTCCTTCATCCCTTCATGCCGTTTGTCACGGAAGAGATATGGCAGAATCTCGCTGGGAGCGGGGGAAGCATAATGACGACCAGGTTCCCGGGGGGCTCTGATTTCATGCGAGATGAGGAGTCGTCCTGGGAAATGAGGCTACTTATGGCTATCATCACCGGAATCCGCAATATACGCGGCGAAATGGACATTGCCCCTTCCAAAAAGCTCAGCATCATTATTGATGCCCCTGACGATCGAGAAGCGGACGTCCTGCGCTCCAATCTGGACCATATCAAGACCCTGGCCAGGGTTGATGAAGTCTTTTTTGAGGCCGGTACACCCAAACCAGGGGGATCTGCGACTGCAATCGCTGGCCAGACATCGGTTCACGTCCTACTAAAGGGCCTCCTTGACTTTGGAGAGGAGCGAAAAAGATTGAGAAAAGAGATCAACAAAATCGAGAAGTATATTGAAATTTCGAAGAAAAAACTGACTAATGATGACTTCCTGAAAAAGGCGCCGGCAGATGTAGTGGCCGGTGTTAAAGAGAAGGTTGAAACCCTGTCATCACGTCTATCAAAGCTAAATCAAAACCTCAGACTATTTGAGAGGGTCAAGGATTAATCCCAGACACTGATGAGCGCAATTGCAATCGATGTAAAAGACCTGCGATTTTCCTATGACGGTACCCCCATACTTGAGGGGGTTACTTTCTCCGTAGCACAGGGAGATTTCTTGGGGATACTCGGGCCTAACGGCGGCGGAAAGACAACCCTGCTGAAGCTCCTGCTGGGAATATTGAAGCCGCAGGGAGGGGTGATAAAGGTATTGGGTGAAACGCCCCACAATGCCAAACACCGGGTAGGGTATATGCCTCAGGGGACGGATTTCAATAACACATTTCCGATTTCGGTCCTGGAGATCGTGTTGATGGGGAGGCTATACCAATCACGCCTCTGGGGGTGGCATTCACGCAAGGACCTGGTGAAGGCGGAGGAGGTCTTAAAGAAAGTAGGGATGTGGGATCAACGCGCAATGCCCATTGGGAGTGTCTCCGGTGGGCAAAGGCAGAGGGTCTTTATTGCCAGGGCCCTGGCAACGGATCCGGAGATCCTTTTCCTTGACGAACCCACGGCGGGTATTGATCCTGCATTCGAGACAGACCTCTTTGAATTCCTGAGAGAGTTGAATAAGGAGGTGACCATCCTGGTGGTTACCCATGATATCGGTGTGATATCCCGATACGTCAAGTCCGTCGCATGTGTGAACCGCACAATGACATTTCATAGGGGAGGGGAGATTACCCCGGAGATGATCGATATGGCCTATCAGTGTCCGGTAGATCTGGTTGCCCATGGGCTGCCTCACCGGGTGCTGCCTGCCCACGAGGAGGAGTAAGATGTGGGATGCCTTACAGTTTGAGTTCATGAGAAATGCCCTGCTCGCCGGAGTCCTGGTCAGTATCTCGTGCGGAATCATCGGATCCCTTGTGGTGGCCAACCGGATCGTTTTCCTCTCGGGGGGTATCGCCCACTCCGCCTATGGAGGTATCGGGTTGGCGCTTTATATGGGTTTCTCACCTGCCCTGGGAGCAGCTTCCTTTTCTATTGCCGTATCTATGATTATGGGTGCAGTCAGTTTGAAATCCAAACAGAGGGCAGATACCATTATCGGGGTGCTATGGGCGGTTGGCATGGCCCTTGGAATCATCTTTATTGATCTCAGCCCAGGGTATAACGTGGATCCAATGAGCTATCTCTTTGGGAGCATCCTATCAGTCGCCAGCGCAGATCTCTGGTTTATGCTTCTCCTGGACGCGGTGGTCTTGGTGATCATACTGGCCTTCTACAGAGAGTTCCTTGCCATGAGCTATGATGAGGAGTTCGCCTTTGTTGTGGGAGTCCCTGTTAGGTTCTTATACTTCCTGCTGCTGGGGATGACGGCGCTTTCCGTAGTGATGATTATAAGGGTGGTTGGCCTGATCCTGGTTATCGCCCTTCTCACCATACCTCCTTACATTGCAGAGAAGTACACAAGATCCCTAGGGAAAATGATGGTGCTTTCGTCTCTGTTTGGTATCCTCTTTACCTTTGTCGGGCTCTGGCTTTCATACAACTACGACTTTACCTCAGGGGCTACGATAATCCTAGTCGCTGGGGCAGCCTTTTTTTTGACTCAGATCCTACAGTCTGTAAGCGCACGAATGCCCTCTCCAAACAGGGGTTGATAAACCGCGATGTTGCAAGCGGCTCTGGGCCTTACGGTCATTTTTTTTGACATGGGGGTAAAGGGGGTGGTCAAGGGCCTACTATAACGGATGGAAATGAGGGGTGTGCCTGGAGGAGGGGAAGACCCATGATAACGGATATCTTTTTTGGTAGGAGGCGGCAGACCAGGATGGATAAAAAGGGCCCTACCTACGAGGTGATTCAGAAAATTGAAAGGTTTGCTCCCCGGGAATACAAATCGGAAAGGGAGGTCTATTACTATAATTACAACATGCTTGGTCCATATCTAAAACCTCTCCTGGCCTTGCTGGATATTCTCTCTTGTAAGGAGCGTCTTCAGGATGACCGGTCTGCCTTTGCCTGTGATCTATTCCTGAGGCTCAAGGATTTCTATGACCCAAGAGACAGACTGCCAATGGCCGAGGCCCTAAGAGATCCGAACCTGATTAGGAGATTTCGCGACATCTTCTTGTTCTTCTTTAACATCAAACACCTGCCTGAAGAGGAGATGGCGGAATGGCTCAAAGGCATTTCCCGTTAACTCGGCACTTAGAGCTGAAATGAGGGATGAGGGTACTAGAGATAGCCAGTGAAAAAAACCCCACCTTCAA
>CAYVMN010000194.1:0-8319 GCA_964452575.1 uncultured Desulfobacteraceae bacterium | reverse complement strand
GCGGTGGCGAAGACAAAAGGGAAGGTGAGAAATACCGCTGCTGCAAAGGTGCCTCTTCGATGCCCCCCGCTAAACCTTCTGCCCAGAAAAAAAAGCATCATCGCAGAGAGCCCAGCTGCTATAGCCGAGGGAAGACGAACGGCAAGGCTGTTTTCACCGAAAAGGGCTATGCTTGCGGCGTTAAGCCAGTAGCCAAGGACAGGCTTTTCAAAATAACGTATCCCATTGAGATGGGGTACGACCCAGTCCCCTGAGGCTATCATCTCCCTCGGTATCTCGGCATAGCGGGTTTCGTCGGGGATGGTCAGGGGCCGCATACCAAGGGGCACGATATAGATCAGGGCAAAGAGCCCTAATGGTACAATAGAGAGCTTCCGCATTATCAATGTCCGTGTACAGGGGATTTGGCGGGGGCCTGAAAGGAGACCCAGCCCTCGCGCCCCTTGACCCGCTTAGGGACGATGGCCCCAGGGGCAATGGCGGGGAAATCTCTGAGGAGCTTCTCCAAAGGTACAAAAGATGCCCCCTTTGATTTTGCGATAATCAGGAAGGCCTCGAACATTCCGCTGAGGGTAATGCCTTCGACCTCGGCGTGGATGGCAAGGACGTTGAGCCGGTCCGGCTTGATGAGTGAAAGGATATGGTCGTTATAATTGCTATTGTCTATTCCCCCGGCCCCAATAACCTCATCATAGGTGGGGAGAGTGACCGGAATTTGAGGCTGACCCAAGACTTCTTCCCGGACAACCGGGTAGAATATCCATTCTCCCCTACAGTCGCTGTTATATGCAAATGGAAACCGTTCCTTTTCCAGGAGCACCCGATCGTTACATCTCCAGGCGGGAGATGCCGAACATGTAATAGGTCGGTCCAAGATCCGGGTGAGCGATTTAACGCCTTTTCTGATATGTTGGTATATTGTATCTCCGTCCATTTGATCTATGTGGGCCTGCCACGCGTGGTGATCCCATGCATGGAGGCCCACTTCGTGTCCTGCGTCTGCAACGGAACGTATTATGGGGCCAAGGGTTTCACCTATGATGGGGCCTTGCCCAAAGGTGCCCCTGAGCAAGATGTCCCATCCGTACAGGCTTGGCGCCCTGGTTCTCAACATCTTCCATAAGAAGGAAGGCCGGACCATGCGCCAGATGTGTCGGCCCATATTATCGGGACCCACAGAAAAAAAGAATGAGGCCTTTATTGAATGGGCGTTCAGGACCTCGCATAGGTTCGGGACACCATTTCTGGTGCCCCTTAGGCTGTCCACATCGATCCTGAGGCCTATCTTCATAGGAGAACTTGATCTTTCCTCTTTACTGCCTGCTCCCCACCGCCCACCGCCTAGCGCCCATTATTTACCCTTTGGAGACCTGGAAGTCTTCAGAACCTAAGGCCTCTCTGAGAAAGAAATCAAGGGTCCTCTCCACCGACTCTTCAAGTCCGACAAAGGGGGTCCAGCCGAGAAGGCGTTGGGCATTACGGATGCTCGGTTTCCTGTGTTCAATGTCCTGGTATCCTGGGCCGTAATAAGACCGGCTTTCCGTCTCGCGGAAACCTGCAAAGGGGGGGAATCTTGACCTTAAGGGGTGCTGATAGAACTTTGCGACCAAGAGCTCTGCCAGTTCCTTGATGCTGGCCTCGTTATCAGGGTTGCCGATATTGATGATTCGTCCATTGCAAAGGCCATCTTTATTTTCTATTATCCTGTAGAGACACTCTATACCGTCCGAGACGTCTGTGAAACAGCGCTTCTGGTCTCCAGAGTCTATGAGCAGGATCGGCGTGCCTTCAACTAGGTTCAGAATGAGCTGGGTGATTGCTCGTGAACTCCCGATGCGGGCCGATGTGAGGCTGTCTAGCCTCGGCCCAATCCAATTAAATGGCCTGAAAAGCGTAAACTGCAATCCGGCCTTTTCTCCAAAGGCCCAGATGACCCTGTCTAAGAGCTGCTTGCAACAGGAATAGATCCACCTTTCTTTCTGTACGGGTCCCAATACCAAATTGGATCTATCTTCATCAAACTCATCGTCTTGGCACATCCCGTAAACCTCGGAGGATGAAGGAAAGACAATCCGCTTGTTGTATTTGAGACAATACCGCACGACCCTGAGGTTTTCTTCAAAATCCAGTTCAAAGACCCTGATGGGGTTTCGGGTATATTCAATGGGTGTGGCAATGGCGACCAGTGGAATTACGATGTCGCACTTTGTGACGTGATACTCGATCCATTCGCGGTGGATGGAGATATCGCCCTCATCAAAATAAAATCCAGGTTTATCCAGGAGCCGCTTAATGGATTCGGACCTGAGGTCCATTCCGTGGACCTCATATTTACCGCTCTGCAGGAGCCGTTCGCTGAGGGCATTGCCTATGAAGCCGTCAACACCCAAGATAAGGACCCTCTTTTTCCTCACCGCCTCCAGTTGGGTTGTTATGCGAGGTCCAAACCTCATGCCTTCGGTGAGGCCGAGCTCATGGGCAATCTGGGTGCCGGCCATATACAGCCCTCCCTCGGCCTGGCCGAAATCCACCTGCGCCATCCCTTCTCCGCATGCGATAATAAGGGGATTGGTAGAGACAACGGTACCCGGACTTTGAGCCTCTCCGCCTTCGGGTAAATCCGTGACCTGCCAGAAAAGGCATTTCGTCGCCCCTACATGACTGAAGGCCCCTGGATATGGGTGTGAAACCGCCCTAATGAGATTCCTCACTTCCTTTGCAGTTCCATTCCAGTCTATTTCTCCATCTTCGGGTCGCCGTCCCCCGTAATATGTGGCCCTGGAGTGGTCCTGGGGGATGCGGGGGGCATTTCCCTCAATGATTTGCGGGAGGATCTGGTCAAGCATCCCAGAAGATGCATCTGCCATTTTTTCATGGAGTGTCCGGGCTGTGTCATCCTCAGAGATTAGGATCTTTTCTTGGCAGACAATATCTCCGGCATCAGGCCGAATGGTCATGTAATGCAAGGTCACGCCCGTTTCCTTTTCACCCTTTAGGAGGACCCAGTTGATCGGGCATCTTCCTCGATACCTGGGCAGGAGGGAACCGTGCAGGTTAAGGCATCCTGAAGGGGGGATCTCCAGTATAGGCCGTCTCACTATGTTCCGGTAATAAAAGGAGAAGATGATATCAGGTTGAAGTTCCCTTATCTTTCGAACCCATATGGGATGATTGATATCATCAGGGGCAAAGACAGGAATATTCTTCGATGCGGCAAGCTCTGCAACAGAACCAAACCAGATGGTCTCCTGTGGATCATCCCTGTGTGTGAATACACAGAGGACTTGGAATCCGTGGCGCAACAAGGCCTTCATGCCGACGCAGCCGATATTATGATACGCCAAGACTATGGCTTTCATAAAGAGGTCCTCTTTTAACAGTAAGCAGAAAGCAGTGGGCAGTGAGCAGATTCTTTTGGTCCTCAGCTGCTTACTGCTTACCGCCTACTGCCCCCCCTCGTTAAGATTGCTTCTTCCCACAATACGCTCAACAAAATATCGGGGACGCGCCCGCACATCATGGTATATGCGGCCGATATACTCGCCGAGAAGACCCATTCCCAGAAACTGGGCGCCTATAAAGATAAAGAGGATAGCAAATAGCGTGAATACACCCTCTGCTGCCCAGTCAGGGCCACGAATCAGTCGCATTGCGAAGAGGAATATCCCGAATCCTATCCCAAGGGTCGATATGATTCCCCCAATGACACTGAGAAGCCTCACCGGGAATGTCGTCATACTTGTCAGGAGGTCAAACTGGAGGTTAATCAGCTTCCAGAGCCCATACTTGGAACCGCCGGAGGAGCGCTTTTCATGGCGCACATCGATTTCGGTCGTCTGCCGGGCAAAGGTGTTGGCAAGTATGGGTATAAAGGTGCTTCGCTCGGGGCATTCAAGCATGGCCTTTACTATATGACGCCGGTAGGCCCTTAGCATGCAGCCGTAGTCATGCATCCGTACCCCGGTAGATTTCTGCACTGTCTTATTGACAATAAAAGAGGCAGCCCTTCGGAAAAGACTATCGTGCCTGGGCACCCTGACGCTCCCAACCACATCAAATCCTTCCTCTGCCTTCCGGACAAGCCTAGGGATCTCCTCGGGTGGATTTTGGAGATCTGCGTCCAGGGTAACGATGATATCACCTCTTGTTTCTCCGAAGCCTGCAATAACCGCGGCATGTTGTCCATAATTTCTATTCAAGAGCATCCCGATTACATTACCAGAGCACTTCTCTGCGGCCTGCGTGATCATCTCTCGCGATCTGTCACTGCTCCCATCATCTACGAGGATGATCTCGAATGGATTGCTCATGCTCCCACACACATCCAGACAACGCTGAATCAGCTCTTCCAGATTTTGCTCTTCATTGAATACAGGAATGACCAAGGATATAAGAGAGTGCGGAGTGCGGAGTGCAGAGTGCGGAGCGGGATTTCCGGCTGCCAAGGCCCTCCGCTCCGTATGGGTTGTGGCTTGCTTAATTGTTATTTCCGAATTCCGAATTCCGAATTCCGAATTCGGAAGTTTCTTGGATGTCATTCTCTGGCCATTTCCCTTCACGCCCTGCGTTTCAGGACCTCTTTTACTGTCTCTATCACGTCATCTACGTCATCAATGGTCATATCAGGAAATAGGGGGAGAGAACAAATGCGGTCAGAATTCCACTCTGTATTCGGCAGCATGCCGTAGTGGGTGCCCATTGTTTCAGTGTAATACTTCTGGAGGTGGACAGCGCGGAAATGAAGACCCGTACCTATGTTTCTCTGTTGTAGTTCGTGCATAAAATCGTCTCGGCTGATCGAGGCCTTATCTATGTCCAGGCGTACGACTAATAAATGCCAGGCGTGCCTTGTTGTATGGGGCGGATCAGAAATGGGTATGATTTCCTCTATCTCGGATAGGCGTTCCTTGTATCTCATTGCCAGTTCGGTCCTCTTCTTATTCAATTCGTTGACTCTGGCCAGCTGCCTGAGTCCGAGGGCGGCCGAGATGTCGATCATGTTGTATTTATAGCCCGGTTCTAAGACCTCGGCCTGCGGAGAGCGGCCCTGCGTGTGCCGGTCGTAAGCATCCACGCCGAGCCCGTGGAATTTCAACCGCTTGATACGCTCGATAAGATCCTCATCCTCAGAGCAGAACATGCCCCCTTCGCCGGTAGTGATGTTTTTTATGGGGTGAAAGGAGAAGATGGAGATCCCCTTTCTCCCTACAGGTTGCCCCAAATAATGCGTACCCAGGGCATGGGCCGCATCTTCTATCACAGGGATTGCCCTTTTATCAGCCAGCTTCCGGATGGGGTCCATATGGACTGAGGCGCCGGCAAAGTGTACGGGGACAATCAACTTGGTCTTGGGGGAAAGGCAGTTTTCCACGAACTCGATGGATACCATCAGTGTATCCTTGTCTATATCGCAAAAAACCGGAACAGCCCCAGCCAGGACGGTCAGATTAACGGTTGAAACCCACGTCATGGAAGGCGTAATTACCTCGTCCCCAGGTCCGATTCCTAGGGCCTTGAGCGATAGGTGCATTCCGGCCGAGGCCGATGAAAGGGCAACCGCTCCGGCGCAACCAACATACCGACAGAATTCTCGTTCAAAGTCGGCAGTCCTTGATCCTGTAGTGATCCACCCTGATCGAAGTACATCACCAACAGCAGCAATGTCTTCCTCCGTGATGGATGGACGTGAAAATGGCAGGAATTGACTTCTCACTATACGCTCCAGGTAATAGGATAAACCCCAAGGTCTGCCCATTCTAGTAAAGTTTGGGGCATAGTCAAGCTGTTCGTCTCACCAGTCTTTCCAGTAACCGTTCAAGGGTTCAAAGGTTCAGGGGTTTAGGGTTGTGTTTTTGTCCCCGGCATCGATTCTTGAGACATATTCACATGAGAGGCGCAAGCGTTCGTCACTTTAGACCTGGAAATTGAAGGGCCATCGGACGTTACTTGACAAGGTCAGCATGTTTGTCCCTGACCCCTAACCTTGAATGGTGAACCCAGAACCTGTGAACCTTTACTCTTTCCATTGGCGACCATGTGATACATATCTGCCATCTGATCCGCGACCCTATCCCATGTATGCCCTAGTGCTACCTCTCGGGCGCGCCTTCCCATTTTCGTGCGGGCGTCTTTATCCATTAGAAAGGCAAGTCTTTCACTGATTTCAGGGGCGGAAGGGGATTTTCCAAGGACAAAACCATGTACGCCTGACTCTACGAGGTCCTTGGCCCCGACCCTCTCGGTAATAACAACCGGCAGGCCGGCCGCCATGGCCTCCAGAACCGTCATCCCGAAGGTGTCGAATACCGATGGCATAACAAATATGTCGCTTGCCAGATAATATTTCTCTACTTCACGGGTGATGCCTGCAAAGACAACCCGTTCAAGGATTCCTAGGTCGCGGGCCATAGTCAGATATCGCTCCCTTTTTCCCTTCCCTACCACAAATACCCTGAGGTTGCGGCCTTTATTGCCTTTCCCGGCAATCCCGGCAATTCCTTCCAGGACGAGCCCCAGACGTTTGATCTCGAAATTCATGCCCACAAACAAGGCGATTATGTCATCCTGGGAGATGGCATGACGTCCTCGGATTTCCCGTCTGCAGACCTCCCGGTCGAGGGCAGAAAACCGATCCATTGAAACGCCAGGGTGGATTATACGGATTCTTGATTCCGGGATATCATAGAGCCGTAAGAGCTCATCTCTGACAAGGGAGGAAACGGGCAGGACCATAGGCTTAGATGGTCCATTGAGTCCCCTTTCTTCCACCCAGGCAACAGACCTGTCATAGAGACTGAGCCGCTTCCCTCTAGCCTTTCTGATCCAGGTCTTGTGAGGGATGCCGTGCATGGTGAATAGATCCATACGGAAGATCCGATCATGGCTGTGGACCATATCGAAATCATGAGGGCAGATCCGCTTTTTTGAAAAATATGCAAAACTCGGCTGCCTCATAAACCGCGGGAAGGTGATTATGGGGATATGATGGAATTTGACAGGGGCCTTGCCCGGAAGCCATTTGTTGGCAAATATGTGGATCTCAAGACCGTTACGCCAGGCCAACCTCTCTGTGAGCTGATAGGCAAAGCCTTCGGCCCCTCCTACATGGCCATACTTTGGAATCACTACAGCGATCTTCATGCCAACCTTTAAGGCACGTAACAGGGCCTGATTGTCCTCAGAGGTGGAAGACCCTAAGGGCAAGCCTATACTTGTCCAGCTTTCTGAGGGAATTCTCCCTATCGCGGGTAAAGGGGAGGGTGAGCCTTAATGTAGCCAGCCTCCACAAGGCCTGGACGAGGTTGGCCCTCTTTATTGCCCGGATGGTCCGTCTGGTATAGTGTTTTTCGTAGAAAACGAGTTCTGCCTCAAATTTCTTTTTCCATATCTCTACCGGCCTGGTGTCCCGCTCACTTTGCCCGGCCCAGTGAACCACCACCGCATGCGGGATATACCCAATAGCCCATCCCGCCTTTCTTGCCCTCAGACAGAGATCCTGTTCTTCCCCGTAGAGATGAAACCTCTCGTCAAAACCGCCCAGATCCTCAAAAAGCGCCCGTCTTGCTATCATTGAGGCCCCCAAGACCCAAGCGATGCCCGTATCGAGGCCTCTCAACTCCTCTTTTGCGTGCTTCTGACCCGGATAGCGGGTCCCCACTGAAGGTTGTGATGATCCGTCCGGGTTAATAATTCGAGTACCTGCAAGGCCCACCTTAGGATGGGAATCCATGAACTCTAATATGGCGCCGAGTGCGCCCTTTTGCACCTCGGTGTCAGGATTCAAGAAATAGACATATTTGGATCTGCAGGACCTTAAGGCCTGATTGTTCGCCCGGGCAAACCCAAGGTTCCGGTCATTGGCTATAAGCTTCACCTGCGGGAATTCGCCTCTTACGACATCCTGGCTGTGGTCATGAGAGGCATTGTCAACCACAATCGCTCGGACCCTGATATCCCCTTGAGAGCCAAGGGAATTAAGGCATCTCCTGAGGAAGTCGGCCGTGTTATAGTTGACTATAATAACTGAAAAATCACTCATATCTGGGCGTCTTCAGGTTTCACGTGATGCCCAAGCAGACCATATAAATGAGTTGCAGCCATCATTTTTCGGGCGGGTACAATGTAACTTCTTCAATGCTAGAGGTCAAGGGAAGTAATACTTTAGCGCTTTGAAAGGAAGGCCGCCTCCGGCCCGAAGGGAGGACCGCGAGGGTCTTTTTTCCAAAGGACGTAACCAAATTCTTCACAGCCTGTGGCACGCCCCTTTACCTTTAAATACAGTTTCTGCCAGGCAGGGGAGAGGGCTCTTCATAGGGACGT
>CAYVMN010000193.1:0-8345 GCA_964452575.1 uncultured Desulfobacteraceae bacterium | reverse complement strand
AACAAACTGGGCTTCAACGATTCGGCCCTTCACTGGGACCTTGTGAACACAGAGAAAAAGACCGTTACGGCCTACCTGAAAACAGGGAAGAGGGTCGTGATTTATGAAGACGGGATGTTTAATTATTAGAGGTAGGTGATACGTGGGGGATCTGATCCATCTGGGAGGTACTGCCCGTAGTCTTGGTGATGTGGAGTGTCTGAAGCAGCTCGGTCTCCAGTTTGCGGAAATCCCGGTTCCAGATCTCGAACGATTCGTTGAACTCAAGGACGGGCTTCAGGAGGCCAAAGAGGGGCTTGGCTTCTATTATCTCTGCCATGGACCAAGGGAAGGTGACCCAAACGATATGGAAGGCCTTGAAAGGATCTACCTCCCCAAGCTAATCCATATCCTCTCCATAATGCCGGAACTGGATATGAGGCTCCTCACCGTCCATCTCTGGCTAGATCCCCGATTTGTACTCCCGGACTTAATTGCATATAAGATCGGGCTCCTGGGAAGACTTATCGAGAGGGCCAAAGAGATAGAAATCATGGTTTGTCTAGAAAACCTGAGTGAAACCGCCTCCCATCTATCAGAGGCCTTTAAGGCCCTGCCTCTTCTGAACTTGACCCTGGATCTAGGACATGCACAGCTTCTTGGAAGGGAAAATACTGCATTCGGGTTCCTGGATCGTTATCCGGAACGAATCAAGCATGTCCATATCCACGATAATCGCGGCGGGAATTCGGTGTCTGACGACCTCCATCTGCCTGTGGGTGAAGGGATGATTGACTTTGACGGCATCTTCCGAAGGCTCAAACAGATCGGTTATCAGAGGACGATCACCCTGGAACTCAAACCAAAAGAGATACAGGAGAATCTTGGCGACGTGAAAAGACTGCTGAGGGCCATCGGTTCCGCATAAAGATGATTGGTATGCTTGCCGATATAACTGTCCTGCTTCATTTTCTATGGATCCTGTTCATAGTGTTTGGAATAATCCTCGTGTGGAGGTGGCCAAAGATCGCCTTTTTTCACCTGGGAGGACTCAGCTTCTCACTGATCATCAATATCTTCGGTTGGTACTGCCCTCTGACCTACCTGGAAAATTACCTCTATGGATTTGGTGCTGGTCACAGAGGATACAAGGAATCCTTTATTCAACATTATTTGCTGCCTATCGTCTATCCAGACCTACCTGAGAAGACCATGAGGTTCGTTGAAGTGGTCTTTGTTGTTGTTCTGCTGGTGGTCTATGGGGTGCTGGCAAAAAAACGCTGGAAAAATCTGTCCCGTCCGCCTGTTGAATAGGCCCTCGATAAGCAACGGGCTTGGCCACAGGATTAGGGTTTTGCAGGTTCAGGCCCTGGTTTTTCAATAACCAGAAAAATTTTTCTTGACATCCCTGAAAATATAATCCAATATACATTATACAAAATACAAAACCTCACAATCGCGTGATTTTGATCCTCACCACTGGTGTAAAAGAGGAGGCGCTTTTTATGTATCTTCAAGATGAGCTAGACCCCATGGAACAGCTGCTGCCACGTCCCAATTTGAGAGATCAGATCTACGATGTCCTCAAAAAATTGATTATTTTCAGAGAGATAAAGCCAGGGCAAAAAATCAATGAGGAAAACCTCGCCAAGAGGCTGCAGGTAAGCAGGACCCCAATTCGCGAGACACTCCTTCGCCTCGAGCTAGAAGGCATCGTCAAGAATGTTCCGAGGCGAGGCGCCTATGTTGTCACTCAATCCAAGAAGAAGATCATCGATATTCTTCAAGTCAGAGAGGTGTTGGAGGGACTCGTGGCCAGACTGGCCGCAGAGAACATCACCGACAAAGGACTTGAACGACTGAGGAATTGCCTTAGAAAAATCGAGTCGGCAAAGGATGAAGAGGATAGGCTCCTCAAATACAATGCCGCTGAAAAGGAATTTCATTGCCTACTGCTCGAGGCCTGTAAGAATGATGTGCTCAAAGCTATGATGGAGACGGTCAATGTCCATCTTGAGGTACTCAGGTTGAGAACAGTGGTCCTGGCCGGCAGGGCACAACAGAGCGTAAGGGAACATATGGAGATCGTAGAGGCAGTGGGGAAGGGTGACGCTGCTGGTGCAGAAGAGCTTATGAGGAGACATGTCAAGAGCGTCCAAAGGGATGCGTTGAGACACATAGACCTAATGGTCTAGAGAGGAGATAAGGGGAGGAAAAGTAGCTGAATTCAGTTTACCAATAGAAAGCACCTATACCCACATAACGCAAAATCCCGTTGCCGTGAACACCCGGTGTTGGCCTGCGCGAATGGTTCGCTGAGGGATATATCCCGACGGGAATGTGGGATAGGGCTTCTAGGTTTAGGAAGGAGAGGAGAGATGAGCATGATTCAATTTCTGGTTCATGAAAAGGCGGACACCGTCGGCGTTGCCACGGTCGACATTAGGGCAGGTGAGGTGGCCAAAGGACTTTACATGGACACACAGAATCCTGTGGAGGTCAAAGCCCTGAAGGAGATCCCCCTGGGTCACAAGATTGCCCTGAAGGAGCTAAAGGAGGGCGACACGGTGATCAAGTACGGCCATGACATAGGGAAAGTGGTTGCCGGAATTAAGGTGGGGGATCACGTTCACATTCACAATCTGAAGACCAAGAGGTGGTAGACATGGATATACCAAAATTTCAGGGTTATCGTCGCGAGAATGGTAGGGTAGGGATCAGGAATCATGTACTGATTCTGCCTCTGGATGATCTTTCCAATGCGGCATGTGAGGGGGTTGCCAACAATATCCAAGGGACGCTGGCCATACCACATTCCTATGGCCGGCTGCAGTTTGGTGAGGACCTGGAGCTTTTTTTCAGGACCATTATTGGCACGGGTGCGAATCCCAATGTGGCGGCAGTGGTCGTGATTGGTATTGAGCCGGTTTGGGCCGAGAGAATCGTGGATGGGATTGCAGAGACGGGCAAGCCGGTCAAGGGTTTTTCCATTGAACGCCAGGGCGATATCAATGCGATCGCACAGGCCTCGCGTCAGGCAAAGGAGTATATGCATTGGGCCTCGGAGCTTCAAAGGGTTGAGTGCTCATTTGATGAGCTTTATGTCTCAACCAAATGCGGGGAATCTGATACCACGTCAGGGCTCGCATCCAACCCGACGGTGGGCAATGTATTTGACAGGCTCAATGAGATGGGTGCTACGACCTGTTTTGGAGAAACCTCGGAGATCATGGGCGCAGAGCTTGTCTGTAAGGAACGGGCCGCAACCCCTGAAGTGGGTGACGAGTTCATGCGTGTATTTGATGCGTATAATGATGTCATCCTTCAGAACAAGACAGATGACTTATCTGGATCACAGCCGACCAAGGGAAACATACGAGGTGGTCTGACCACCATTGAGGAGAAGGCCTTCGGCAATCTCCAGAAGATCGGGAAAAAGTCGAGATATATGGGCGTATTGAAGCCTGCCGAGGCCCCCAAGGGAAAAGGGCTGTGGTATATGGACACCTCATCGGCGGCGGCCGAGGCGGTGACCCTCTGGGCGGCATCGGGCGCGGTGGTGCATCTTTTTCCCACCGGCCAGGGGAATATCATCGGGAATCCCATATTGCCGGTGATCAAGCTCTCGGCCAATCCCATCTCCTGCGAGACCATGAGTGAGCACATCGATGTGGACGTATCGGCTATCCTGAGGGGTGAGATGACCCTCGATGGTGCGGGTGATAAATTAATGGATATGATCACCCGTACCTGTAATGGCCGCCTGACGGCCGCCGAGGTGCTGGGGCATCGTGAGTTTGTCTTGACCAAACTCTATATCAGCGCCTAATCGTTAAGTTGGTGAACAGAGATTATTGTGACCTTAAATTATGGTCTTACTTTTGACTCATTCCTGTGGTCGTTCGGCAGGCTCAGGTCATGAGCGCAAGCCGAGGCAAAGTTGACGAAAGGGGAATAAAAATGCAAGATGTGGTCATTGTCAGTGCAGTCCGAACGCCCATTGGGGCCACTGGGGCCATGCGACTGACGACACTCGTTCATGAGATGGTCAGACGCGATGCCCGATACGGGCTCTTGACAATCTGTGGCGGCGGCCTGGGCATCTGCGCAGTTTTGGAAAGGAGGTAGCCGTTTTAACGCTCAAGAAGAGAGGAGGTGAAGAAGAGAAAGTAGACTTGATCCCCGTGGAACAGCGGGTCATCCAGCGAAGGTTTTGCTGGGGCAGAATTCTCAAATTCCGGTTCATCCGGGCTAGGAGGTGATCAACCATGAAGGCGATCAGAATCATAGTGGCAGCCGCTCTTGGGGTGGCCTTGTTGGGGCTTTTCCCAGGGCAGGGCCAGAAGACCTACGCTTCAGACAAGTGTGTCATTCGGGTAGCGCAGCAGTATGGGCTATGGTGTGCAGTGAACACCATTGTCGTCCAGAAGAAACTAATCGAGAAGTACGCCCCGGAATGTGAGGTGGTTGAGACCAGATTTGCCTCAGGGGCGGATATCCGCAGCGCCCTGATCGCGGGCCGTCTGGATGTGGGGGTGTCTGGATTTGCGCCCTTTATCCTCGGGTGGAGTAAAGGGGCCCCTACCAAGACGTGTGACGTGATGAGCGCCTATAAGCATGAGCTTATGACCTACCACAAAGATTTAAAGGACATCCACGACTTCGTCAAACTGGCGAAGTCAAAGCCGGGATTCAAGATTGGTGCCCCGGCCCCCGGGAGCTCCAACCACATTGCATTGCAGTGGTATTTGAAGGAGAACGGGTATGATCCCAAGACCCTGGATATGTATATTGTAAAGATGAAGCATCCCATATCGTATCAATCCCTCATAAAGGAACAGATCGATGCCCACATCACAAGCCCTCCCTTTGCAGTGCTGGAAAAGGAGAAGGGGATGAAATCGATTGCCGCGTTGTGGCCCAATCCAGGAGGCTGGATGCCCAATGCACAGGTGGTGGTGAACACCAAATGGGCGGAAGAAAATCCCAAGGCATACCATGCTGTGGTGAAGGCCTATAACGAGGCTGCAAAGTGGGCCTATGAACACCCAAAAGAGGCGGCCGAGCTCCTGGCTCCCACCCTCAAGATGTCGGTCGATGAGACCATGAAGCAGTTGAAGACCGAGGTTCGTTACGACGTATCGGAATACGATATTGAGAAACAGCTGCTCAGGTACGCCGACTTTATGTACGAAGTGGGTCTTATCAAAAAGAAGCCGAAGAAACTGAGCGACTTTGCCATGATAGAGCTCGTTGAAGCGGGCCATTGATTGAGCTGCCATAGGTGCCGGGGGGGAATCGGAATACGTCTTTGTTCCCCTGGCCCTTGTTTTGAAGCAGCTCGAATCAAGAGGCCAAGGCCAGTTTGGCCTCCTATACCCTGAATATCTGTTCTCGGAGTATTGGAGTACTGGGGTTTCTTGAGTTTGTCGAACCCAGATTATCTTATTGATTCTGAGAATATGAGTGTGAGCGCATGCGTTCTGAAAGTAAGGAGCGAGTAAACGGTGTCTACCAGCAACGTTAAACTCAGTGTGACCAACCTGTCCAAACGCTATCTGGAGCCCCCTGTCCAGGCCCTAAAAGATATCAGCTTTGAGGTCAATGACGAGGATTTTCTCTGTATCATAGGCCCGTCAGGATGTGGAAAATCAACCACCTTGAGGCTGATCGCCGGGTTCGAAGAACCAACAGAGGGGACAGTCCTTCTGGATGGAAACAGGGTTAGAGAACCCGGTCCGGACCGGGCCATGGTATTTCAGGATCTGAATCAGCTCTTTCCCTGGAAGACGACCTTAAGGAATGTGGTCTATCCACTCAAGGTCAACCAGCTTTACTCGGATAATCAAAACAGGATGGAGGTGGCAAAGAAATACCTGAGGATGGTGGGGCTTGATGAGAACTTCGATACGGCATTTCCCTACCAGCTTTCAGGGGGGATGAAGCAGCGGGTGGCCATTGCCAGGGCCCTTGCATTAGACCCAAAGGTCCTTCTGATGGATGAGCCATTTGGCAGCATTGACGCCCAGACCAGGACGGGTCTCCAGGTCGAATTGCTGAAGATCTGGGAAGAGACCCAAAAGACAATTCTCTTTGTTACACATAATATTGAAGAAGCAATACTCCTCGGAACACGAATCCTTGTCCTGGGCACCAACCCCGGGAGGGTCCTTCAGATATTCGATAATCCCCTGCCACAACCCAGGGTCGCCACAGACCCCAATTTCGGGGAATTCTGGGAGACGCTTTATAACCTTTTGAAACAATAAATCGGGCGTACTTTGACCAGAATCTCATTTCTTAGAAAAACCATTTACCAGGCCATCTTCCTGTTGGTCGTGATCGGGGTCTGGGCCTATTTTGTTAGACACCAAGCCAGTGAAATGACCATGCCGCCACCCTGGACCGTTGGGAAGATGTTCTTTGAATTCCTCATCTCCGGGGAACTGTTGTACAAACTCTACCACACGGTCCTTGCAATTCTGGTGGGTCTTGCCGCTTCCATCATTATTGCAACGGTAATGACAACCGCGGCGCTGCTCTTCACCCGCGCTGCCTACATCGTAGAGGTCCTGACTTCTATTATGCATCCCATGCCCTCGGTTGCCATGATCCCCTTGGTCATCGTCTGGATAGGGATTGGCTTCCAGGGGGTTGTGGCCTTGACCATCAACTCCTGCCTCTGGCCGATTCTCCTAAATTCCTACACGGGGTTCAGGGCCGTCCATGTGACCTATATGGAGGTTGGGCGGAATGTGGGGCTCAGGAAATTCAAGCTGATCGGTTCGGTGATGATACCTTCAGCCCTCCCCTACCTGCTGGCAGGCCTCAAGGTGGCATGGGCCAGGAGCTGGAGAACGGTGGTGGCAGCGGAAATGGTATTTGGAACCACCACCGCCTCTGAAGGGATCGGCTGGTTTATCTTTGAGGCCCTCCAGTATGTGAATTTCAGCCAGATACTATCGGGGATATTCGTCATCATTATCTTTGGGATCGTTATGGAAAGAGGTGTCTTCGAGACCATCGAAAAGAGGACGGTTATCAAGTGGGGAATGTCGAAATAAGGTAGGCTGGGAAAAGGAAAGGTATGCACCAACAGGAACAGGCTATCGCTATTTCTTAAAAACTGGAGCCAGGGAGATTGCGAGAATGGCTAAAAGGTAAGACGGCCACCCAATTGGGCGGACTGTTGTGTATTCTCATCCTCTGGGAGGTCATCTTTAGGATGGGAATCGTCACTGAACTCCTGTTCCCTTCTCCCCTGGATGTCCTTGCCCAATTCTGGTACAGCGCGGGTAATCTCTGCATGCGTGTGGGTGTCACTCTGAGTTATATTGCATACGCTATCGCCATTTCCCTATTTCTGAGTCTGATCCTCACATTTCTCTCCATGCGGTCACAGATCGTGGCCAGCATCATGGAGATGGTCCTGGCCATGATGCACCCTCTTCCATCGGTGGCCCTTCTCCCCCTCCTTATCATCTGGTTTGGTCTGGGCCCCTTTTCCTTGCTGGTAGTGGTGCTCAACTCTGCCCTCTGGCCGATCTTTCTGAATGCGTATACCGGCTTTCGCACGGTCCATCAGACCTATGTTGAGGTGGGCAGAAACATCGGGCTGAAGGGGCTCAGGCTTTTCTGGCACGTCGTCTTGCCGTCGGCCCTCCCTTACCTGATTACGGGTTTTGAGATATCGTGGGCCAGGAGCTGGAGGGCCGCAATCGCGGTGGAACTGGTCTTTGGAGCAGCCACCACCGCAGGGGGAATCGGATGGACCATCTATATGTCCTATTTTGATATGGAGACTCCCCTCATGATCGCCGCCATTTTCACTATTGCGGCGGTGGGGGTTCTGGCGGAAAAACTGGGGATGGAGACCCTGGAGGACAAGACCGTTCTTAAATGGGGTATGATCCAGAAGACCGAAACCATGGGGGCCCAATAGGGCCTACCCCCTTTCTCAGAGAATTCTCCAGGCGACCAAGGCCTCTTCAAACACCCTATCCATATCTGAGTTTCTATCTGGTTTCATATACATAGCGTTATCCAGCTAGCTAGATAAGAACCCCATATAGAACAAAAATAGTCTAATCTTCAATACTATGAAAACAAAATACAGTCTAAAAAAAACGACGCGGACTGCGGCGCCCATGCCCTTGAAGCATTGACCTCTACTCTCAAGCGGTTGTCGATGGACACGTCGCCTGCGGCACTGTTTCCAGAGCCTCCGGTTATCCGATTCACCCCTCAAAAAGAGCAATGTTCTTGCGGAACCCGGCTTGACCGCCCCCTGCTCAGCTTTGCCGATCGCCTCGGGGTCATGGGATTCCGCAGTCGGATCGATCAGGATCGTACACTGGCCTCCGACC
>CAYVMN010000192.1:0-8375 GCA_964452575.1 uncultured Desulfobacteraceae bacterium | reverse complement strand
ACCTCTCCCTGGCGCTGAACGGGGTTCAACCATGCCCACACAGGGCGTGAACGGAGGATATTCTTTGACCCCATAGGGAAACCACAGACCCTGAAAACGACAGTCACAAAATCCTTACGGGGGTGAATTGAGAATTCTTGGAGCTCCAAAATGGGGTGGGCGCGAAAAATAGCTCATTCAAAGTTGGAATCATCCTGTCGGAGGCATTGCCCTTTTGGCCGATCGGCATCTCCCGATCGGGCAAAACAAATAATGTCTCTGTGCCCTTCGCGTCTCCGTGAGAGGGGGACGCCCATGCTTTTATGCTCTTGTCGTGGAATTTGAGGGACAAATTGCACAAACTCTGATTACTGTCATTCTGGGATCCGGGTCAAGTCTTCTTTAATCCCCACTCCTTCTCCCACAACTGAACCACCTGCCCATCCAGCGCTGCAAGGTATTTCTCCCCATCGACCTTAGTAAGAGGCATAAGGCTAAAGGTGGCGATTTGATTGATCACTTCTCTGACGGCTCCAGAAGTCGGAGGACAGACATCAGAGATCAGAAAAAGGAGGAAAGAAATGAGGTTAGTCTCGCCAGGGTGGGCCCTTTCCCCGATCTTGAAAGGTTTTTTGCGCGGTGGCGGGGACTGAATGGCCTCAGTCCTCAATTGGCTGGATCGAGTACTTAAAAGGCATGGAATGCTCTCCGCGCACGTTTGGGCTGAGGGGTATGGGAGGTCCGGGCGTCCTGGATATCTTTCTGCTGACGTCTTTTTATGCCACAGCCAGGTTCTGCTATGGGACCCTTGTAACCATGGGGAACCATGTGTACGGCTTAATATGGGTGGCCGTATGAAGGTAGAGATCGTTTTCATTGAATTATTTACCTTTAACATGCTAAAGTTGGATTAGATTGACATTCCAAACGAAAAGGGTAGGTGATGGCTATGGGAAACGTCCAGGCAGTCATAGATTTACCGGAAGAGCTTTATCTGTCCCTTTCTGCCTCCGGCTTAACCAAGGAGAGGATAGCCAATGGGATTTTATAGAATATCTCAGCGAAAACGATGTCCCGGTGGTTGATTATGACCAGGATGAAATGAAACGGGAGTTTGAAACCTCCGATATGCTGTCCGAAAGGCTCAAAAAGTGATTGTCGTTACAGTATCTGCCATATCGAGGCGCTCAATTTGGTCAACATTTGCCTGAAAATATCCCCCTGTTTTTGAGGGCATAACGCGGTTCACTTTGCCTGCTTGAATCGCAGTAAAATTTTGAATATGCGAAAGTTTTGAGGGGGGATTCTGAAAACGGGCGGGAAGAAGTGGTAGAAATAAGGGTGCTGATTCCGTGTAAAACGGGTGATGGTGAAATCAGATTCGAACCAGATATTATAAGTCAAGTTTCGCACCCCTCAGTTCACTGCAATTACAGTAAATCCAAATGGGTGCATTGTTGAATGATGGAGAAAATCAGAAGTCAGAATCCAGAATTCAGAAGGGATTGAAGATGTTGTGGCGTTCGAGCTTTGATATTTTCAGGAATTTCTCACCGGAGGTTCTTCCGCATTCCACTGTCTCTGCCCAAACAGCCTCCGGCACATGTAGGTTCCCAAAAATGGATAGGATGTGAAGACAGCCGATTTCGGTTAGGTGAATGGGAGGGCCGGCATCAGTAACGGCGGTTAATCTTCCGCGGCCCACGCCATGTCCTCCATCATCGCCTCTTACTGTCGCTCGGCCAGGTCCACCCAGTCAATCCCCACGGATTCAATGGCTTCGCCCCGAGAGATTTCATGGCGCAGGTAACGTCCCAGTATGTGTTCCCGCCATAGTTGCCGCAGGCCAATTTGAAAGGCCTTGGCCATGACTTCGGATTCCTGTTTTCGGGTCTCGCGAACAAGGGTCTCTAAATATCCTATTGTATTTTCCATAGGTTTTCCTCAATCAGGGTCACAAAATTGATGAGATACATATTTTCTAATTTTTGCAAAAAATAATTGTATTTACAAGAGATAAGTTCCCTCGATGATCTGTTTCAATCGCTTCTCGTAGAGATGCTCGGCCTGCTCCAGACCCCGGATGGGGTAGTTGTGCAGGTCAAGATAGAGCTGGAGGTCCGAAACCACCCATAGGTTCCTGATCCTTTGTTTACCATAAAAGACCGAATGTTTGTAATAAGGCAACATGAATATGAAGTTAGCCCCTTCCCCAGCCTCCCTCAATTTCAGTTTTTCCACGAACCAATTGATACTGCCTTTGTCCTGGACGTAGATGTGAACCTCGTTGTAGACGGCGCAGGGGGCGACAAGGTTTGCCCCTTCATGAAGGCCGAATGCGTGTGGAATGTCATCCGGGATCCGAGCGGCAGCCACCTTGTCTATGATCTCTTCTGGGCCTTTTGCCAGGCAAAAGTACTTGACTTCCTGGTTCCTTTTGTAGAGGAATTTGAGGATAATCTTGAAATTGGGGAAATCATTATTACTTTTTCAACGCCCATCAGAGATGTCCCAATGAGACACAAAACCACTTGTTGAGGCCGGTTATGAAAGCCCATTTAGAGGAGGTAAGTCCTGTAAAGAAAAAGCTCCTGATTGAGATTGAACCGGAAGAAGTTGATAGAAAATTGACCGAGGCCTACAGAGAGCTGGGAAAGAAGGCCAAGATACCAGGTTTTAGGCCTGGAAAGGTCCCAAGGAGGATACTGGAAGGCCGCTTTCGCAGGCAGGTAGTAGAGGATGTGACCAAGGACCTGATAAAGGATACTTTTCCAAAGGCCCTCGAAGAGGTCAATACGTTTCCCCTGGGCACCCCTATCCTTGAAAAGGAGACCCTGAGGGAAGGGGAAAATTTCAAATATTCTGCCTTGATGGAGGTCCGTCCTGAGTTTGAGGCAAAGAATTACCTCGGGGTCCAGGTGGAAAAGGAAAGGTGCGTGGTTACGGAAGAAGATGTCCTCAACCAGCTCGAGCAGATAAGGAAGTCCCATGGAAAACTGACCTCAGTTGAGGAGGAAAGACCCATTCGAAGGGATGATTATGTGATCCTAGACTATGAAGGTTACGAGGGAGACCGAGCTCTGGAAGGTATTAAGAGCCCAAATTTCCTTGTTAAGGTTGGGGCCGACGACTTTCATCCTGATTTTGAGGAGGCCTTGATCGGTCTCAGAAGGGGTGACGAATCGGAAATAGACGTCAGTTTCGAAGAGACGTATTACCATTCAAGACTTGCGGGGAGAAATGTGAAATTCAGGGTAAAGATAATAGATATAAAGGAGATGGTCCTCCCCGAGTTAGATGACGAGCTTGTAAAGACCCTTGGGGCCGATCTGAAGGACCTGGAAGATCTGAAAAACCATGTAAGAGAAACAGTAACAGCCCAGGAGGAGACAAGGATAGATAGAGAGCTAAAAACCAGGCTCATTGAAAAGATCTCGGAAGGACTTGATATAGAACTTCCCCAGGTCCTGATTGATGCTGAGATCGAGCAGAGGATTGAAAACCTGAGAGAGAAGCTGGAGAGAGGCGGGTCGAGCCTTGAAAAATCGGGTCTTTCAGAAGAAAAACTCACGGAGAGCTTTAGGGCACCATCTGAGAGGCGTGTCAGGGAGATGCTCTTGTTGGCCCAGATTGCGAAGCAGGAGGAAATAGGTGTGGATGAAGGGGACCTGGAAGAAGGGTATAAGGAAATAGCCTCAAGCATCGGTCAACCTGCTGAAACTATTAAAAAATATTATGAGGCGAAGGACCTTGTGCCCTCTTTGAAGCAGAAGCTGCTGGAGCAAAAAACATTGAATTACCTGGTTGACCATGCTATGATCTCAGAGGTAGATAGGGAATCGCTGAAACAAAAGAGCTCCGAGGAAGGAGATAAATAAGCCCCAATGCTAATACCAATCGTTATCGAACAATCAAGTCGTGGTGAGCGTGCCTACGACATCTATTCTAGGCTATTGAAGGATCGCATAATAATCATAGGAGAGCAGGTCCTTGATAGCATCGCTAATATCATCATCGCCCAAATGCTGTTCCTGGAGTCTGAGGACCCGGATAAGGACATCAACGTCTATATCAATTCCCCTGGAGGTTCTGTCACAGCAGGGCTGGCCATATATGATACGATGCAATATATCAGACCGGATCTGGTCACAATTTGCATGGGTCAGGCAACCAGTATGGGGGCATTACTCCTGGCATCAGGGGCCAAGGGCAAACGATATGCCCTTCCAAACTCAAGGATCATGATTCACCAGCCCCTCGGAGGGGCCCAGGGCCAGGCAACAGATATAGATATCCATGCAAGAGAGATATTGAAGATACGTGATACACTGAATAAGATCCTTGCCAAGCATACGGGCCAGGATATTGAGAAGATAAGGAAAGACACCGAACGAGACTTCTTTATGACCACGGAAGAGGCAAAAGAATACGGAATTATAGACAAGATCATAACGACTCGCGAGATGCAGGACAAAGAGGGCAGGAAGTAAAGGAGAAGTTATGGGTAAATATAATGGCTCCAGTGATGATCTATTGTGCTCCTTTTGCGGGAAGAGCCAGGATGAGGTGAAAAAACTTATCGCTGGCCCTTCGGTATATATTTGCGACGAATGTATTCAGTTGTGTAATGAAATCATTGACGAAGAGTACACTCAGGAGGGCCAAACCCAGGAGGCTGGGGACTTACTGAAGCCTGCTCAAATAAAGGAGATTCTGGATCAATACGTAATTGACCAGGAGAAAGCAAAAAAGGTCCTGTCTGTGGCCGTTCACAACCATTACAAGAGGATCAAGAGCAAGGTTGACATGGAAGGGGTTGAGATTCAGAAGAGCAATATCCTGTTGATAGGCCCTACAGGTTCAGGGAAGACGCTCTTGGCCCAGACACTGGCAAAGATCCTCAAGGTTCCCTTCACAATTGCTGACGCCACCACACTTACAGAGGCTGGATACGTGGGTGAAGACGTAGAAAATATCATCCTTAACCTGGTGCAGATGGCCGATTACGATGTGGAGGCCGCATCTAAGGGAATTGTGTATATAGACGAGATCGACAAGATTGCCAGGAAATCGGACAGCCCCTCCATAACCCGAGACGTATCCGGTGAAGGGGTCCAGCAGGCCCTCCTGAAGATCGTTGAGGGGACCATGGCCAATGTCCCTCCGAAGGGGGGCAGAAAACATCCGCAGCAGGATTTTGTCAAGGTGGACACCAGCAACATCCTCTTTATATGTGGGGGTACCTTCAACGGCTTGGACGAAATAATCAGGAGTCGAATAGGGAGTAAACTGATCGGTTTCGAGGCCGATATTAAAGGCAAGAGGCAAATAGATATCAACCAGGTATTGGGGCTCGTCCAGCCCGAAGATCTCATCAAATTCGGCCTGATCCCTGAATTTATCGGGAGGATACCCATTCACACCACCCTGGACGAGTTAAGCCTGGATGCACTGATAAGGATCCTGACCGAACCGAAAAATGCCCTTGTGAAACAGTATAAGAAACTCTTTCAAATGGAAAGCGTGGAACTCAAGTTTACTGAAGAGGCGCTCCTTTCCGTTGCCAAGGCCGCGGTAGAACGGAAATCCGGTGCACGGGGGCTAAGGGCGATTCTGGAGTCCATTATGTTGGACATAATGTATGATATCCCATCCAACCCGGGAATCCGTGAATGCGTGATTGCCAAAGAGGTGATAACAAAGGGCGAATTGCCACTATTTATCTACGAGAACCAACTAAGATATGGATAGGAAAATGCTTAATTCACATTACTACCCCCTTCTTCCCTTAAGAGATGTGGTGGTCTTCCCGAACGTGGTTGTGCCCCTTTTCGTGGGCCGGGATAAGTCCATCAAGGCACTTGAGTATGCCATGTCCCATCATAAGGAGATCTTTTTATCAGCGCAAAAGGATGCAAAGGTAGACAATCCAACGCCTCAAAACATCTATGCCTTCGGCACCATCGGAGTTGTGCTTCAGCTCTTGAAGCTGCCGGATGGGACTGTTAAGGCCTTGATAGAGGGGAGGGAGAGGGGCAAGATACAGGGTTTTGTGGACAAGCAGGAGTTCTTCATGGTGGAGGTTAACAAGGTCCCGAGCCATTACCAGGCGGACCTTGAAACGATGGCATTGGTGCGATCCATCAATTCCAGCTTCGAAGAATATGCCCAACTGAACAATAAGATAGGCCAGGAAATTGTCAGTGCTGTAACCTCCATTGAGGACCCCGGCCGCCTGGCCGATACCATAGCCGGACACCTTGCCTTGAAGGTCAGTGACAAACAGGAACTCCTTGAGATCGAAGATCTGAACCAGCGCCTGGAGAGGCTCTACGCAAAGATCGGCAGTGAGCTGGACATCCTCAAGCTTGAGAAGCGCATCAAGGAGCGGGTCAAGAAACAGATGGAAAAGACCCAAAAAGACTATTACCTAAATGAACAGATGCGCGCCATACACAAGGAGATGGGGACCAAGGATGACTTCAAGGCAGAGCTTGACGAGTTGGAAAAAAAGATCAAGCGTAAGAGGTTGTCCAAGGAGGCCCATACCCGAGTTAAGCAGGAATTTAGCAAGCTCAAGATGATGTCTCCCATGTCGGCCGAGGCCGCAGTGGTGCGAAACTATATTGACTGGATACTTTCCCTTCCATGGTATGAAAAGACGAAGGTAAGGCTGGATATTAAAGAGGCTGAGACAATCCTTGAGGAAGACCATTACGGCCTCGAACGGCCCAAGGAGAGGATTCTGGAATATCTAGCGGTCCAGCGCCTCGCTAAGAAGGTTAAGGGGCCTATCCTTTGCCTGGTGGGCCCCCCTGGAGTTGGCAAGACCTCCTTGGCCAAATCAGTGGCAAGGGCTACCGGCCGAAATTTTGTTAGGCTCTCGCTTGGAGGAGTGAGAGATGAGGCAGAAATTAGGGGCCACAGAAGGACATACATCGGTGCCTTGCCGGGCAAGATCATACAGTTCTTGAGGAAGGCAAAGTCGAACAACCCCGTCTTTTGCCTGGATGAAGTGGACAAGATGAGCACCGATTTCCGGGGAGATCCATCAGCAGCGCTGTTGGAGGTGTTAGACCCGGAGCAAAATTTTGCCTTCAACGACCACTATCTGGACCTGGATTATGATCTCTCCGATGTCTTCTTCATCACCACTGCCAATAGCCTTCATAATATTCCCCCGGCCCTCCAGGACAGGATGGAGATTATCAGGCTGCCCGGTTATACGGAGCTGGAAAAACTGAATATTGCACAGCAGTTTCTCGTCAAGAAACAGACCGAGCAAAACGGGCTTAAGCCGGAAAACCTCTCTTTTACCGACAATGCCATCCTTACCATAATCAGGACTTACACCAGGGAGGCAGGTGTCAGGAACCTGGAGCGAGAGATTTCCTCCATTTGCCGTAAGGTTGCAAAGGAGGTGGTAAAGGAGGGGAAAGATACCAAGATATCAATAAAAGCCGGGTCCATTCACAAATACCTCGGGGTCCCGAAATACCGCTATGGCCGGACAGAGGAAAAGGATTGCATTGGTGTTGCAACCGGGCTGGCATGGACCGATGTGGGTGGAGAGCTGCTTCAAACTGAGGCCACGATCATGCCAGGAAAGGGGAGCCTTGTACTTACCGGAAAGCTTGGTGACGTGATGCAAGAATCTGCCCAGGCCGCCCTGAGCTATGTGCGATCAAGAGGCAGGCAGTTCGGATTTTCTGACAACTTCTATGAAAAGGCAGATATCCATATACATATCCCTGAAGGGGCAATCCCCAAGGACGGCCCTTCGGCCGGTATTACGGTCGCCACCTCCATAGTCTCTGCCCTCACAAGGAGGCCTATAAGGAGCGATATTGCCATGACCGGTGAGATCACACTGAGGGGAAGGGTCCTTCCCATTGGCGGACTTAAAGAGAAGATCCTGGCGGCACACAGAGGGGGAGTGAGCAAGGTACTCATACCGCTTGAAAACAAGAAGGATATTGAGGAAATCCCGAAGAAGATCCTGAAGAAGGTTGAGCTGGTACTTGTTGAGCATATGGATGAAGTCCTGAGGGAGGCAATTGTCTTAAAGGAGGGAGAAGAGTTATTTGTCGCTGCCGAGAAATGTGAGCCTTTCTCCCCGGAGAGGACAATCCAGCCGGAAAAGACCTCTTCAACTCAGGTTACTGCGCACTGAGCAAGTCGAATCGTCTTGACAAACCAGGTCGAAGCTGTTAGGGATCTCGGCCCTGGACCCAGGCGGGTAGCTCAGCGGGAGAGCATCGGCCTTACAAGCCGGGGGTCACGGGTTCAAATCCCGTTCCGCCTACCACGGGGGCGTAGTTCAGTTCTGGTTAGAACGCCGGCCTGTCACGCCGGAGGTCGCGAGTTCGAGTCTCGTCGTCCCCGCCATAAGATCA
>CAYVMN010000191.1:0-8494 GCA_964452575.1 uncultured Desulfobacteraceae bacterium | reverse complement strand
ACCCCTTAACCCTGCATATACCAAGGAAAACCTGGAGCTCCTTGAAAAAGGTATACCTAACCTGGTCCACAACATTGGCATTGTCAAGCGCTCTGGCATAAACCCGGTGGTCTGCATCAACCGCTTCCATACGGATACCGATGCAGAAGTCCGAATGGCCAGAAAGGCGGTCGAGGAGGCCGGGGCACGCTGCGCCGAATCTACTCACTGGGCAAACGGGGGCGATGGGGCCTTGGAGCTCGCCGACGCAGTCGTCGAGGCATGCAAAGACGAAAGCAATTTTGAATTTCTTTATCCCCTTGAAATGAAACTCCGCGCCAGGGTGGACAAGATCGCGAAAGAGGTGTACGGGGCCGACGGGGTCTCCTGGACACCCGAGGCCGAGGCCAAGGCCAAGATGCTTGAGGGTGATTCCAAGTATGATGAATACGCCACCATGATGGTGAAGACCCACCTCAGCCTGACCCATGATCCGGCCCTCAAAGGGGTGCCAAAGGGTTGGCTCCTGCCAATACGTGACGTCCTGATCTATTCAGGGGCAAAGTTCCTCTGTCCCTGCGCCGGTGCAATCAGCCTGATGCCGGGTACCAGCTCCAACCCCGCCTTCAGGAGGGTAGATGTGGATACCGCTACCGGAAAAGTGACAGGGTTGTTTTAAGAGAAATCGGCCTGAAATAGGACGCAACAGAGAAAGGAGGGAGACCTGCCCTCCTTTTTCTGCCTTTGCGGTATCCATAGCCCATTCGGACCTGTTTTCAATCCACTTTGGTGACCAACCGGACGTTAAGCTCTCTTTTTCATTTACTCACCCCTGTCCGAGGTTGACATGCCTCTTTGCATATAGTTTGTTAGGAGACATGAAATTTATAGCTGATCTCCATATCCACTCCCGGTTTTCGAGGGCCACCTCCAGGGACCTGGATCCTGAACACCTCTCTATTTGGGCACAGAAAAAGGGAATCACCGTCATTGGGAGCGGGGACTTTACCCACCCTGGCTGGCTCTCAGAGCTAAAAGACAAACTGATCGAGACAGAAGGTGGCCTCTACCGGTTAAGACCTGACCTACAAAAGGTAGTAAACTCAGAGGTGCCCCGTTCCTGCGTTGCCCCCACCCGGTTCCTTCTCTCGGGTGAAATAAGCTGTATATACAAGAAAGACGGAAGAACCAGAAAGGTGCATCACCTTATCCTGATGCCCAGCATGGCATCTGTGGTGAGATTCAACGAGAGACTGGGCCGAATTGGCAACATAGCCTCCGACGGCAGGCCTATCCTCGGGCTTGATTCGAGGGAGTTGCTGGAGATCGTCCTTGAGGTAACAGAGACCGGCTTCCTTATCCCTGCCCATATCTGGACACCCTGGTTCTCTCTTTTTGGATCTAAGTCCGGCTTTGATGGGGTCGAGGAATGCTTCGGGGATCTTACTGGCCACATTCATGCCCTCGAGACCGGCCTATCCTCGGATCCCCCCATGAACCGTCTCCTCTCAGCCCTTGATCCCTATTTCCTGGTTTCCAATTCTGACGCCCATTCCCCTGGCAGAATAGGCCGGGAGGCAAATATCTTTGACACAGGGCTCGATTACAACGCAATCATCCAGGCCATGACCACTGGCCACGGGTTCATAGGAACCATCGAATTCTTCCCAGAGGAGGGCAAATACCACCTCGACGGTCACCGCAAATGCCAGATTAGGTTTCACCCATCTGAGACGGCTGAACACAATGGACTCTGCCCGGAATGTGGAAGGCCATTGACGATCGGAGTCCTTCATAGGGTATATGAACTCTCGGATCGTGAGCGCCCCAGGCTCTCAAAGGATTTTTTCAGCCTGATTCCTATGGTCGAAGTCCTCTCAGAGGTATTGGACATCGGTACTTCGGCGAAAAAGGTCATAGAATTCTATGACAGACTCCTCAGGGGGCTTGGACCTGAGCTAAGGATCCTCCTTGATATCTCCCTTGATGAAATCAGGGCCGCGGGAGGACCCCTCCTGGCAGAGGCAGTTGACCGAATGCGCAGAAGCCAGGTGATTCGAGAGGAGGGTTATGACGGCGAGTTTGGAAAAATCAGGCTCTTCAACGTTTCGGAGAGGCAATCCATATCAGGACAGAAGGCCTTGTTTGCTTCCTTACCTCCAGCATCTCCCAGCCTAGAGAAGGCCGGGCATCATCAAAAGAGGTTTCTGGAAAAGGAAAAACCCTCTGTCTTGGAAAAGCCCCCTTCATCAGAAGACCCGATCCTGGATCAACTCAACACTGAGCAAAGATCCGCAGTACTCCATAGGGGAGGAAATCTGCTAATAGTGGCCGGCCCCGGCACAGGAAAGACCATGACATTAACCCGTCGGATTGCCCATCTGATCCGAACTGGCATGGCAGAGCCGGGGCAGATCCTGGCAGTCACATTCACAAGAAAGGCCGCTAGAGAAATGAACCAAAGAATCACCAGCCTACTACTGGGACACAAACGACCTGCCCCCCTCTCTCGTCCCCCAGCAAGTGCAGGAACGCCCTGCGAGGTCACGGTGGCCACTTTTCACAGCTTCTGCATGCACACCCTCAGGAGGTGTGGCCGAGCGATAGGCCTTCCTCCTGATTTCACCCTTTGCTCTGAATGGGATTCAGAGAATGTTGCCGTTGAGATCCTAGCTGAATTTGGAGTCAGCAGACGGTCCTTGGTAGAGTTCTTGAGATGCCTTTCCAAACTGAAGAGCGAGTCTGTCTTGGGACCGGGAGAAAGGCCTATTGACAATCAGTTCCTCCATCTCTGCCATGAATACCAGCAGAGATTGAGAGGGATTGGAATTCTGGACCTTGAGGACCTTGAAGTGGAGGCATTGAGACTCATTCGGGATTACCCTGAGGCCTGTGCTGAGTACTGTCAAGGGTTCAAATGGATCTTTGTGGACGAGTATCAGGACACAAACAGGATCCAGGTTGAACTTCTGAAGGCACTGTACAGAATCGCGGAAGGAGATATCTGCGCCATAGGCGACCCTGATCAGGCCATTTATGGTTTCCGTGGGGCTGATGTCGGAAATTTCCATCGGTTTGCCGAGGACTTTCCGGTAGCTGAAGAAATAACCCTGATCAGAAACTACAGGTCCACCAGGTCGATATTGGATTGTTCCGCTGCCCTCATGGGTAAGCCAAGGCCCCTTGAGTGTGAAACTGAGGGGGGTGGCCCCATATCCCTTGCTCCATGCCGGACCGATTCAGAAGAGGCAGAGATGATAGTGGAGCAGGTCGAAAGGGCCATAGGAGGCACATCATACTTCTCCCTGGACACCGGGAGGGTGGCCTCCCACGAAGGAGACCACTCTCTGGGGTTCGGAGACATTGCTGTCCTTTACCGTCTGAACAGCCAGGGAGCCGTGCTGGAGGAGGCCCTTGACAGGGCAGGGATTCCCTTTGTGCGAGCAGGCGAAATCCCGCTTGTCGCAAGGTATCCCGTAAATATCCTGTGGCGGTTTTTCCAGACGCTCCGCTACCACGACAATCCTTACTACCAAAGGCAATATGATCGCCTCCTTTCAGATTTCGGCATAAGAAGAGGAGAGAAGATCCCCGCCTTTGAAGGAGTGGGATCTGTCGCAGACCTCTTAGATAAGGCCATGGAATTCCATGACCTCGAGGCTCAATCAGATGAGTCGCGTGAGGCCTTGGTGCGCCTAAGACAGTGGGCCATAGATTTTGAAGGAGATGTGGAGACCTTTCTGGACTCTCTTTCCCTTGAAAGGGGAATAGATCATGAGGTACTCCGGGGTGATCGTGTAGCCCTTATGACGCTTCATGCAGCCAAGGGGCTTGAATGGCCGGTGGTCTTTATCGTGGGATGCGAGGACCGGCTAATGCCCTGTTCCCTATTCGGAGGACATGATGAGGATGAAGAGAGGCGTCTATTGTATGTGGGAATGACCCGTGCCCGCTCCCAGCTTATCTTATCCCACGTGAGTAGCCGGCTCCTCACTGGACGTATCCTTGAGATGGGTGTATCCCCTTTCCTTAAGGCAATCCCCAGGGCCCTTTTGAGACCCCTTGAGCGAGCTGCCAGAAGGCCCAAGGGGAGGGCTCACAGACAACTCGATCTTTTTAGTGCTTGAAGGCCCGCTGGCCCGTAAAGACCATTGTCACTTGGGGCTCGGCCTCGTTGCAGGCCTCAATCGTCTCAAAGTCCCGGAGCGATCCACCAGGCTGGACAATAGCCGTTACCCCTTCCCTTATGGCCACATCCACCCCATCCCTGAAGGGGAAGAAGGCATCAGACACCGCACAGGAGCCGATAAGTCCGCCCTTTGCCTCCCGCGTCTCCTGGTCGATCTCCTCTAAAAGGGCGCGGTCCCTCTTTTCCTTCTTAACGGCCAGTTCCAGGTCCTTGTATGAAATGCCGTACCTCTTGAAGCATAAGGCATCTGCATACTTGGTATATGCCTTGAAGATGGCAATCTCTGCAACACCAACCCTGTCCTGCTCGCCTGTCCCGATCCCTACGGTTACCCCGTCCTTCACATAGATGACCGAATTGGAGGTGATGCCCTGCTCAACCTGCCATCCGAAGAGCATATCTCTTTTCTCTTCTCTTGTGGGTTTCCTGGCAATGGTGTATGTCCTGCCCTGGTACCCGGCCGTGGCAAGGGTAAAATCCTCAACAGACCTTATTCGGTTCAGTGGCGACTGCTGCACAATGATCCCACCGTCAATCAGACTCTTAAAGTCTACAAATCTCACCCCAGCATATTCGGATAGCCTATCCATGCGGTTGATCTGTATTATTCTGAGATTAGGACTTCTGCAAAGGATATCAACGGTCCCCTCTTCAAACCCTGGGCCAGCCACCACCTCCAGATAGTTCTTTGAGACCATTTCAGCGGTCGCCAGATCTACCGGCCGGCTAAAGAGGGCGCAGCCACCAAAGGCCGCGATACGGTCTGCCATGTTGGCCCTGTCGTATGCCTCTGCGAGTGTTGAACCGTAGGCAACACCACAGGGGTTGTTGTGCTTGACGATCACCACTGCAGGCCCCTCATTGAGATACTTCATGATGTTGAGGGCATTATCCGCGTCTGTCAGATTGATCTTGCCGGGATGCTTCCCACTCTGGAGCATATCCTCTTCACTTATGGCTGAGACAAGGCCACGTCCTGGCCCAACAAACCGGCATTCCCCAAGGACCAGGTTTCCGTTTAAGAGTTCATACAGGGCGGCCTCCTGTCCAGGGTTTTCACCGTAGCGAAGCCCCTTCTCAATGACTTCTCCCGTCTTTTCATCAGGGATCTTCCAGGACCTCTTCCTGTAGACCAACACCTGATCACCAAAAGAGATGCTCATCTGGGGAGGAAAGTGGTCATCCATCACGGTCCGGTACATTCTTTTCAGGTCATCCCCCACCTCTTGCTCCCTATTCATTCAAAGGCCCCGGCAATGTTCTCGCTCCAATTCCGCAAGACCGTTTGCTCATCCTCTAGATCAAAATCTTTCCTGTTTATCCAGGTCACTGCGTTATGAGGCGTCTTTAGCCTTCTTATCCTTTTCTATGTAAGCGTAAGCATTATGGTTATGGATTGATTCAAAATTCTCGGCTCCCACGGCAAACCAGGTGATGTTAGGATCCTTGTTCAACTTGAGTGCAATCTCCCTCACAACATCTTCAACAAACATGGGATTCTGGTAGGCCTTTTCGGTCACGTGTTTTTCATCCTCGCGCTTCAGCACTGAATAGACATCGCTGGAGGCGGATTCCTCGACCAGCCTTATCAGATCTTCTATCCATACGAACCTCTTGAAACGGACCTCTAGCCGGACCTCTCCCCGCTGATTATGTGCACCAAAGTCGCTTATTTCCTTGGAACAGGGGCACAGGGTGGAGATGGGCACCCGGATCATGATCATCAGGTCCCTCCTTCTGTTCAGGGCCCCCTTAAAGGTGCATTCGTATTCCATGAGCCCTTCAACCCCTGTGATCGGTGCCGCCTTGTTGACAAAGTAGGGAAAGGTCACCTCCATGTGGGCGCTCTCAGCATTCAGTCTCAGTTTCATCTCCTCCAGGATTTCAGAGAAACTTTGAAGGGATATCCTCCGGCTATGTTCGTTCAGGATCTCTACAAAACGGCTCATATGGGTCCCCTTGTAATAGCGGGGCAGGTTTACGTACATGTTGATCCTGGCGACCGTCTGCTGCTGGCCCATATCTTTATCAAGCACTGTTATGGGGTACCGGATGCCCTTAACTCCCACCTGATTAATATCTATGTTCCTGTAGTCCTTATGGTTCTGTATGTCTTCCATGGGCAGCCTTTTCCAAAATCAAATATCGCCATGGACTATATTATCTCACCGCCAAATGTCAATAAAAAGGTCTGGACATAGCTCAGGTATGGATCTCCACGACATCCCCATCGCAGAGGATATAATCGCGCTGCACCATCTGGCCGTCAAAGACCGATTTCCCCCATATCCGGGCAGACTTCAGGTTTCTGGCAAGATCTTTATGGATCTTGGTGGCAAGGTCTTCCAGGGTGCCCCCTCTAGTAAGAACAAATGGGCTGTTCAGATCCGGCTTCTTACCCGGCGCCTTGGTAAAGACCCGGATGATCCCGGAGAGATCATAGATCATTTTCACAAAACCCTGCAGATTTCGACCACTCTTTGTTGATATGTCTATGCTCGGGAGGTCAGCCTCCCAGAGTTCCAGGAATATTTGATAATCCTCTTCCTCTTCCTCACCGTCCACCTTGTTTACCACGATGTTCATCTTCTTAATAAAGGGTGACTTCTCGAGGTCCTGTGGGACGGGAAATCCTGGGGGGAAGATACGGAGGCCTTGAATGATAGAAAATGTCTCTTCAAACTGTCTTAACGGCCCGTTTTGGATATCTATAACCATGGTAATAATGTCGCAGCGGCGAATTAGGTCCCCCATCCAGGGGTCCATATACTCACCGGTTATGGGCGGGGTATCCACGAGCTGAAACTGAATATCTTCATAGGGGACCATTCCGGGAGTGGGTTTCCAAGTGGAATGGGGAAAATCAGCCACCTCCGGTCTTGCATTGGTCAACTTGTTCACCAGGGAGGATTTGCCCGAATTAGGTGGGCCTATTATAACAATCTGGGCAGCCCCTTCCCTATCAATGGAATAGGCCGTCTCCCTTCTCGAAGCCCCCTTTTTCTGGAGGGCCTGGGCCTTGAATTTGGATATCTTGCGGCGGAGATCTGCCCGAAGCTTGTCCGTGCCCTTGTGCTTAGGCATAATTGCCAGCATTTGTTCCAGGGTCTCGACCTTTTCTGCCGGAGTCTTGGCCTCCCTGTAAAGCCTCTCTGCTTCAAAAAAGGCGGGTGGCAAATTGGCTGGCATTACCCCGTGGCCCTCCTAACCTTCTTCCACCAGATACCCCATGAGCTTGTCTTGAAGCGAGTCAGGCCACACCTCCTCAAACAGAAAGGCGTCCACTTCCTCCTTTGTCAGCCCTTCTATTATCTCTTTAGGCAGACTCTTAAGTGCAAGCAACCGATCAGGATCTGGTTCCCTCTTGGGGGTCTTGTCCTCTTCCATCTTTTCTCCTCAAATTTGCTTCAGTATCCCTCCTCTTCTTTGGTCATAAAGCCGGACGTGGTGACATAGATCCCAAACCTCTTTGTTGTCGAAGGAAAACTGAATACCGTATTGCCGTAGACAGCATGCACAAAGGGCAACATTTCACCGTACCTATAGAGCCAGCGCCACCCTGGATCTTCCTGGTTTGAGATTAAGCTGTACGCAGAGGCAGGTCCAGAGACTTCATCCTCGGCTCGAATATAGCGTCCCCGCACCCGAGTAAGTCTATACATGGTCTGGAGGCCTAAGAAATTGAGCCAGTCCTCCCATTTCAAGATGTGGCCTTCAACGGCCCACTGTTGGCCAAGTATTCTGAACCGATAAAGCCGGCCCGCAGTCGGTGAATCGACCGTTACTAGCCTCAGCGTCATCTCGTTTTCCGCTTTGGGCAAGGCCGTGCAATAGACTGTGGCAATTCGTTTCTGATGTGTAAAGGCCGCATAAGACTGTATGAATCCCAGCAGCATTAATACGGCTGCGAAAACAGCTATCGCAAGCAGAATCAAGAGCAGCCGAAGCGTACTTCCAACGATTCCCGCATGGCGGACACCTCTCCCCCGCAGGCGAGCAATTAGGCGGTATAGACGTCTCCATATGAACACAACGAGCGCTGCCAGGCTCACGATCAGCAGACCAAGCGCGATGTAGATTGGAATAGGGCCTGGGAAGGGAAGGGTTAGCATGGGTAGATCCCCCAGATTCACTGCCTCATACTAGTATACCAAAATCGGCCTCTCTTTGGGAAGCTCAAAGCATCAAAAATCCGGGCCCACACCTGAGATCACGGACATGAAATGGCTGAAATTTTTGGACCTGTGCGGTTAGCTCTTAGCCATTAGCGGTTAGCTTTTGGATAAAACTGTTCAACATCCTCTTTACCTCATTGACCTGTTGAAT
>CAYVMN010000190.1:0-8528 GCA_964452575.1 uncultured Desulfobacteraceae bacterium | reverse complement strand
GAGCACCTGGCGCATCGATTCGAGCTTGTCTGGGCATACCCCCAACATACCAAAAGACACAGGTGCTGTCAATTTAATAATTTTATGGACGTCCCGCAATTCCAGGCATTTCTTTCAAATGCATTCAGAGCCTTACTGCAATCCCCTCAAGGAACTTTCTAATTTCACTATCTTCAGGGGCATAATCGATGTACTCGATGGACTCGGAATAGTCCATGTCTTCAAAATAGCACAGTTGTTCCCTAAACAGTTTGGAATTGAAATGGGACAAAAAAATCTCCTTTGCCTTTTCAATAAGTTCATCCAACGTAATTTTGAGGTTTAGTAAAAAATACAGGTCCACATAGTCTTTCCATTTGCTGCGTCTACCCAGGGCGTAAGCCTTCATGGCTCCCAATTCAACAATTTCGGGGAGTGTTATACGTCCCCTCTCCCATGTGATCTTATGATCTATATCAAAAGGAAAAGAAAAAAAAGTGACCCTTGTTCCCTCAATAAGCACTGAAAATTCGTCACTTGTTGCGGCAAATACCGACTGGATTCTGAAGCCGCAGGACATGAGTTTACGCTCTATGTCAAAGGATCTGATCTGGTCGTAACAAGCCAGATCAAAGTCTAGTGAGCGTCGATGACCCAGTTGCAGGGCCAGAGACGTTCCCCCTGCCAGATAGAAATCATCTATGTGAGGGAACAGTTTCTCTGCTAAAGCCATCTGTTCCTCAGTCAACACGTTCTCAAACATCTTTGGTAAACAACCTTCTGAAGAAATTGACGGTTTGAGGCCTGTAGTTATGCCTTGGCCTGGAAACCTGCCGCAGAAAAATCTCCTTTACCTTTTCTCGTCCAAGAAGCTCAAACAACCTGAGCACATCGTCCATGTCTGCGTTTGAGATCACCCCCTCAACTATGCTTTCCGTGGACAGTTCTTTTTTGTCCCTGACCCACCACCAGAGATGCGGACTGCTTTTTACAACTTGATCATACAATGCTCTATCCATACCGGTCCTGGGAAGGTTTTGGGTTTTTGCAATATCTCTTTCTTCAAGATCCTTATATGGGCCGTGGTGACATCTTGATTTGTCAATTACTTGCATATGATTAGTCATAAGGATAACAACGTCCCTCTTTCAGGAGTGTGGTTAACTGTAAGCATTTTGAGGGGTTGAAACACTCTTGTCCAAGGTCATGGAATTCCCTTTTGTTTTTTATGACTTCAACCGAACTGCTGGAAGGCGCTTGAGGAGCTGAGTTCGCGGGTCAACCTCAATGCCGACTGACTCCAACGAGGTCACTCCCAAGAACGGTTCTGCATCGTCGTCGCCAAAAATGATTGTAGAGGCGACCAAATCCCCCATGAACTCGATTTCGCCCGTCGTGATACTCAGTTTTACTTCGCTTCCGTCCGCAAGCTCGTAGGTACGCTTTGTGCGCGGCTCAAGACCAATTGCACGTAAATGCTTTGCCGGCACAAGACAATCGACTGCACCCGTATCGACAAGAAATAGCCCTTCCCATGACTTCTCTGGTTCCGCAGGATTGCGTACTGTAACCGTGACGTGTGTCATTCCCATATTGAGCCCTCCAATCGGAACTCTCAATCTGGTGACCGTATAATCATAGCATCAAGGACCAACCTCATTTGCTGCTATGTAGCAGGAGCGAAAAAATGATGTATGTTCCAATTACTGAGTCAAAGAATACCTCATACTGGATTTCGTGTCAATTGGCTCTTGTTTCAAAGCCGGGAGGTAGGGTTGGACGCTTTGTCTGGTAAACTTGCCTCACAATCTCTAGGGGTGAACTCCTGTACTGTTCCAAAGAGGCCAAGAGAAAAAAGGTGTTATCTGAAATTGCAGTAAGTTAGTCCGGGATTGTTCCTATAAAGACATCTGCCGCAAGATGGCCGCGGTCAACATGCTTTCTTCTTTGCCCAGTTCCTGGACAACTGAATAATGATGATGCCCCGGAAGGATCAAGTAGTCATATGGATGCCCTCCATTTTCCAAGGCAGTTGAGAACTCCGAGGCATGGCGCAGAAATTCGTCCGTTTCCAGGGAGCCTACTGAAACAATGAGAGGTGCCGCACCAGCCGAGGGTCTTCCTCACAAGGCAAAATGCATCAAAGCCTTCATATGGATTCTACCATGTATGTCCCTAGCTTTCGAAATTATTTGGAGGCTTGTCAAGGAAGAGTTTTCTTTGTAAGGTATTCTGGTTATTAAGAGAACCATAGATACATGACCGTAATTTGGCACGGAAAGGAGCAGTAGAATGCTGTGTATAGAGGACTTGAAGGTGGAAGTGGGGGATAAGACGATTCTTACCCACATTGATCTGGAAATAGGCCCGGGCGAGACCCATATCCTTTTCGGGCCAAATGGCTCAGGAAAGACATCTCTCCTCATGACCATAATGGGGTATCCACAATACAAGGTGACAAATGGAAGGATATTCTTCAAGGGGGTAGATATTACCGAGCGACCTATTAATGAGAGGGCGAGACTGGGTATCGGTATGTCTTACCAGCGCCCTCCCACAATCAATGGCCTAAAGACCAGGCAGATGGTCCAGATCTGTGCAGGGGGTGAGGTGGACGTTGAAGACCTGGCGCAACGGGTCAATTTCCTGGATTTTTTGGAAAGAGATGTGAATGCCGGGTTTTCAGGGGGTGAGATCAAGAGATCGGAATTGCTCCAGCTCATGGCACAGGCCCCAGAGCTCATGCTATTTGACGAACCGGAATCCGGGGTTGATCTGGAGAATATTGCCCTGGTAGGCAAGACCATTGCAGCCCTGCTCCAGAAAGATGGTGAGCCCACAGAAGGAGAGAAAAAGTCAAAAATTCAATTGAAACGAGAACGTACCAGGATGGGTCTCATCATTACCCATACGGGTTATATCTTGGACTATGTGACCGCAGATAAAGGCCAGGTCCTTTACAACGGCAGGTTGAGTTGTGTCAGCAATCCCCGTGAAATTTTATCGTGTATTGGAGAATCCGGATATGAGGAGTGCGTCAGATGCATGGCATAGATGATCTAAAGGAACGAGCCTCCAAGGCGAGAGACAAGAAGGCAGCCCTTGGGCCGGATATCGACCTGGGTGAATTTGAAAAGGCAGCATCGCCCCATGAATACCTGGCCGACAAAGATCTCTGCGAATTGCCGGAGGACGATCAACAACGACTGGTAATGGCTGGGTTCGATTTGACCGAAAAGGGAAGAGGCGGGACCTTTTTTCAAAAAGATGCAACCGTGGTCCACTGCGATGCAAGCCAGGAGGGCATCCAGGTTATGCCGATACGGCGTGCCCTGGAGGACCATGGATGGATTCGAGGGTACTACTGGAAACTGGTACAGGTGGATATGGACAAATACACGGCAGCTGCAGAGCTGGACCTCCATGACGGCTATGTGATCAGGGCACTTCCTGGGAGCAAGGGTATATATCCGATTCAGGCCTGCCTCTATATGGATAAGGAGGGGCTTCAGCAGACCGTCCATAACATTATCATTGCTGAAGAGGGTTCAGAGCTACATATCATCACCGGCTGCTCGACCTCTCCTCACCTCAAGAGAGGGGTCCACCTGGGGATTTCCGAATTTTTTGTGAAGAAAAACGCCAAGTTGAGTTTCACCATGATACACAACTGGGCCGAAGAAATACTGGTCCGGCCCAGGTCGGCAGCACAGGTCGAATCAGGAGGCCTATTCCTGAACAACTATATCTGCATGAAGCCTGTCCGGTCCATCCAGATGTATCCGGTTGTCCATCTGATGGGAGAGGGCTCTGTTACCCGCTTCTACAGTATCATAGTGGGAAGTCCTGGTTCAGAATATGATTTTGGAGGACGAGTCGTTCTCAAGAGACCTGGGAGCCGGGCCGAGATAATCACAAGGACTATCAGTAACGGGGGTAATGTCATTGCAAGAGGCCACCTTATAGGGGAAGGACCCGGGATTAGGGCGCACCTTGAATGCAGGGGTCTGATACTGAACGGCGGTACCATACGTGCAATCCCTGAACTGGAAGGGCACGCGGAAGGCGTGGAGATGTCCCATGAGGCAGCAGTTGGTAAAATTGCCCAGGAAGAGATCTCTTATCTGATGTCCCGCGGGCTTAGCGAAGAAGAGGCCACATCCACAATCGTTCGGGGCTTTCTCAGCGTTGATATCCCAGGACTGCCAGCACAACTCAAGGCAGAGATAGATCGCGCCGTGCAGGCAAGCGACAAGGAGGTGATGTGAGAAGGGTTATAAGGACGGCGAGGGGCTCCTAGTGAAGGAGAGGTAGCAGCCTGAGAAAATTATCGCCGGCAAATAGGTAGGCCAGATGGATCATGGGATAGACCAGTATTAGGTTTAAGATCCCGGTGTGGGCAAAATTGTCTAACAAAATGATCGCAACTAGTATGAACGGGCCGTACCGACGAAAGACTCGGTATTTTTGGGCGGCGCCTGGAGTGAGCAGGTTTTCCAGTATATGGGAGCCATCAAGGGGGGGTAGGGGTAGGAGATTAAAAAGTCCGAGTCCTATGTTCAGGATTAGCAGCCACATGAGGGCCTGAACATAAACCTCCCAGGGCAACAGCATATAGCGGATGAGAAGTCCCGCCAGAAAGGCAGCGCATATATTGGCAAGGGGACCTGCGAGGGACATGATGATCGTATCCCTCTTCATATCCCTGAAATACCTGGGATCCACGGGGACCGGCTTGGCCCACCCAAAGTTGAAGAGGAAGAGGCAGATCGCCCCCAAAGGGTCGATGTGGCTCAAGGGGTTGAAGGAAAGCCTGCCAAGGCTCTTTGCGGTTGGATCCCCAAGGGATAATGCAGTCCTCCCATGGGCATATTCGTGTATTGTGATGGCGAATAGCAAGACAGGGATTTTTACTATCCACTGGCCAATATCAAAAGACACAATAAGTACTCCTCTCCAAGATCTCGGATTTGAGATTGCATATCAGTAAACAACTGCTGCAGCAAGGGAGAAAAACAGGACCATCCACTGCCTCGGGGAAATCAGAGAAGTGAGGGAGAATGTTGTGCCACTCATTTGACCATCATCACGGGGCAATGGGATAAGATGCCAACCCTATAGCTAATTGTTGCCCAGCCTTCTGCTGCATCGATTTTGTCAATTTTGTGAGAACTCAATATGATCAAGTCTATGGCGTTCTCATGGGCAAAACGGACTATTTCCCTGACCCGTTTGCCGAAAACAACTCTTCTCTGGATAATTATATTCTTATCTCCGCAGCGATTGGCTATTTCTTCCATCTTCTTGTGAGCGCGGTTTTTTAACTTCCCATAGAATTCCTCAAACTCCTCATAGTCTGTGTCTTCAATGGTCTCAATCACATGTAGCAAGCTGATCTGGCGCTCATTTTCAGCCCCTATCTTGGCCGCAATATCAAGGGCCTTTATACTCTTTTCAGAAAGGTCCGTAGGAACAAGTATGTTCTTAAACATTTGGTCTACCTCCAAAGCCGCTTTTTCCATACTGGAGCCACCAGAGGAAAGGTCAAAAAAATATAAAGTTTGAAACAGATCAGAGCCCTGAAGCCGGGGCAGTGGGGATTTCCCGCCTTGATAATACAAAGGCCTTGATAATCCGCGGCAGGTGGGGATAAGATGGTCACGTGCCCATCTCCCAGGAAGAGAGGTATCTTTCCTGCTCCGGCGTCAAGGTGTCTACCTCCACCCCCATTGACTCCAGTTTCAGACGGGCGATTTCCGTATCAATTTCCCTTGGGACCGGATAGACCTTATTCTCCATTTTCGTATGGTTGCGGGCCATATATTCGGCAGAAAGGGCCTGGTTTGCAAAGCTCATATCCATGACACTGGACGGGTGCCCTTCAGCCGCGGCCAGGTTGATCAATCGCCCTTCGCCCAGCACATAGATCCTTCTATGGTTCTCAAGGGTAAATTCCTCCACAAAGTCCCTGATAGGGCGATGTGAAACAGACACCTGAGAGAGGCCCGGAAGGTCCAGTTCTACGTCAAAGTGTCCTGAATTGGAAACTATGGCCCCATCCTTCATGTTTGTGAAGTGTTCGGCGCGGATAACGTTGATGTCTCCAGTCAAGGTGCAAAAGAAGTCTCCTAAGGGGGCCGCTTTTGCAATAGGCATTACCTGGAAACCGTCCATAACGGCCTCGAGTGCACGTAAAGCATCCACCTCACACACAATGACATGGGCCCCATGGCCTTTTGCCCGAAGGGCCACGCCTCTTCCACACCATCCGTAACCGCTTACCACAAATGTGCTGCCGGCTAGCAGTCGATTCGTGGCCCTGATAATGCCGTCGACAGTGCTCTGACCGGTTCCGTAACGGTTATCAAAGAGGTGTTTGGTATTAGCGTCATTGACAGAGATTATGGGGAACTGCAAGACCCCATCTCTTTCCATGCTCCTGAGGCGTATCACACCAGTGGTTGTCTCTTCAGTCCCCCCTACAACGTGGGAGAGGAATTCCTGTCTTTCCCCATCCGGTAGATTCCTGGCCCACTCACTCACGGAGGGCTCCAGTTCATTCCACTTCTTGAGGGCGATGAAATGGAGAGAGCTTACAAGATCGGCACCGTCATCCATGGTCAGGTGAGGCCTGTGCTTAAGGGCGGAAAGGATGTGGGCATAATAGGTACGGTGATCCTCCCCCTTAATGGCAAAGACAGGGATCTCGTCATCTGCTACGAGAGAGGCGGCCACATCGTCCTGAGTGGAGAGGGGATTTGAGGCGCATACAACCACCTCTGCCCCTCCAGCCTTCAGGGCCTTAACCAGGCCCGCAGTTTCAGTGGTGACATGGAGGCACGCAGATAGCCTGAATCCCTTAAGGGGTTTTTCTATTGCAAAACGCTCCTTGATACTCCTGAGCACAGGCATGCTCATACCCGCCCATTCTATTCTCAGACGGCCCTTTCCAGCGAGATTGATATCCTTTATGTCATAGTCCATTTTTCCCCTTTTTTGCTATAAATACCTGAATCCCCAACTCAGCCCCCCTCGTGAGCAAATTTAAACGCGCGGAGGTTTCGGCTACGATTGGGTCGTTTTAACGTCGAATCAGTTCGCTATCGTCCTTATTTTACGGCCTTCTTGAGCGTTTCCACCATGTCTGTCTTTTCCCATGTGAATTCGGGGCGCTCCCTTCCAAAGTGACCATAATTAGCAGTTTTTCTGTATATGGGCCTTAAGAGATCCAGCCTTTCGATCATTGCGGCGGGTCGGAGATCAAAATGTTTTTTTACGATCTCAGTCAACTCTCTACTGGGAACAACCCCGGTCCCATAGGCGCCCACCAGGATAGATACCGGCTGGGCCCGGCCAATGGTATAGGCGACCTGTATTTCACACTTTTCGGCCAAGCCTGCAGCTACAATATTTTTGGCAATATATCGGCACATGTAGGAGGCGCTTCTATCCACCTTGGAGGGGTCCTTTCCTGAGAACGCCCCGCCTCCGTGGTAGCCGAAGCCCCCATAAGTGTCCATGATGATCTTTCGCCCAGTAAGGCCGCAATCCCCTAAAGGCCCCCCTATTACAAAACGGCCCGTCGTGTTGATAAAGTACTCTGTGTCCTTATGCAACATCTCTTTTGGGATCACCTCCTCGATCACCTTTTCAATTATTGCCTCTCGGATTGTATCGTAATCCACATCCGGATCATGTTGTGCGGCAATGACTACCGTGTGAATTCTAACTGGCTTGCCGTCCACATATTCTACGGTCACCTGGGACTTGCCGTCCGGCCTGAGCCATGGAAGTTCACCTGATTTCCGGACATGGGCCAGCCTTTTCGTAAGGCCATGGGCCAGGAAAATAGGCATGGGCATGAGGGTCGGGGTATCTTTACACGCATATCCAAACATCAGGCCCTGATCTCCGGCACCCTGCTCCTTGAAAAGGCCTGTTCCATTCACACCCATAGCGATATCCGGGGACTGCCTGTCAATGGTAGAGATAACTGCACAGGTCTCCCAGTCGAAACCCATAGATGAATTGTGGTAACCGATGTCCTTGATGGTCTCCCTGACGACTCCGGGCATGTCCACATAGGCCTCGGTCGTAATCTCTCCGGCGATCATGGCCAATCCAGTAGTTACCATGGCTTCACAGGCAACGCGGGATTTTGGGTCCTGCTCAAGCAATTTATCCAGAATGTGGTCCGATATCTGGTCGGCGATCTTGTCAGGATGCCCCTCCGTAACCGACTCGGAGGTAAAGAGAAAGTTAGCGGATTTCATGAAATTCTCCTTTCAAATTGGTTATCTGTAACACTTTAGCGTCTTGAAAGAAAGGCAGGCGACCGTGAGGGTCTTTTTTCCAAAGGACGTAACCCAAATTCTTCACAGCCTGTGGCACGCCCCCTTACCTTTAAATACAGTTTCTGCCAGGCAGGGGAGAGGAAAAAAGACCCTCGCGGTCGGTCATGCGACTCATCACTGCTTTCAAAGCACTAAATTATTGGTAACGTTCAAAAGTGTTTACATGGTGATATTTTAAAGATGCTTATTTGAGTA
>CAYVMN010000189.1:0-8529 GCA_964452575.1 uncultured Desulfobacteraceae bacterium | reverse complement strand
GGGCCTGAAAGATCTCCTTCTTGCGCTCATCTATTTGGTCATCTGTCAGCCTGTGTGGTTTGATGGAACGGGAGGTGACGATCCCAAACGGCAACCACTCCACCCTTTTCTGGTTCAGATAATCTGAGACCAGACCCGTCAGGTATCTCTGGGCCGCATCCCCAGTGATCCTGTAAGTCCAGGACCCGATGTTTTCCCTATAAACGACATGGAGGGTTATCTCTGACTCCCCAATCTTCTGGCGACCATCGTCGCTCAAGAGACAAAACATCCAGAAGAGGAGAGGTTCTAAGATATACCTATCCGGCGGGGCCCCCTCCTTTGGGGACCTTCCGGAGCCTGTGAGCACCAGTGAATTCCACCCCCCCTCACGGTCCTTCCAGACCCATGGCAGATCCCCGTGGAGTTCCACCTTTGATTCGATCTCATCGCCAAGGCTGTTGGCGGTCCGAACCGTCAGTCTCGCCGGCCCGAAACGCTCGATGGGAAGCCTGTTGATAGAGGGAATGTATTCCGCGCCCTGTTCACCCACAAAAAGCGCCCGATAGGTCTTTTCGTTGGACGCCATCTCCGAAAGGACCTGAGACATGGCCCCGGCCCTCATTGAAACATCTCTCCTCAACTCCTTCTTGTCCAATTCGGCAAAGGCCCCCTCCGGGGTATTGCTGTCCCTCCTATGGCCTTCATAAACCAGGTCGTAAATCTCCTCCGGAGACTGCGCGCCGGTCCTTGTACCTTCGCCGGAACAATAGATATCCAACCACAGTTTCAACGGCTCGACCCTCAGCCTGTAATCAACAGGGAATTCAGAATAAAAGGGTTCATCCTCCCTCAAGGTAATCTCCTCGATGGTTTCTTCTTCGTCGTATATCCCAAGGTGCCGCTTCAGGCCATGGGACACAGGGTCTTCCAGAAACCTTTTCAACTGCTTAAGGGTGATCTTTTCTACCATTCTCTCGTCCTTTTGGGGACCCGCAGGCCCTGCAGTAAAATCAGGGAAAAGGCCTTGCAGGTCTTTACTCGTTGCCTCCGGGGCCCCTGCAATTACCTGCTCCCACAGACCATTTTCCCGATAGCAGGCGATCCTGTCAGCCAGGGAGTAGTTGACCAGGACATCAGAGCTCTTATTTACAGCGTCCTTGGCAAGGTACCTCTCGCTGCTCCCTTTGAGGGGAATATCGCTTATGATGAACCGTTGTCCCTGTGGAAGGACCTCCTGCTCCAGGTATCTTCGCAACTGGTTTACTACCGGACAGGGCTGTATGGTACGGTCCTTCTGGAGGTCTTTAGAAATATAGCTGATATAGAGCTTCTTACGGACGGATAAGAGCATCTCAAGAAAAAGATAACAGTTTCGCTCCGGGAGACTGACATCGCCGATCCGCCTCTTGGGGAGCCGCAGATCCAGCGATGACGCATCCGCCCTTCCGGGAAATGCCCCTTCTTCCATTCCCAATACATAGACGATCTTGAATGGGATGGGCCGCATGGGCAGGAGGGCCGAGATCGTAACGCCCTCGGTCAGGTAATCTCCGTAGCTGCCTGGAATGGAGCGCAGGTTGGACTTGATGAATTCCCTGATTATCTCAACATCCAGTCCTGGTTCTGCCTTGTCTTTCCCAGATGAAGATTCACAGAGTTTGTCATATATCCTCAATTCTCCCAATGCCTCAACCAGGGCCTGCCGGACAGCGGCTTCCCCCCTTAAGGCCAAGGGGACTTCCAACAGATCATCACATACCTTCAGAACTCTGGCCTTCCACTCCTCGCCCGATGCACGCAAACTCCCGAGATCCATCACGGCCCCATGCAGTTTTTCCACAACCATCGAGAATTTTTCCACAAGATCCACGTCGCCTGTATTTACGTCATAGAACGGGATGAGTTCATGAAAATGCCTGAATCTCGCCCCGCCTCCCTCATCAGGAGGGGATAGGACCCTAGAGAGACGCAATCTCTGGAGGCCCTGTTTCCAGCTGTAATAGATGCTGGCCGGATAGCCTCTTTCCTGCTTTGACAGTCGATCGAAGCTATGAAAGATATTCAAAGACCCGGCCCAGCCTGCCCATATGTCTATTTCCTCCGGCCCTATCTGCCACCTGTTCATGAAACAGGGGTTCAGTATGAGATCAAAGACCTCTTTTCGGGAAAACCGTCCTGTCGCAAGGTCAAGAATACCCAATACGGCCTGCCCGTAGACGCTCTCTATGTCAGCGCGTGAATCGACAAGATTGTAGGAAAGCCTCTTTGGATTGCGGTTGAAGACAGAATCCATCACAGGTTTGTACCTCGACATATCAGGCACAAGGATGACAATGTCGGTTAATTGGAGTCCCTCATCCTTTTCAAGGTTATAGATAATGCTGTTATATACGGTTTCCACCTCCCTATAGATACCAGGGCAGGCAATTATCTGGAGGGATGTGTCCTGGGGGAGTCTCTTGGCAAGATCTCTTTCATGGGAAAGGGTGAGGATATCATTTTGAACTCTCTGGAGCACGTTTTCCGCCTTTACCTCCCTGGTGAAACAGGCGTTGAAATCATAGTCTGTAAGCCCACAGAGGAGGCGGATGTTTTCCCGGCCGGGTTTGCCCCACAGTGCCAGGAGTTCGTTATCGTCCTGTTCCTGGAGCTCACCCCGGTCCCTCTCTTCAGGGGTGATCTGAAGTCTCCTGGCCTCCTTCCTCTGAATCCACTTTTTTTCCTGGGGCGTCTTGATATCCTCCCAGAACTCGCGTGAGGGGTTAAGGGCATAGATGAAGACATCGTAATAATCTTTCAACCGACCAATAAGCCCCAGATGGAAAATAGATACCTGGGATAGCCCGAAGATGTGCACGAACTTATCTCTGGCAGCCTTCTTCAAACCGGCGCTTTGCGACGAGAAGACCTCATCCGCGTATTCTCTCATGGAAAGCAGGCGTTTCTGAGACCTCTCAGCATATATGTCCCGCAACTCCATCATCCGTAAATATAGCCTCTGCTGACAGAGTTCCATGCCCGTCTGATGGTTCTTTTTGTCAAGCCAAGCCCGGATCATTTCAGAACGGTGGAACTCATATTCCTCAAAGAGGTGGGCAATCTTCTCTGCAAGTTGCCAGAGCTTTACCGCATAATCCGGTCCCTTTTGGCCGTCAGGCTGAAGAAGGTAGCGGGTCAAGGGGACTAATTCCGTCTCTTCACGGCCCAGGGTGCCCAATTCATAAAGAAGAAGCATCCTCAGAAAGGAATGATCCATCATCTCCGGCCCTTCTTTGCCTGAATCCAGCCTCGCGACCAGGTCCCACAGACCCGATTCAAGATACTGGAAGTCAAAATTCATGAAGACTGACCTTTCCTTTGCAAACGTCAGTTGCAGCCATTTTTTCAGGTTTTGATTGGGGACAATCGTCAAGGGGCCTTCAAGGATATTCTCCTTCACCTGATTTTCCATGTCGACGATCGCCGCAAGCTTGTCTGCCAGCTCTTCCAATCGGTTGCTGAAATAGAGCTCAATGGCCATCTTAGGCTGACCCCCCTTAGTCCTTTCCCCCCGCCTTACCCATGTTGCCTCCTCACAATCCCATCTGCCAACCGGCAATCAGGGCGAACCTCAAAAGGCAGATTTCGAAGTTGCACAACTGAACTGGCCTGCATAAATTCGGGATCTTTATGAACAAGCACTGCATCGTTCACCCTGGCAGTTGCGATGATCCAACTATCGGCTACTGAAAGGGTATGGGTCGCCCTTATTTCTGCCGCCCCCTGAAGAATCTCTTCTGTGAGGTTCACCCTTTCCACTGGCAAGGTGAAGAGATAGCTATATATCTCCCGTCCCTTTTCACGGCCGCAGTTCTTCCACATCCTGTAATAACATTCCATGAAAGACATGAACGAGACTATGACGATCACGTCCTTCTTCTTCAAAATTCCCTCAACTTCGTCTGCGCCGGCCTCATCATTCCACAGGGCAAGGAGGGCCGATGTATCCAGGGCAAACACCTTACTTCTCTCCTCCGCCATCTTCTTTTTCCCTTTCCATTTTTCTATCTAAAAGCAGTTTTGACGTGGGGTAAAGCTGTTTCCCACGGCCCCTGAATGTGGCCACTGGATCATGGGTAACGGGAATCACCGTAATAAGCCCCCCTTCTGCAATCCATTCCAGTTGGATGTTGGGTTTGATGTTGAATTCCCTGCGAATAGCTGCCGGGATCGAAACCTGAGACTTAGAAGACACCCTTGTTCTCATGCAATCACTCCTTTTGAATAGGCAATTCATAAATTTGCTAAGCAAATATTTATATCACATAGCATATATTCTTTCAACTTTTTCCTTCGTTGACAACTACCATCTGATCGCTAATAATATCAGAGGAAGTCAGGATTAAGGATCATCTCATGGCAATACCTATGTTTAAAGGACAACCCCTGTGAAGAAAACAAGATGTGAACTCTGCGGAAAAAACAAAGCGAGGATAAATTGCCAAGTATATCGTGGCAAATTCATATGCTCTCCCTGCTGCGCAGATTTGCGCAATGACGAATGCCAAGGATGCCGGCATTACCAGGCGGCAAGCCAGTATCATTCTTCAAGACATAAGGAAGAGGGTGTCAGGCCTTTTATTATGGAACTAAATGAAGAGGATGAAAGAGCTGTTGATAAGGCCCTGACCCTGGTTGAGAAGGGAAAGACCAAGAAGGGGCGTGAGATTTTGAATAAGCTTCAGGAAAAACACCCAAGAGACCATATGGTTATGTATGGATTGGGCGTTATTCATGCCTTGGAGGGAGAGTATGAGGAGGCGATAAAGTACTTTAGGACGGCGACTGAAATATTCCCCTATTTTATTGAGGCGCACTTCAACCTGGCAATTGCCTACAAGAGCATTTTTGACCTCAAGAATACAGTAAAGCACTTGAAGAAGGTCATCGATATTGGGGATTCAGATACAGAGTTGGTTCAACAAGCCCAGAGTCTGATCAGTTCTCTTGGAAATATTATCATGAAAACCTCAAACTTAAGTCTGGAAAAATATTTTGCTGCACAAAAGAAATTTGAAGCCGCTTTTTCTCACATGGAGAAAGGGGAGTGGGAAAAGGCAATTCTTGGCTTTGAGGAATCTCTGAGAATAAACAATGACCACCAGCAGAGTTACGGAAACCTTGGAATTTGTTATGCCCAATTAGGGGAAAAAAGCAAGGCTATCGCAGCACTTGATAAAGCCCTTAAAATAGACCCAAATTATGAGCCCGCCATAGCCAATAAGATCATGGTTGAAAGAATGCAGGAAGGCGAGAAGTTAGGCTTAGACCATGTTGAATCGATTGAATACTATAAGGACTATCCGCTGAAAAAGAGGTCCCTTTTACCCTCGCTTTTCAAAAGATCTGGTCGAGAACGATAAGATCTGCAGTGAGTTGAGGGTCACATCGCAGACAAAATACAGTGGACAGTGGTCAGTGGGTAGAGGCGACAATAATTCTCCTTGACTTCAGAGCGTTTTGATGTTCATCTAATTAAGCTTTTTCTTCCTCTCCATTAACCTCTTGACAGGGAAAGAGGTTCCTTGATGGAAATGCCAATCAAGATGTGCCCACCTTGCTCCTAATGGAACGTCGGTGTTCTATTAGGAGCCCAGGATAGCTTCCGTCGGACTAAGCTTCTCTTTTGAACTCAATATCTTCGAGAGAGGTCGAAAATGAAGTGGCCGAATTGAGACTTTGAGAATCCTGAGGATCAGAGATTCTGTGGTGAATGTGGGGCAAAACTGGAGAAAGTGTGCCCGAGTTGTGGTTGCAGCAATCCTCCTCAATATAAATTCTGCGGTGAATGCGGCCATGACCTGACAGTGTCCAAAGAAGTCCCTCCTATCGACTATGCCGAACCCCGATCCTATACCCCCAGATTCTTGGCAGACAAGATCCTCAATACCCGGAGTTCTATCGAAGGCGAACGGAAACTGGTGACAGTCCTCTTTGCCGACGCTGCGAACTTCACATCGCTCTCGGAGAAGGTGGACCCCGAAGAAGTCCACGATATCATGGACCACTGCTTCCGGATCCTGATGGATGAGATCCACAAATATGAAGGGGCCATTGTCAGAAGCAAATTCCATCGAGACGGTTATTTCAGTTGTCAGCCGTGCAGCCAGTCGGTGAAGCCGCAGTCGGGACGAAGCTGACGGAGGAATTCCTCACCGGGAATACACCAAATGTTGTCTATGCGCAACCGCTCCCTCCCACGGTAAAGAAGAACCGCTTCGCTCTCGGGATAGCTGCTGCAGAAGCTCTTCAGGCCCCGGAGGTCACTGGGCCTTATCCTGGCCGTGTTCGTTACCTCGATGGCCCAGAAACCCTCGCTACCGTAAAGCACAAAGTCAACCTCCACCCCGGAGCGCGTGCGCCAGTAAAAGAGCTCACAGTCCCGGCGGGAGTATGCAATCCAGGCGCGGAGATGTTGTGCTACCAGACCCTCGAAGGCACAGCCTTCGATCTCTTCGGTGCGGTCCAGAGGGCCACGGGGGCGGAGTGAGCGGTAAACCCCGGCATCGAAGAAGTAGAATTTGGGATGGGCGGCTGTGGCGCGCCCAGCCCGGCGGCTAAAGACCGATAGTCGAAAAGACAGCAGGAGATCCTCGAGTACCTCCACGTAGCCAGTCACCGTTTTTCTCTCGACCTGGCACTCCCGCGCGACGTTGCTCACGTTGAGGACGCTCCCATGAGAGAAGCTGATGGCCTCCAGAAACCGTGCAAAGTTCCCGACGTTCCGCGCCCATCCCTCGACCTGCACTTCCTCCTGGAGGTATAGCGCCGCGTATGCTTTGAGGACTTCTTCCGGCCGATCGGACCCAATCACCAACGGGAGCAGGCCCCTCTTCAGGGAAGCATCAAGGTCGAACCCTGGCAGCTCCACGGCCATAAAGGGATGCATGGTTCGGAGGAGGGCTCGACCCGCCAGGAGGTCGATACCACCGCGCCTGAGCTTGCGGGCACTGGAGCCTGTCAGGACGAAGCGTCGCTTCAGGCCCGGCTGCTCCATAAGGTCGTGGACAACATTGAGGAGCTCCGGCACGCGTTGAACCTCATCGACCACCACCGTAGAGATCCGGGGCGATCCATGCACCAGTTCGCTCAATCTTTCGGGTCGGGCATTCATCTCACGGTACACCTCGGGTTTCAACAGATCGACGAAGAGCGCGTCCGGAAAGCAGTGGCTCAGCCATGTGAATTTGCCCGTGCCGCGCGGACCAAACAGAAAGAAGCTTTGATCGGGGATATGCAAAAATCTGCTGACTAATTCCATTTTGCGCCTCATTTTGGTAATGCCGATTCCAAAAATACGGAAAACAAGGCCACCTGTCAAGAGTATCCCAGAGTCCTCATCTCAGGGGCCCCGGTGAAGAGGGGGACGCCACATTCACGTGTCACTTGGACCGCAAGAGCTTCTGCATATGTTACGGGATATTGGACCTTCGTGTTTCACTTTCGATCAAGGTTCGTTTATACCCGCTAAAATGAGTAAACCCTCCTCAATAAGAACATCCAGGCTCTTCTCCGCCATGCGGTTAGCGAGTTCCTCACGCTCCTCGGGCTTGACAACAGTAGGAAGGGAAACCCACATGTGCGCATCCTCATCCTCATAACGGACGAACGAGATCTCCGGTTGTGAATAGAGGGACGTTGTTGGTGAGTTTGACTTATGAAGTCAGATTAGATATGTTATTGAAAAAGATTTCTGGAACGAGGTTGATCCAAAATGCCACGTCAAGCGCGGGTTAGATGCCCCTGGGACCGTTCGCTTGGTGGCTGGAGCGCGACATTATCTATTTGGAAAGATAACGAAAGGCCGTTGACGGATGAGCAGGTTTTGAGGAGCGGAGAATTTGTTGAAAAGGTTATCAAAGAAGCGGATGAAAAGGTCCAATACCAGGTTTATGGAGCCCAGTTGAAGGGGAGGATCAAGGAGGCAATTGAAAAGGCATGTGAGCGTGAAGGGGTGAGTGTCAATGAAGTGATCTCTGGCAGCAGGAGGGGAATTATTTCTGGAAGGCACTTAATTACTTGTCAGTCCAGAGTTTTCTCCGGTTCAGGTTATTGCGACCTGTTGATAATGCTGACGTCTTCTGCTCTTTGGCATAATTATTCGATAAATCAGGCTATTGTTGAAACTGTGAAAATTGTGGAAGAACTCTTCTTGGATTACCGATCGTGTTGTTTCCTCTGTAGGTATGGAGGAGGTAATAGTCCTTAACCAACCTCTATAGGCTTTCCAAATAGTGTCATGGAAATTCAGGGCTATGATCTGGAGAATCCCCGTGGCAATGCAGCCAAAATTGACAAAGCCTTCAATAGCGTTGGTTGTTTGTGCGATCAGTGTTTCTGAATTTGTATTGACTGAGGATAAGTCACTTTCAACACATTTGCGAATTTCAGGCCAAACGCTGGTCCAAAAATGGTAGAAGAAAACTCCCATGAGATGTTTCAGCACTTTAAAGCGAATGTTCACCCTGAAGAAAAGCGTTTATTCTAGCCATAAATTATTGAATTTTA
>CAYVMN010000188.1:0-8563 GCA_964452575.1 uncultured Desulfobacteraceae bacterium | reverse complement strand
CCCATGGACTTGCGGGTTGCTTCCTTGGGCGGTAGCCCCTCCTCGGACATGACCCGTTCCACGTTTTCTACCACCACGATGGCGTCATCCACCAGGAGGCCGATTGCCAGCACCATGGCGAACATGGTCAGCATGTTGATGGAAAATCCAAACAATGCCAGGACGGCGAAGGTCCCCAGGATCACCACAGGCACCGCAAGGGTAGGAATCAGCGTGGCCCGTATGTTTCCCAGAAAGACATACATCACCAGGAAGACCAGCAGAATGGCCTCGAACAGGGTCTTGACCACCTCCTCTATGGCCACCTTCACGAAGGGCGTCGTATCGTAAGGGTAGATGACCTTCATGCCGGGGGGAAAGTACCTGGAGAGCTCCTTCATCTTCGCCTTGACGGCATTTGCGGTATCCAGCGCATTGGCGCCGGGGGCCAGCCGGACGGCCAGGGCGGCCGAATGTTTGCCGTTGAAAAGCGTCTCGCTATCGTAGCGCTCGGCGCCCAACTCCGTCCGGCCCACATCCCGCACGCGCACGATGGAGCCCTCCGGACTGGTGCGTAGCGGGATCGCGCCGAATTCCTCCGGGGTCTTGAGCAGGTTCTGGACGATGATGGAGGCGTTCAAGCGTTGGCCATCTGCCGCCGGTGCCCCGCCGAACTGACCGGCGGAAACTTCCACATTGTAGGCCCTAAGGCTCCGGATGACATCTTCCATCGTCAGCCGGTAATCGACCAGTTTGTCCGGATTCAGCCAGACGCGCATGGCATACTGGGAACCGAAGGTTTCCACTTCCCCCACCCCAGGTACCCGCGCCAACACCTCCTGTATGCTGGATTGAGCGTAGTCCCCCAAATCATAGTCATCCATGCTGCCGTCTTCTGAGGTCAGTCCCACAATGATCAGCCAGTTTCTGGTTGACTTGCTGACCTTGACACCCTGGTTCTGCACCACCGCGGGCAGGCTCGCCATGGCGAGCTGGAGCTTGTTCTGCACCTGGGCCCAGGCGAGGTCCGGATCGGTCCCAGGGGCAAAGGTGAGTTCGATCCTCCCGGTGCCGGAGGCATCGCTCGTGGCCGACATGTACAACAACTTGTCGAATCCGGTCATCTTCTGCTCAATGATCTGGACCACGCTGTCTTCCACGGTCTGGGCAGAGGCACCAGGATAAAAGGCGCTAATGGCGATGGAGGGGGGGGCAATGGGTGGATACTGGGAGATGGGCAAATTGTGGATCGCCAACCCGCCTGCCAGCATCATGATGATGGCGATTACCCATGCGAAGACCGGGCGGTCCAGAAAAAAGTTCGATAACACCGCAGGTCCTCCGTCACTTCAATTCTGGAAGCGGGCGTTTCGCATCCGTGGGTTTCACGCTGGCCTTTGGGCTATTCAAGGGAACGGCCTTCACAGCGGTGCCCGGCCGCACGTTCAGCATGCCCTCGACGATTACCCGTTCTCCGGCGGAGAGGCCGGAAGAGACGAGCCACTTATCGCCAATGGCGCGATCTAGCTTCAGCATCCGCTGCTGGACCGTGCCGCCCCTATCCACGACGAGCGCAATGGGCTCCCCCTTTGGGGTGCGGCTCACCCCTTGTTGAGGAACGAGGATGGCTCGTTCAGCAATACCCTCCTGGACGACGGCCCGCACGAACATTCCCGGCAGGAGCAGATGTTGCGGATTCCGGACCACGATACGGAGGATGAAGGACCCGGTCGCCGGGTCTACCGTGACGTCGCGAAATTCCAGCGTACCTTCCATGGGATAGGGTGTTCCGTCTTCCAGGAGTATTCGGACTTTTCTCTGGTTTTTTACATCTGGAGTGAGCTTGCCGGTCGTTAGATTGCGTCTCAAGCGCAGGAGTTCAACGGTCGATTGGGTCACGTCCACGTAAATGGGATCCAGCTGTTGAATGGTCGCTAGGGCCGTGGGTTGATACGCCGTCACGAGCGCACCGTCCGTCACGCTGGACCTTCCGATGCGTCCGGAAATGGGCGCTGTGACGCGAGTGTAGCCCAAATTGATGCGGGCCGCCTCGACCGCCGCCTTCCAATATTCGATCTCGGCTCGGGCCTGTTCCACGGCGGCTGCCGCGTCGTCGTAAACCTGACGGCTGATCGCATTCTTGGCCACCAGTTCCTTGTATCGTTCTCCCCTTGAGAGTATCGACGGCAGATTGGCCTCGGCCTTGCTAAGCGACGCTTTTGCGGAGTCAAGCGCTACCTTAAAGGGAGCAGGATCGATCTGATAGAGCAGTTGGCCGGCCTTGACGTCGGCGCCCTCCTGGAAATAGCGTTTCTGTATTATGCCGTTGACCTGAGGCCGGATTTCCGAGATGAGATAGGCGCTTGTGCGGCCAGGCAGCTCGGTGGTCAGCTCGACCTGCTGTGGCTCAATGGTCACCGTGGCCACCTCCGGGATAGGAGCCGGGGCGGTTGCTTGCCCGTGGCCGTCTTCGCAGCCCTCCAGCAAAAGAAGACTCGAAAGGGCCATCAAAGCCATAGCCCACCTGATTGGTTTGTAGAGGTTCCTGTTCAGTTGCATTTTAGACCTCCCGAATGTCGACAGCGGCCTTACTCGGTTTGCAGCCTTGTGCGAGGGAATCACTGGGCAAGCAGTCCTCTGAAAAATAGATCCAAGATGGAGTCCGGGTCATCCGGATAAGGATAGTGCTCGGGCGCATCGAGCCAGAGCAGGAGAAAGGCGTTGAGGGTGCTGTCGAGAGCGACGGCCAAGTAATAAGGGGTGGCAATGGGCTTGAACCGTCTGTTTTCGATTCCGGTTTGAAAGACCGAGCCAAGTCTCTCCAGGAGATCGTAATATCCTTTTCGGACCTGCTCATCCAGGCCCGCCTTGATGTTGAAGCTCGCCCCTCTACTCTCGGCAAGATAGAGGCGAATGAAGGAGAGATTGCTGCGAAACAGTTCGCCTTTGGTCCTGACATAATTCCTCAGTTTTTCAATTTCGTCATCCGATTTTTGAAATGAACGCACCAAGGCATCATGGAACTTGTCGCATTGCTCCAGAACAAGGGCCTTGTACAGGTCCTCCTTGTTCTGGAAGAACTTGTAGAGTGTTCCGATAGCGAATTCGGCCTCCTCGGCGATCTCATGCATGGATACGTTGTGGTATCCCTTCTGGGAGAAAAGATCTAGGGCGGCCGTGAGCATCTCTTGACGTTGCCTTAACTTCTCTCTCTCCCGCCTTGGGAGTTTTTCGTTTTTCATCAGGCCTCCGCGTTTCAGTTTTGCCGGTAAAAATGAATTGAACGTCATAATATAGAATGGCCGTCGCGCCTTGTCAAGAAGAAGCTGAAACGCTGAAAAGACACTAAGAGGCATCGGGTGGCCGAGACCCAAACCAGGGGTTGCTCGGAGCTTGGTCGGATGATCAGCTGGGGAGTGGTCACAAAGGGTGGGTAGAGAAGTACTGTAGAGACTGGGAGAAATCCCGCAAAGAGGAACGGATAGGCAGTATGGGGGCAGGCCCCTTCCGGTTTGGGACCGTACTGGGAGAGAGGCAACCTGGGAGATCAAACAGGGTAGTTGAATAGCTCAAAATCTTTTTCATATCGTTTGATGACGACATTCAATAAATCAGTGGTGTAATACGACAGATAATCGGTTTCAGGCCCCTTGTTTTCATGGGGCATTTCAACATGCCCCGCATTCAACTTCTCCTGAATAATCTTGAAATCGGTATGAATACTTTCCAGTTTGCCGCAAAAATCCGTGTAGAGGTGGCCATTCTTATCCGTAACAAATGCATGTTGTGATTTAAAATGTTTATCCGCATATTGATCCGGAATGCCTGAAACTGCGCGGGCAAACGAATCAAACGACATGCCGCCTTTGAAACAACCGTATTTTGAAAATCCCACATAAACGCCTTTTTCCAGGTACGGCGTGGTTAACGTAGGGTCCGGGTGAATCTTGTTTAAATAACATGAGACAAGCCTGCTCAATGGATTTCTGACAATGCAGAATTTCCAGAAATTCTTATATGGCGGCTTTTTTAAATTCTTTACTTTCAGCCAGGAAAAATCTCTGTCGTCAAAGAGCTGGCCCTCTTCGGGCAGGTCCATTTTCAGTAATATGGCGCAGAGTCTCAGCATGCTGCGGCTGGCCACCTTGGGTATGGAAAAATAAATGGCCTGTTGCTCCGGCAGTGAAATCAGTACCATTTGTGGGGGATCTGCATATTGTCTGTACAGCGAATAAAGCGGCGTGGCTCTTGCCCGGGCCTTCATACCGGCCAGTGATCTTTTCAAAATGCTTTTCATACGGATGCCGTCATCACGTCCCATTCTGTGTAATCTAAGGGGGGCGTTAAGGGCGTCCCACTATCCAATTGGCCCACCTTAATTTCTTCGGGCTTCGACTATGTTGGCAAATGCAATAAGCATACCTTACCCAGAATTATCATGTCAATTTGGAAGTCGGTTTTTTGGGCCTTAGTTATCTGAAGCGACCAGGCATTGCAGGGTGTCTCGGTCTCGGGGAGGAGTTTTGCAAAGGGAGTGAATGGTCCCGAAGGCCCGAATGGCCAAAGCAGGACCTTGAGGGGCGGATATTCTGGCCCTATCTTGGTAACGGACCGAGGATCCGTCTCGCCGTAAGGTAGCAGTCATTCCAGTATGCATTTGAAATATGATCTTCCCTGACAGATTTGCCCGAGCTCGGGGCGTGAACAAACTTCCCATCACTCGTATACAGACCTACGTGCAGACTCGATTTCGCGAAAAGGGAAAAGAAGCCTTTACCATTTACCTTGAAAAATACCAGGTCCCCGGGTTGGAGCTCGTGCCTTCCCACCTTCACCCCAATCTCAATCTGCTCCCCGGTGGTTCTGGGCAGGTTAATCCCATGCTGGGAATAGGTCCAGAATACGAGACCTGAACAATCAAATCCGCTCTCCGGGGATGATCCTCCCAGGTGATATGGCCTGGCAATCTGCGAGCGGGCGGTACGGGCAATGTCATAAGGCCGGACATAACCAGGAACTGCCAAGGGAGGGGCCTTGACCGCACAGGCCGGAAGGCCAATTGTCAAAGAGACAAGAACCATGAGGAGGGCAACTATTTCAAAAATCTTGCCTGTCATTTCCTCTATGGGAATTATAGTCTCTAAGGGCGTTATAGAACCTTACCCTGGTTGGCAACCGCCTGTGTCGCCTTTTCGACGCCCTCGGCATCTCCAAGGTAGTAATGTTCTATGGGCTGCATATCTTCATCAAGTTCGTATATGAGCGGAATCCCGGTCGGGATGTTGAGCTTTACGATTTTTTCTTCTGAGATATTATCGAGATACTTCACGAGGGCACGCAGGCTGTTGCCATGTGCAGAGATGATGATGCGTTTACCTGATCTGACTGTGGGCTCGATCGTTTCTTTCCAGTATGGGAGAAAACGTTTTACCGTGTCCTTGAGGCATTCGGTTAAAGGGAGTTCCGCTGGGGGCAAATCCTTATAACGTGGGTCTTTTCCGGGATAACGGTCATCATCTTTTTCAAGGGCTGGCGGCCGCACATCATAGGAACGTCGCCAGATAAGGACCTGTTCCTCACCGTGCCTCTGGGCAGTCTCGGCCTTGTTGAGGCCTTGAAGGGCACCATAGTGGCGTTCGTTCAGCCGCCAGCTGCGATAGACCGGTATCCACATGAGGTCCATCTCGTCAAGGGTGATCCAGAGGGTGCGAATGGCGCGTTTGAGCACCGAGGTAAACGCCACATCGAAGATATAGCCTTCCTCTTTCAGGACCTTTCCCGCCTTATGGGCCTCTTCGATACCCTTTTCGGATAGGTCAACATCGGTCCATCCGGTAAAGCGATTTTCTTTGTTCCATGTGCTTTCCCCGTGCCGGAGCAGGACTAGCTTGTGCATTTACACCTCCCACACCATTTTGGATTTTAGATCTTGGCCCGCCGTTTTCTTTCTACGCAGGTTCTTGTCGTCAAATCTGCTTTCTCTGCTCGTCTTGTTCACACCCCGAGCAGGATCTGATTTCTGAGGGACCGAGACTCTCCGGCTGCGATTACGATTATTGCGGGTCTCCCCCTGACAGGGCATCTGTACTCGCAAATCCCGCATCCCACGCACTTCTTGAGGTCCACGTGGGGCAGCTTCACTCTAAGCATCTTTCCGTCAGGCCCGGGGACCTCATCGTCTCTAAGATATATGGCCTTTGGCGAGGTGGGACAGTGCTCTTCACACACGATGCACGGGGCATTCCCTGACCAGGGGAGGCACCGCCCCCTGTCCAGATAGGCCGATCCTATCCTGATGGGTTGTCCGATCTTGTCTTTGCCCGAGATGTTCTTTATAGCGCCTGTCGGGCAGACGCTCCCGCACAGGGTGCAGGTGTACTCGCAATACCCGAGGGTCATTATGAGATGGGGTGTCCAGAAGCCGGCCATACCTGCCTCTGAAAGTGTGGGGTTGATCACATTGGTGGGGCACGCCTTCATACAGAGCCCGCAGCGTTGACAGAGTGCCAGAAAGTCCTTTTCCTCTAGAGAGCCCGGGGGTCTTATCAAAAGGGGATCTGACACGTGGTGTATCTGGCCGTCCAGCCTCCCGAAAAGGGGGAGTGAGACACCGGCAACCACTCCCCCCAGTACTGCGCGACGGCCCATGTCAGGGACCCTGTTTAGTCCGGGCGACCACCTGAACCTAAAGGCGAGGGCATTCTCGGGGCAGGAATCAAAGCAGTTAAAACAGAGGAGGCATTCAGAGTTCTCCCACTCTTTGCCGGGCTGAGGGGAGGCCGCCCCCTGGCAGCCCTTGCTGCATAATTTACAATCCGTACATCTTTCACTGTCTTTTTCCAGTCTCAGGATGCTGAACCTGGAGAATAGGCCCAAGAGTGCCCCCAGAGGGCATAGTACCCGGCACCAGAACCGCGGCTTGATCCGGTTAAGAAAAAGGACCAGCAAAAAGAGCCCGCCTATGAACCATCCTGTCTCAAAGGCCTTATAGCCATACCCGAATATGGGTGAGACCAGGACCTCGGCCCCATAGCTGAGGAGGTTCAGTATCTTGGTGTCACTTTGGGCCATAAGATCGAAGATCTCCTTGATGCCGATGCCGACACCTGGAAAGATGGCCAGTGCCAAGGATCGGAATAGAAAGGAAATGGGATCCAATAATCCGGCGAGGTTAACTCCCAGGATGGCAGCAATCAAAAATGCAATGAGTAGAAAGTACTTGACCCTGTGTGCCGGAGTCCTCTGGTTGGCCTCAACCTGGCGACTCCCCTTGAGTGCGGGTCTTAAGGTGCTGACCATATGGTGAAGGGTACCGAAAGGGCATATGAAGCCACAGAAAAACCTGCCGAGGAACAGGGTCAGGAAGATGATCCCCGCTGCCCAAAGAAAGTCTTTGATCCAGACATGCCCTGAGATTAGAGAGGTAATCCATATGAGGGGATCGAGTTGAAAGAAAAGGGTTACAGGGTACCCCAGCCTGATATCCTTTTCAGCGGTGAAGTCCATGGAATAGTCTAGCTGGACATCCTGAGGGAGGCGGGATACGATCAAGAGAAGGAGGAAGAGCACCAGAAAGACGGCCTGACACGTTCTCCTCGTCCATATCAGGTGCCGTGTCTTCACAGGGTCACCTTCTTCTGATCCAGTTTTGTTAGGTCATAGGTGCCCAGGCCTCGTTCCTGTCCCAGGCAAATAAATCCCATGTCTTCGGGCCGAAGGCCGAAGAGCCCTGTTGCCTTTGCGTCTGCAGCAATCGGATCATTGCTCAATATTAGGCAGTTCCTGGTTTCAACGTCCGACTTGCTCCCGCCCGAAGGACCGTTCCTCACCATGATCCGGGTTGCATCTATCAGGGTAATCGTCGGTTTGAAAAAGTGTGCCAGATCCACGGTTGTCTGGTGGATATCCTGGTGAAGGGCATTCCTTCTTCCCCCCACAGCCCCTATCCAGTTCTTCATCCCAAGGGTCAGATTGCTCAGGTTATGGACCTTGGCAACCGGCAGGTTGATTACCTTGTCCGCCTCCTTGAGGGGGATAAAGACCGGCCATATGTCCAGGCGATGGCCTCTTATCTTCATGTCCCGCATGAGTGAAGACCTGGGAAAGACCAGATCGGCTCCTGTCTTTTTTGCCACCATCCCCGCCCCTGTAATTGCAAAACAGCGCCGGGCATCCTGGATGGTATTGTCGGCTATCCTGACCTTCTTGGCCCTTGCGCCCTGGCAGAGCTCAACAACCGCCTCCAATACCTCCGGGTTGGTAGTGGCTGCCAGCCCCGGGGGCCTGGCCCATGAGATATTGGGTTTGACTACCACAACATCGCCTCTTGAGATGAATTTCTCAATACCACCCGCGGCCTCAAATACCTTTTTTGTGAACTCCTTAACGGAGTATCCTCTTGTCTGGGCCTTCCCTTCAACCAGAAAGCCGGTCTTTTCAGGGCTGGCCCAGGCGGAAAAGGGCATCTGAAGGCTAGATCCCATTGCCCCGGTAATGACAAATCCACTGGATATGCGAAAAAGCTTCTTAATAGACTCTCTTCGGGTAATCGGGTAATCCATAGTCCATATCTCTTTAATAACGG
>CAYVMN010000187.1:0-8580 GCA_964452575.1 uncultured Desulfobacteraceae bacterium | reverse complement strand
TTCCACCGCCTTTTAATGCTAACCGCTAACGGCTAATGGCTAACCGCACAGGTTGATATATTTTGTGAATGATGAGTGGATGGGACCATGGCATAAGCTTAAGGACGCTGGTGAGATAGAGTGCCTCAGGCCTGTCGCTGGTGAGTAGTCATTACTTGGTTAAATGCCAAGGTGAGAAAGGTCCGAGAATAGCGAGGCCCTTATGGGAAGCGATTGTTACTTGCCATCCTTCTTATCTGAAGATGATACTTGGTAGCCACGTCACCAGGCCCGGAAATATGATGACCAATATCAACCCTATAAGCTGGATGCCGACGAATGGAATGATCCCCCTGTAAATGTGGCCGGTGGTCACCTCCGACGGACAGACGCCCTTGAGATAGAACAGGGCAAATCCGAAGGGAGGCGTCAGGAACGAGGTCTGAAAGTTCACGCCTATAAGGATGGCAAACCACAACGGATCGATCCCCAGATCTGTGATGATTGGTGCAAGGATGGGGACCACGATAAAGGTAATCTCAATGAAGTCGAGGAAGAAACCGAGAAAGAAGAGGACAAACATGACAACGGCCAGGATTCCCCATTGTCCGCCTCCGACGCCCTCCAGAAACCTTCTCACCAGGTGATCTCCCCCCAAACCCCGAAAGACCAGTGCAAAGGCAGTGGCTCCTAAAAGAATGAGGAACACCATGCTGCAAAGCCGCGTGGTCACCGTCATCACGTCCTTAAGGACCGCCAGGCTGAATTTCCTCTTGAAAAGTGTCAGGACCATGGCGCCGAAGGCCCCCACGGCCGCCGCCTCGGTGGGGGAGGCAATGCCCAAAAAGATGGATCCGAGGACGGCCATGATCAAAAAGGCCGGAGGGACCAAGGCATTGAGGACCTTGATAGTCATCTCCTTTCTGCTTATAGCAGCAAGCTCCTCTCGCGTTAGACCAGGGGCGACCTGGGGTCTCAGATAGGCATAGATGATGATAAAGATCAGATATAGGGCGACAAGGATGATACCAGGGAGGGTACCACCGGCAAATAAACTCCCTACAGGTACACCCATGATATCTCCAAGGATGACCAGGACGATACTGGGGGGAATGATCTGACCGAGCGTCCCGGCCGCTGAAATAGTGCCGGTGGCCAGTTCCGGCTGGTAACCCTTGCGAAGCATCACGGGGAGGGCGATGACACCCATTGTGACTACCGTTGCCCCAATGATTCCAGTGGAAGCGGCCAAAAGGGCACCCACCACTACCACAGAGATGGCCAGCCCCCCCCGGAGCCGGCCGAAAAGCATGGACATGGTCTCCAGGAGCTCTTCGGCCAGACCGGAGCGTTCAAGCATCACCCCCATAAAGACAAAGAGGGGAACAGCCACCAGAATAAAACTCGTCATTCTATTCCAGATTCTCATTGGAAGAAGGGAAAAGAAATCAAGGCCAAAGCCGAAAACCCCAAAGACCAGGGCCACCCCCCCGAGGGTAAAGGCCACAGGGTAGCCGATCAGGAGGCAGAGCACTAAGGCGATAACCATCAAGATAGCGAGCGTTTCTGTCATGGATTTTCTCCCTTGCCGGTGAGGAAATAGATCTTTTTCATGAGCACTGAGATTGCCTGAATACCGATCAGGAAGAAGGTCACGGGAATGACGGCCTTTAGGATGTAAACGGCTGGCAATCCCCCAGGGTTGGGGGAAAATTCCCGCAGGGACCAGGAATAGGCAAAAAAGGGCAATGCCGTCCAGATGGCCAGGATACAAAAGGGGATACAGAGGAAAAGGGTGCCGAGCAGATCGATCCAGGCCTTGAACTTTTCGCTAAGGCGGATGTAAATGAGGTCTACCCGAACATGTCCGTCAACAAGCAGGGTCCAACCTGCGGCCAGCATGAAATTCCCCGCAAAGAGGTGGATCTCCAGCTCCATAATGGCAACGGAGCCGGCGTGGAAGACATATCTCATGACCACATCATAGACGGTGATCAGGACAAGGAACAGGATGAACCATGCAACCACTTTCCCGACCCATCCATTGATGGCATCTATTATCCTTATGCATATTTTCAAGATGATATCCTTTCCGAACCTTTTTCACCCCTGCCCTGTCCCTTTCATGAGGGTTGGCGCGGGCAGGGTGAAAAGGTGTGTTCAAGTGACCTTATAGCTCCTTGGCCTTCATATAGGCGCCTTCGGATATTTCCCTGAAATGTTTGATCTTGGCCTGGAACTGGCGGAAGGAGGCCAAGACCTCCTTTGTGTCGGGATCCTTTGCGGCCTGCTCATCAAGCACTTCATTGGCCGCCTTTTGAAGGGCCTTTATCACATCATCCGGTAACTTTTTCAGGATAACGCCGTGTTTTTCAGTCAGCTCCTTGAGGGCGGTGGCATTCATGTCGATCACCTCGGTGAAGCTCTTCAGAAGGCCTTCTGCGCAGGCAGCCTCCACAATGGCCTGAAGATCAGGGGGAAGAGACTCCCATGCCTTTGTATTGACATAGATATCCACATTGGCCTGAGGCTCCTGCCAGCCCGGATAGTAATAGTATTTGGCCGCCTGATAGAGCCCAAATCTCTGATCAAAGATGGGAATGGCCCATTCGCAGCCATCCAGGACACCCCTTTCAAAGGCAGTGAAGATCTCGCTGCCGGGTAGAAGTACGATGTTGGCCCCCAGTTTGGCGAGGGTCTTGCCGCCCAGTCCAGGAATTCGAAACCTGAGACCCTTGAAATCATCCACCGATTTGATCTCTTTTCGGAACCACCCTGCCATCTGGATCATGGTGTTCAGGTGCGGAATGGGGTAGATGTTATGCTTTTTAAAGATCTTTCGATAGAGTTCAAGGCCTCCACCCTGATAGAACCAGGAATACGTTTCAGAGGCCGTGAATCCGAACGGAATGGCCGTGAACAACTGCCCTACAGGCACTTGTCCTGCATAGTAGTAAGAGGCCGTGCTTCCCATCTGAATGGCCTGCCCCTGTTTGACGGCGTCAAAGACCTCCAGCGGCCCTACGAGTTCCCCGCCGGCAAAGACCTGGATCTTGAGGCGCCCTTCACTCATGGTCTCAATCCTCTTTGCCAGCCAATCACATCCGGTTTGCAGGACGGGGTATTTGGGCGGATAGCTTGTGACCATCTTCCATTTAAAGCTTTTTTGGGCCCTTGCACGGGACGGTACAAATGCCGCTGCTGCAGCAACACCCAATGCCGTCTTCTTTAAGAAGTCTCGTCGTTTCATAGTTCACCTCCCTTGTGATTTCTTGCGTTTTTAAACAAAACCCCCACGAACGCTGTGAGTCACATCACCCCCTTTCTTTTCACCCAAGAAAGATCCTTCCATCTCTTTTGGTTGGAGATGGTCAACAGGTGAATCCCCAAATAGGAAAAAGAGATAAATTTTAATGATTCATAGGCAAGGGGCATCCTCTCCCTCCCGGAAGGGCAGAAATTCATGCAAGAAACGATCTTTAACGGAACCGATTGACATTGTCTTGACTCTCTCCGGGAAACTTCTTGTTTAGATTGAAAAAGGATTCGTTAAGATGGTGGGTCATTTTTTTGAAAAAGTCGGTCATCACGTTACCGAAAAGGGAAACAGGTTAAGGGCTGAAAGGAGCACCAGAAACTGGAGACTATTTAAACGGTTCCAAAAAGGCCTAAGTCTCAGCCGAATCAACTTGAAACGAATGCGCACGTCAAGGGGGCATGAATCAGGGTCCCACAGATCTTGAAGAAGTTGTCCTTTTGAGGATCAAAAAAGACAATCCCCTCCAGTGATTCTCAGAAAGAGGGGGGCTTGATCTCATCTGCAACAGGAATCCTTCTGCTCCCACTTCTCGTCCACCCAGTCTTGCAAGGTTTGAATGTTCTCACGGGTCAGGCTGTCAAATCTTCCCTGGAGTTTCAGATATTCCTCGACAGGCTTGCGTTTGGGAGGCCTGAAGGTGATCCTAAAGGCGCCGTGATCCACCTCGTAAAGAATGAAAAATCCTGTTTCAACGCTCAGGCGGGCCATCTCAACGGTCTTGCTTTCAGGGAACCGCCATCCCGTGGGGCACGGCGCCTGAATATGAATATACTTGAACCCGGGCTCCATGTCTCTTGCCTTGGTCACCTTTGTTATAAAGTCCTCCGGATACCCCACAGAAACGGTTGCCACATAGGGAATGTCATGGGCGGCCATGATTCTCGGCAGATCCTTCTTTCGTTGGGCTTTTCCCTTGGTTGTGGAGGTTGTCCAGGAAAACTGAGGTGTTAAACTGCTTCGCTGTATGCCGGTGTTCATGTAAGCCTCATTGTCATAGCAGAAATAGATGCCGTCATCATTTCTCTCTGCAATACCTGAAAGGGCCGCCATGCCGATATCCCCGGTGGAACCATCCCCGGAGAGAGCAATAATATTGATCTTATGATCTGCCGGAATAACGCCCTTCCTTTTTAAAACCTTTATGGCGGCACTCATCCCGGACATCCCTGCGGCCGCCGGGGCCATGGCAATGAAAAAGGAGGGAACCTCAAGGGAATAGGGGTGAACCTGGGTGGTCAAAACTAAACAGGTCGCCCCCAGATTGGCAATGGTATGCTTTCCCAAGACCTTACTTATCCATCTTGCCGCCATCCCCCCGGGACAACCCGGACACAGGGGATGACCGGTGTGGAAGAGCTCTTCTTGAGGAATCAATTCATTCAGCTCTTTGATCGTTCTCATGACAAACCCCTTAACTGATACCATCGAATAGGGTCGGTTATACTCTCCACGTTTCTCTCCTCATATAGATTCATGGCAATCGCACGGATATCTTCAGGCACCACATCCCGACCTCCAAGCCCCAGGATGTAATCAATGAGGAGAGGATTGTTGTTTCTTTCATTAAAGCAGTGACAGAGCTCAAAATAAACAATGCCGCCGGCTCCCACAGACACATCCTTCTCAAGAACAGCAATGGCTTTCAGTTTTGAGAGGCACTCCTTGAGTTCCTTATCCGGAAATGGCCTGAAGCTCCGCAGTTTCACCAGCCCTAAGGGTATCCCCCTTTCATCTCTCAGTTGTTTCACCACCCCCCTTGCCGTGGTGGCCATGCTTCCCATGGTCAAAATGGCGATCTCGGCATCCTCTATCATTTCCAATGAGATCAGTCCACCATACCTCCTCTCAAAGATCCCGCCGAACTCCTGATCCACCTCCTGAATCACAACTCTGGCCTGCTCCATGGCCTCCTGCTGCTGATATTTGATCTCAGTGATATAGGAATCGTCCATGGCGATCTGTCCCAGGGCCATGGGATGCTCCGGGTCCAGGATAACATGATCCGGTCGATAGGGTGGTAAAAAGCGGTCCACCTTTTCCTGATCTAGGACCTCCACAGGTTCCATCTTATGAGAGATAATGATACCCTCATAGCAGACGGCCACGGGAAGAAGCACCCTTTTATCCTCTCCAATGCGATAGGCCTGAACAATCATATCGTGGGCCTCCTGGGCATCCTCCACATAGATCTGTATCCATCCCGTATCCCTCTGGTCGAGGGAGTCTGTATGGTCAGGAACAATAGTCTGGGGCGGGCCCACATATCGATTAACGATGGCCATCACAACAGGCAGCCGAGTAGCGGAGGCCACGAACAGATTTTCGTGCATATAGACCAGTCCCTGGGCGGACGTGGCCGTAAAGGTCCTGGCACCCATGGCCTGTGCTGCAACGGCGGCGGCCATAACCGAGTGCTCTGATTCCACTGGGATGAACTCCGCGTCCAGATCGCCGCTCTCTATAAAATCGACCACCTTTTCCATGAGCGGAGTCTGGGGGGTAATGGGATAGACAGGCATCACCTCAATACGTGCCAAACGAGCCCCGTGCGCCGCAGCATAATTTCCGGTTAACATCTTCTTTGTTCCCATGGCTATGCCTCGCTCTCAGAGATCATAATAATGAATCCACACGGACATTCATTCTGACAGACACCGCAGCCCTTGCAATATTCAAAATCTATTGCAAAGCGCCCCGTTTGAGGATCAAGTTGAACAGCGCCGTCGGGGCAGAAAAGATAACAGTTTCCGCACAGACGGCATACCCCGCAGCTGAGACACCGCTTGGCCTCCTCAAGGGCCAATTCAGGATCCATCCCTAAAGCGATTTCGTTGAAGTTGGTTGTCCGTTCGGAAGGAGATAATCTCTCTGGAATATGTCTGGCGGACTGGACGACATAGGACATATTCAAATCTTCCAGAGTTGCTATTTTTGCCTTATCAAAGTGGCTGAAAGGATCGAGGCCCAGGTGCTTACGCATGGTGTGGGCAAGGGCCCGGCTCTCAGCAAGCCCACGGAGATCATTTCCACGCAGATAATGATCCATGGCAATTGCTGCCCGCTTTGCGGAACCTATGGCCTCGGAGACGGTCCAGGGCTGGTCTGTGGCGTCCCCTCCCGCAAAGAGACCTTTCACGGATGTCTCCAGGGTGATGTGATTGACGGCTATTGCTCCCTTTTCCGTGGCACCGAGATGCAGCTTCACCGCAAAGGCCGAATCAAACATCCGACCAATGGATAGAATAACCGTGTCTGCCTCAATGATGTCCAACGCTGTATCATCGTACCGGGGATTAAAGACCCCTTTATCGTCAAAGACAGCAGCACATCGTTTGAGCTCAACACCTCTGATTCTGTCATCTTCATTCAGGAACCTGTTAACGCCAAAGCCGTTAAGGATCTGAATACCTTCCCCCAGTGCGTCTTTTATCTCATAATCCCAGGCTGGCATCTCATCACGCCCTTCCAGGCAGACTAGGGTCACCTTTCTGGCCTTCATGCGAAGGGCGGTGGAGGCTGCATCGATGGCGGCGTTACCGCCTCCTATCACGAGAACCCTGTCTCCCAAGCTTATCTCATCTTCTTGATGGACACGGGTTAGAAAATCCATACACCTTATCAACCCTTCAGATTCTTCTCCAGGAACATTCAACCGGGGTTCTCTTTCGGCTCCTGAGGCCAGAAAAACGGCATCATACGCCTTCGTCAAGTCGTCGAAGGCCAGATCGGAACCAATCCTGCAACCCGTTCTCACCTCCATACCTAGAGAAAGAATGTCCCGTATCTCTTTATTGAGCACATCTCTGGGCAGTCTATATGAGGGAATGGCCATCTGAGGGATTCCGCCCAGCTCATCTCTTGCCTCGAACAGGGTGACGGGATATCCCATCAAGGTCAAAAAATAGGCACAGGCTAGTCCCGCAGGCCCGGCACCGACAACAGCCACTTTCTTGTCCTGCTTTTCTCTGCACACAGGGGCTACGAGAGGTTTGTCAAAGAATTGGTCTGCCAAGTTACGTTCCAAGGCCTGAATAGAGAGGGCCTTATCCACATCCTTACGATTGCAGGCCTCTTCACAGGGATGATGACAGACCCTTCCGCACACGCCCGGAAAAGGATTCTCCAGGGTCAGGATCTCCCAGGCCTCACCCAGGCTCCCCTGAACAATCCCTTGCAAAAAGCGCTGAATCCAGTTTCCCAGTGGGCACGAGTCCTGGCAGGGCGGGATCTTGGACTGGTACTCGGGCCGCATGTATCGCCAGAGCCCGGTCTTTCTCCTCACGGGCGGCAGCCCTATACCCACATTGCCGATGGGCAGTTCCTTGTAAGAATAACGCTTCGTAATGTCCGGTCCGATATGCTCTGATCGACTCATGATATCCCTCGCAGGTTTTCATACCCCATCTGGGCGGCCTTTCGATTGATCTCAATCTGCTTTTCAGGAAAATAGTCCGGCAGGGTCTTGGAGATCGCATCGATGGAGACATCCTTTTCTGCGGCGCTGTAAGCCCCGACAATAATGATGTTTGTGATCGGTATCGTTGTCTTGCCGTATAACTGGTGAGCAATGGCGGTTGCATCAATGGTGAAGAGCCCTCCCATAGTATCGGGCAGGTTTGAGGGAAGTTCTTTCCTTTCGTCCTGACAATTAACGATAACCCTCCCCCCCGGTTTCATCCCTTCCAGAGGATTTCCCATCTTAAAGAGGTGCGCATCCATGATGACAACCACATCAGGGGTATAGACTTTATCATGGGTCTTTAAAGGCTCAGCAGCCAGCCTGACATAGGCGATGACAGGCGCGCCCCGTCTCTCTGCCCCGAACTGTGGAAAGGTCTGGGACCAGTAACCATCGATGAAGGCTGCTGCGGCCAGAACCTGGGCGCCTGTAACCACGCCCTGTCCCCCCCGACCAAATATCTTTATCTCTTTCATAGACTTTCTCTTTTGGATTGATAATTTTAGGTACCTGGATACAGGGTTTTCTCATGTCATTCCCGTGTAGGCAGGAATCCAAGATCCAGGGAAAAAGAACAGATTCCTGCCTTTGGAAGATAGATGGATTGTGAGTGAAAGTAGATTTTAATAATTACTTTTACTAGAGATCCTTATGGGACAGCATAGGTCCCTATCCCGACTGCTATGAGAGCTTCCTTTAGCGGCCGCCGACGATTTTTATATGGAATTACCCGTATGTTAGTTCCCTCTTGGCTTTGATATTTTGATAAAAGAATTGGACCTGTGCGGTTAGCTCTTAGCCATTAGCGGTTAGCTTTTGGATA
>CAYVMN010000186.1:6044-8606 GCA_964452575.1 uncultured Desulfobacteraceae bacterium | reverse complement strand
ATCGGGATCTTGAATCGGGGAGAAATTAACTGCGCGAAGCGCTTAGTTCAACATATATTGGGTTGACGCCGTGAATATTGGTAGCCAAGAAATCGGTGATTGACAATATTATTGAATTCAGTATAGTATAAGAAGATTAGAAATGTCAACCTTTATCGTGAGATGAAAATGGACCAAAAAATACATAATCTCAATTCCTTCTGGCAGGCCTACCGCCAGGCGGCCATCGATTCGGGGGTCCAGCCCAAAACGGCCGACTGGTACCTGCATTGGGCCCAAAAGTTCGCCGTCTCCCTCAAAGGCAAGACCTTGCGGTCGCGCTCCTCAGCCGATATACTCCGCTTCGTTGAAAATCTTAAGAATCAAAAGGGGGCAGCGGACTGGCAAGTCGAGCAGGCTCGAGATGCCCTGGCTTTCCTCTACCGCAGTTTCCTGAAACTGGACCCCGGGCAACTAAAGGGAGGCAGCAAAGATTCATCCGTTTCCCTGCATGTCGAAGGTGGCTCTCAACCCGCAGCGCAGGATTTCAAGGACCATACCCTGTCCAAGGACAGCCTGTCTTTAAAACATAGGCGTCTGTTTGATAGGCTACGTTCTGAACTGCGCCAACGGCATTATTCCCTGAGAACCGAAAAGGCTTACGAAAACTGGGTCGGACGCTTTTTGGCATTTCACCAGTTAAAAGCACCGGATCAAATCAATTCCGAGGGTATTAAGGCCTATTTGGACTACCTAGCCCAGGTCAGGTCCGTTTCGGCAAGCACCCAGAACCAGGCCCTTAATGCCATCGTTTTCCTCTACGAACAGGTGCTCAAGGTCGAAGCCGGTCAGTTTCAGGATTTCGTCCGTGCCAGACGTCCCACACATTTGCCTACGGTGCTAACCCAGGAAGAGGTCCAGCGTTTGCTTGATGCGCTCTCTGGCGCCTCTTACTTAATGGCAGGCCTTCTTTACGGCAGCGGCCTGCGCCTGATGGAATGTCTTCGCCTACGTATCAAGGACATCGATCTTGCCCAGCGCCAGATCATGGTCCGTGACGGTAAAGGGCAAAAAGACCGCGCGACGGTGCTTCCCGAGAAATTCATTAGACCGATCGAAGCACATCTTGACCAGGTGAAGGCCATTTACAAAGAGGATAGAAAAGCGGGAACTGGAGGCGTATCCTTATGGCCTGCCCTGGAGCGTAAATACCCGAATGCACCGCGCGAATGGATCTGGCAATATGTGTTTCCGACCTCTCAGCTTACCATTGACCCCAGGTCTGGCCAGGTAAGGCGTCATCATATTCACCCCTCGTCGCTCCAAAAGGCGGTCAAATCCGCAGCCCTCAAAGCAGGGCTGACCAAGCGGGTCACCTGCCATTCCCTGAGGCATTCATTTGCGACCCATTTGCTGGAAAGGGGGACCGATATCCGCACTTTACAGGAGCTTCTGGGTCACGCTGATGTCTCCACGACCATGATCTATACCCATGTTCTGAACAGGCCGGGGCTTACAGTCCGGAGCCCGGCTGATTTTGATTAGGAACTCAAATGCATTAGTAAAGGGCTCAAATGTACTCTTCGTTCATCTACGTTTCGGCTTTCAGGTTCTCAGCGCGTTTTCTTGATAGACCATTATTAGAAATGTGTGTCTTATTCCGTTGTACGTCACTGCTTAAAGTGGGGAAGGGAACGACGAATTTATCATGAAGGTTTTCCTCCCAACAGAAACAACGGTTCTGTCAGGAGCTGGGCAGGCACATTTTGAGGTTTTTGTCCATGTGGAGACGCTGAAAAATAGGCTTAAGGTTCAAAGGTTTAAGCGTGCCGGGTTCAGAGGTTCAAGGGTTCAGGGTTAACTGTATGGAATCATATTGAAAATAGAGGAAAAGTCAAGTGAATTCGCTGTATCTGGAGATGGGGAAAGGCTTTCTTGATTTCGAAATGCACTTGGAAAGAAGGGAGAAATGTCAATATTTCAAGTCGGTCCCTATTTCTCCATTTCGGTCCAAACATGGACTGCCGGCTCGTCAATGATTACGGGCTTGCGTGAGTATCGCGAATCGGTAGGAATCTCATGGGACAACCTCAAGATTCCGACAGGTTGAGCAGGAAGCGCCACGCCGGAACGACTTCTATCTTTCCGCCGCGACGCACCCCTATGCAGACAGTGGCCTTGCCGGAGACCGTTTCGACTTTCAAACGCCTGGATACCCCAGTAACAAGCCTAACCTCTTGAAAATCCAGGATGATCGATTTTATGGTTTCTATCAAGCCCTGTCCTCCTGGCTACGATAATTTCCAGTCAAGAGTTTAACTGGCAACAAATATTGCCGGTTTACGTCGCAACTGTCAAGGAAAATTCCCGGATGCGGCGGAAGATATGGGGAACAAGAGTTGACATAGATACAGACAGACATATTATCCTCCAAAAAGAAAGTCTATTATAGAATAGGAAACAGCCGTGCGGGGTACAGGAGGTGAGGGAGTATGTCAATATTTCATGAATGCGGAGCTTAATATAATATTCCAGTTGAATCTGAACATGAGGAGGTATGCAAAGGTGAACTGCTGCGGTATC
>CAYVMN010000186.1:0-5944 GCA_964452575.1 uncultured Desulfobacteraceae bacterium | reverse complement strand
ATTCCAGTTGAATCTGAACATGAGGAGGTATGCAAAGGTGAACTGCTGCGGTATCAGCCAAGGCCGAAACCTTCACAGGCTCCAATTCGGGCCTTCGAGGATTCTTCAATATGATTTCTGCGTTCATCAAACCGCTTTCACGCCTCCTTCTCTCGTTAACCGTTCTTGCGCTTAACCGGATTTAGCTCATAAGGCTTTTTAGCTCAGATATTATCGCGGGAACCACCTTTTTGACATCACCAACGATACCGTAATCGGCAATCTTGAATATCTCTGCGTTCGGATCTTTGTTGATGGCCACAATGATCTTTGAATCCTTCATCCCGGCTGTGTGCTGAACGGCCCCGGATATGCCGCAAGCGATGTAGAGAGCTGGGCGCACCGTCTTTCCGGTCTGGCCTATCTGACGATCATGTGATACCCAACCCGCATCCACGCTAAACCTGGTTGCTCCCACCTCCGCATCCAGCAATCGAGCCAGTTCTTCTATCATGTCACAGGATTCTCTATCCCCGGCCCCCATGCCGATGGCCACGATCCGCTCCGCCTCCACAATATTTACGCCCTCTCCAGCACCCTTAACGTTCTTGAGGACCTTGACTTTGACCTCATCTTCATCAAGGTGGAGATCAAGATTGATTGTCCGGCCCACTCTGCTTTCATCCCTTTCGGGAAGCACCATCACACCGGGCCGGACAGTGGACATCTGGGGCCTGTTCTCAGGACAGATAATGGTGGCCATGACATTACCGCCAAAGGCAGGCCGGGTGGAGACAAACAATCTCTCTTCCTCATCGATATCCAGGCCTGTGCAATCGGCTGTGCATCCGGCATTCAGCTTGAAGGACAGCCTCGGTGCCAGATCCCGTCCAATGGGGGAGGCCCCCACTATCAGCACCTCCGGCCTTCGGGCTATCACCTGCTCCGAAATAATGGCCGTGTATAGCTCGGTCCGGTAATCCCTCAAAAGGGGATGATCTGCTACAATAACTTCATCTGCGCCATAAGATATGAGTTCCTGTGCCATATCTTGTATTGATTGACCGAGCAAAAAGGCAGTGAGTTCAACCTCCAGCTTGTCCGCCAGTTCGCGGCCTTTACCGAGGAGTTCCAGTGATACCCTTGCAGGTTGTCCCTCTGTTTGTTCTACAAAGACCCCCACCCCGCGGTACTCATCTATATCGATCCGTGATGCCACTATCCGTTCCTCAAATAATGTATTTCTCTTTCAGCTTCCTAACCAGTTGACGAGCCGCTCCCTCAGGCCCGCCTTCAAGCATTTCTACCCTGCCCTTTATCAGTTTGGGCGTATAGACCCTTCTCAGCTTTGTTGGCGAACCCTTGAGGCCGAAATAATCCTCTTTTCCGTTCAAATCCTCCGGGTTCCACACCGGTATCTCCTTACCGTAGGCCTCCAGGATTGTGTCCATTGGAGCGACCCGCGGCTGGTAGGCCTCCCTTTCTACGGTTATCAGGGCGGGCATGGGGGTCTCTAATAGCCTGAGACAATCGCCGAGTTTCTGTTTGACCCTCACTTTGGCATCCGCGATCTCGATGTGGGCGGCATAGGTCAATTGGGGTATATTCAAGTATTCGGCAAGCTGGGGCCCAACCTGTGCTGTCATGCCGTCAATGGCCTCTTTTCCGCATATGATCAGGTCGTATTGGCCAATCTTCTTCACAGCCAGGCCCAGCGTGTATGCGGTTGCCCAGGTATCAGATCCAGCAAACCGCTTGTCAGTCAGTTGTATGGCCTTATCCGCCCCCATTCCCAAAGCCTCTCTCAGGGCCTCCTCAACCTGAGAAGGCCCCATAGATAAGACCGTGACCTCACCACCATGCCTTTCCTTTAATTGCAGGGCAGCCTCGATGGCGTTCCTGTCATTGGGATTGATGATGCTAGGGACCCCCTTTCTGATCAGGGATCCTGTCTCAGGGTCCCACTTGACCTCTGTCACGTCCGGGACCTGCTTGATGCACACGATGATCTTCATTCGACCTATTTCTTCTCCTTTTCTGCAGTCCGAGGTCCTAGGTCCGAAGTCCGAATTCACATTTTGAACTTCGCAACTACTGCTACCTCAACAGGGCGGCACCGGCTATAGTCTTATTGATCTCAGAGCTGCTGGCAACCACCCCGGCGTGGGCAGCATAGCGGAACAATCGCTCCACCTTGTACTCCTTTGAGTAGCCATAGGACCCATGGATCTGCAGGGCCAGTCGGGTCACCTCCAGGATTGTAGGGGCCACAAAGATCTTTAGCTCAGCAGAGAGGGTGTCAAAAGGCTCTCCCTGGTCCTGAACGCAGACCGCACGGTGTGTCAGGAGCCGGCATGCGTCGATCTTGGTCTTCATCTCTGCAAGCATCCACTGAAACCCCTGCATGAAGCCCATGGGCTTTCCCCTCACAAGCCTCTCCTTGGCGTACTTGATGGACTCCTCCAATGCCGCCTGACCGATCCCCACCATATAGGCGGCCTGCTCTATCCTCTCGCCCGCAATCCACCGGAGCAAGATCCTGAAACCGTTTCCCCTTTCTCCCAGCACATTCGCCTTGGGGACCCTCACGTCCCTGAAAAAGACATCCACGCAGTTCATGCCCTCAAGCCCCATGAACTCCCAGGGAGCAGAGGTGCTGTAACCCTCGGAGGATTTATCAACTATCAGGGCCGTAACATTGCCTTTCTGGTCCTTGATCTCCTCATCTTTGAGATAAAATACGCCATACCCCTTCTTGTTTCCGTTAGTAATATATCTCTTTGTGCCGTTCACGATGAAATCATCCCCGTCAGGAACGGCCGTGGTCGTCAGGAGTGTGGGGTCCGATCCTGTGGCAGGCTCTGTAAATGCCGTGGATGCATAGGCACTCCCGTCACACAGGGGGGGCAGGAACCTCTTCCTGACATCCTCCGAACCCCAGTGGTATATGGTCTCTGCCGTGCTGTTGTTCATGAGCATGGGATAGGCGCAGACCGTGCCTGTCTTCCCGAGTTCTTCTGCGATCAGTATGATATTCAAATGATTCGAACCCACACCCCCGTATTCCTTGGGGACGGCCACGCCCAGCATTCGGGCCCTGGCAAATCTCTCCAACAAGTCAGACGGATAATCCTTATTCTCAACAATCTGCTCATAAATGGGCATTATCTCTCTATCGCAGAAGTCCTTTGCCGCCTTGACTATCATTTTACCCGCGGGTGACAAATCAAAGTCCATTTCTCTCTCCTTTCTCTCTTACTCCTCGTCTTCAAAGATATTCTTCATGCCGTTCTGAAACTCCTTAGAATTCCTGCCGCAATAGTAGCATCTTTTAAAATTAGCGGTCCCTGATCATCTCAGCGAACCGCGCAGCATCAGCCTGGCAAGATTTTGACATCAACAGCTTTGGCCGCTTCCATCAGTTTCCCATCCAAGGTGGCTATCGGCACCCCCTTTCTCATCGCAAGGTCCAGATAGGAGGCGTCATAGCTGGAGAGATTATGTGCCCTCCCTAACGCAATCAGATCTCTCATCGTCTGTTCGGCCCTTCCGTGCTCAACGACTATAGGAAGCTGCAATAACAGGCTAATGAATCGCACGCTATCTGATGCATTGAGGCGCTTCCTGCGCTCTGCCACCAACAATATATTCACCACCTCCAACGGCCAGATAGAAGGTACTAGCGCAGTTGCCCCTGAGAGCCTGTCCAAGACGGAATCTGCATATCGATCCGCCTCATCCTCGAAACACCAGGACATCACAACGGAATTATCCACCACAAATAGGTCGCTCACCTATCGCCTTCCTTCTTCAATCATGTCACGGAGCGAAAGCCCGCCAAGACTGTGGGTATGCCGAAATCTACGAAGCTTGGCTATGATGGTCTTGGTGTCTACAGCCCTCCCCAGATCAGGGGGTTCTAGAACCGCCACTGGAACCCCATGCTTGGTGATGGTTATCCGCTCTCCCTTCATCACCCGTTCGAGCAATTTAGGCAGATGGGTCTTGGCCTCGTACGCGCCAACACTTTCCATTGTGCACCTCCTTTGACTGGTCTAAGACCAGTCTAAACTGCGTTGGCCAGGATGTCAATAGAGGAGATAACCGAACCGTTGAGCTTGAAGCAGTTCACTCAGGCACCTACTTTTTTTTGAACTTACCGCATGTGGAGGCGATGTTTTTCAGGCCGGCCGCCACAATCCCACCGTCTGACCCGACGACCAGAAATGTAAACCCTTTTTCGATCCATTTTTCAAGATAGGCCAGATTGGGTACGAGTATACCGGCGGCCTTGCCATTCTTCTTGCAGGCAGCGGAGACCCTGTCCATGGCGCCAAGAAACTCCGGGTGTTCAAATTGCTGGGCAATCCCGAGGCTGACACTCAGATCCAGAGGACCAATAAAGAGGACGTCGATTCCATCAACGGCTGCAATTTCTTCGGCGTTTTTGACCGCCTCCACTGTCTCTATCTGTACGATCGTCAGGAGATGACTGTTGGCCTTTTCAAAATACGCATCAAAGTCCTGACCATATCCGCAGGCCCGATTGAATTTTGCAACGCCCCGTACCCCCTCCGGCGGATATCGCATGGACCGGGCGGCCTGTCTGGCCTCCTCGGCCGTACAGACATAGGGCACCATGATGCCCACTGCCCCCAGGTCCAGAACCCTTTTGAAGCGAGGGGCCTCGTTCCAGGCAATCCGCACGACCGGCGGGGCGCTGCCGACGCTGGCTGCCTGCATCTGATGGATCAGTTCGCTGTAATCCCCTGTTCCATGTTCACAATCGATCCACGTCCAGTCAAATCCGGCAGCCCCCATCATCTCTACTGTCAGGCTGGAGCCCAGGTTCGCTCCTATGCCGAACATGACTTCCCCCTTTAACACCCACTCGCGTATGAAATTCATCTGCAGATCCCTCCTTTCTTTAGGATTGAATATTGACGATGTTGCCTGCTCCTCGTAGAGCTCGATCAAATGGTCTTTGTAGAAACGGTAGGGAAGTAGGGCCTGTTCAAAACGCCCGGACCCTCTTTCCTATTATTCGTATAACTATCCCTGTAAGGCCTGGCAAGCCCAAAGTGAGGGAACCGGTCAGGCCGGCGACAGGGACGGGGTGAGCCTAATGGCTGTGGGCCGGGCGTAGAAAACCGCCAAAACGAGATTCCACTTGACTTTACTCGAGGCTTTAATATTAAGGGATCTTGGGAAAGCCCTGGCCTTTACGGGTCAGAATGGTTAGATCCAATTTCTGAATTCCCTCCGGGCTGGAGGCCTCATTTTAGAATCCATAATTCCGGCTTGCCCGGATTACGAATGGAGGGGTCGAAAATGGATATCTCAGAGATCAAAAACACCTTGGAAAACTGCGAGTTCTTTGAGGGGCTGGAGAAAAGTCACATCGAGAAGATGGCCAGTCTCTGCAAGGCAGAGACCTATGATACTGGAGAATATGTCTTTCAGCAGGGGGACTTCGGAGAGCATATTTATGTCATTGCCCAGGGGCGAATATTTCTGGAAAGATCTCTAGATCTGGGCACGCGCTCGGGAAGTGCAATAATCGGGATCTTGGGAAAGGGAAGGGTCTTTGGGTGCTGGTCCACGCTTCTGGGGGAGCCCCATAACCTTATGGCATCGGCATCCAGTGAAAAAGGCACGACGGTCCTGGCCATGAAAGGGGCTGAGCTAAGACAGATGATGCTAAACGATATGCGCCTCGGATTCCGGGTACTGGAGAGGCTCTGCTTGCTGCTTCGAGACAGGATACAGGGTGTATATGGGGCCATGGAGAGGGTTTAATTGTGAAGGCAGATACTGGAAACTGGATACTCAGTAACACTTTAGCGTTTTGAAAACTCTGAGAAGTAAGATGACAGACCGCGAGGGTCTTTTTTCCAAAGGACGTAACCAAAATTCTTCACAGCCTCTGGCACGCCCCCTTACCTTTAAATACAGGTTCTGCCAG
>CAYVMN010000185.1:0-8732 GCA_964452575.1 uncultured Desulfobacteraceae bacterium | reverse complement strand
TCATCATTATATCCGACGACCAGGACGGCATGGCCGCCGTAGCCCGCGTCTGTGTCTTTTCCACAAGACGTATCGGGATCCCAGACAGCTGACTCAGACTGGTTATTCCAGAAACTGAAAAAGGTATTCCAGTCCGCGGTTGTGGGGAGAAAGAACCCAAACCAGACTCCCTTGTTTTGGGTGAGGATGTTCTTGATATTGGAGATGGCAGTTGCCTGCCCGGTCCCTTGGGTGTCTATGGTCTGCGCGGCTATGGACGTAATGGGGTAGCTGGTTGCAGTGTCAATAGAACCGCAGGAACGGGTGGAGGACCCGTTGGCACAAGTCCGCCCGCCGTCCTGCCATTGGGCATTGGTGTTGGCCCATGGAACGGCATACCCCTTGTCTGTATAGAACCTTGCAAGATCTGAAAGCCACCCGCCACAGCAGGCATAAGGGATATCACACGAATTTAGGAGCTGTATGGAGAGACGGTCCGTGATGGATTTCTGGAAATAAAGGGCAAGTTCCATGCAACCGGTTCCGGCCCAAACCCAGCAATTTCCACAGCTCCCCTGATCCCTTTCCACAGGGACATAAGATAGATAGCTCAAGAGGCTCAGGGAACCTTGGGGAGGAATGGCGGCTGCCAGACGCTCATCGATGGAGGCCCTCGGCGCCGACTCGTACTGCTGAACCCAACGGAGAAAGGTCTCCTTGTCAGGTCTCATGAGAGGGTAAGTCCTATTGCCTCCCGCAGCCCACGAAGACCCGGCAAGACATAAGAGAGCAAGCAACACGATGATTAAGCGAAATAGCCTTATCTTCATAGAATCCTCCATTTTTTCTTCCCGGCCTTTTGCTTCTTTGACACAGCAACCTGGGTAGTCGACCAATCACCGGGGAATCTTCGTCTATATCTAAAAATAATAGCACGAAAGGCTTTTTTTATCAACGCTGATCTTCGCGCGGGCTTAACCGCTATCAAGGCATCATCAGCTGTGTGGATTTTGCTATCCCGGAATTGATTTTAGAAGGGCGAAATGATGGAGCAGTTTGGATCCATCGGGGACCACCGAAATTTGAGGGGCATCAAGGCCGTGCGTAGGGCGCCACGCATCTAATCGCGTGTCGCCGCCCCGCCCAGACGAGTGCAAACCAGTCTTTTAGAGATCTCTTACAAGAAGGAGGCTTAACCATGCGTAACAAAACTCGTCTCTCAACCCGTCTCATAGGTTGACTATTGGTGTTTCTGGAGGCCGCTGCTCGAGGGCGCAGGGCGACGGCTTCTAACACCTAAAAGGACCAGTCCAAGCTCAAGAAAAGCCCTTTTCGCTCCTGTACTTCCCCGGAATGATTCTGTTTGGTTCCGAAAAGATTCCCCAGGGCATGCTGGCCCACCAGGTTGAATTTCAGATCATCTTTCAGACGATACCCGAACATGATGGACATGTTTGCGTCATACGAATCATCAATGGTCTTAAGGCCCTTGCTGGTGTATTCTGTTTCATCCGAGTATTGAAGCCCCGCGGAAAAGGCCCACTTCTCAGGGATGGGCATGACCTGGATCTCCAACCCCAGGGCCGGTCTCCAAGAGGCCAGGTCTTTGGATTCGTTACCATACTCCAGATAGGAGAGGGAGGGAGTAATCCGCAACCACTCAAAGGGGTTTATGTCACTTGCCATCTTGACCCCATGTCGGTACCCCTGTAAGGTGTATTCCGAATCTGAGATATGAGACCTGGACAATAGGGTCTGGGGGAGGTACCCTCCCTCCGAAGGATCCCTGTAAATGTTTTCCCGTAGGAGGCTCAGACTCATGTTCCAGGAATCCTCCACGAGGACCCGGCTGATCTGGACTTCGAAACTGTAGCTCGGGGTATGCACCAGGCTATTCCCGGAGTAAAGATCCTGGGCAAGGATCGGTCTTAGACTGTCTTGTAGAGACCAGTCGAACCCCCTCCTACTTACAGGATAGTGATATAGAAGGTCACCATTCTCATTTAAGGCGATGACTACCGTGCTCGCTGAAGCATCACTCTCGGTGTCCTTAGACCCCCCCAGGCCGACAAATCTCTTGGCGCCTACCATTTTTACCTTCCAGTACCGGTTATCAAGGCTGGAGATGGTTACCCCACTTTTCCGACCCGCATGGATAAATTTCCCGTCAGAAAGATAGATCCCTACGTGGGCGATTCGCTTCTTTTTCTGAGAAAAGAAGATAAGGTCCCCCGGCCTCAGTTCATCTTCCGAGACCTCTTCCATTGTGGGCAAGGCGTATTGCTGAGAAGTCGAATGTGGGAGATCCACCTGCAAGGTCTTGGAATAGATGTGCTTTACCAATCCCGAGCAGTCCATTCCTTTCTTGCTGTAGCCCCCCCGGCGGTAAGGTATGCCCAGATATGGCTTTATCTCCTCCAGGAGATACTCCTCAGAGAGAGCAGGATCGGATTGAACCTCCTTCTTTTCCTCTGACGGAACCTGCCTTTTGTGTTTTGATAATGCTACCTTCTTGGAAGAGGGGCGTTTGGATCTTGACTGGGAAGACCTTGACCCGGCGGCCAGTTCGTCAGGGACCAGTATCTGGAGATTTAATAAGAGACAGAGGAGAAGGACGATAGCCCTAAGTCCCAACATCACCTTCATGTCCTTTCACGCCCTGTGAGCCCCATGGACCTGCGTTTCCCCGTCATGAACAGGGGAAGGGCTTTTCGCAGCCTGAGATTTACCTCACAACGAAATGAACTGAGCCGATTACTTTCTGACTAGATGTCTCCACCACATCCACTCTCCAGGGACCGGTCTGAGCAGGGAATATGTTTTTGCTCGTCCACGTACGCCATCTGGAGGACTTCACTGGGACTGAGAATTCGTGGACCTTCTTTCCGGAAAAATACCAGACATGACGGATCTCAGAAGGTCCTGAAGCAGCCTCAACATCCGTGAAGCAAAATACCCTTTTGGTGGAAGGAGGGAATGTAGAACTTTCCCCTACTGGCTCTCTGTCCTTAATGTCCAGGCAGATGAGTGCCCTTGTAAGCCGCAGTTCCCCGGCCCAGACAAGGACCGGGAAGGAGGAAAAAAGAACGATGGCTGTTAGAAGGGGTACACCTTGACTCATGAGACAGGCAAAAAGTCTTTTCATGGCCGAACCTCCCAGATAAGGTAACAGGGAAAGCCTAACAAGAATTTCACAGGGCTAGTATCATATCTCAGGGACCAGCACAAGGATTTATTTATGCCATCGACCAGAAATCGTGCTGGAATTCCTGAGATCCAAATCGACTAATTGATAGGGGCTCAGAGTGGAATTGACAATTTTCACTCAACTAATATATAAAAATAACGAGCTTGAGATTTCCGAAAAGGGTGTTTCTAGTGCCTATGTTGGGTCTGATCAAAGACCCTGGAGTCCTAAATGGCTGAAGATTTATATAAGATCCTGGGTGTATCAAGGAATGCCACCCAGGAAGAGATAAAGAAGAGCTATCGTAAACTGGCCAGGAAATGGCATCCGGATATCAATCCAGGCAACAAGGAGGCGGAGCAGAAGTTCAAGGATATTTCCCGGGCCTACGATTGTTTAGGTGACAAGGAAAAGCGGAAGCTCTACGACGAATTTGGAGAAGAGGGCCTCCAGGCAGGATTTGACGCGGAAAAGGCCAGGGAGTATGCAAAGTGGAGTACCTATCAACAAAGGGCAAGCGGCAGCCCCGGAGGGGGCTTTGGCCGGTATCAGAGCTATGAAGACATATTCGGCGACTTTTTCGGGGCCGGCATTGGAGGGGGTGGATTCAGGACCTCAATGGCTTCAAGGGGGCGGGATATAGAGCATGAGATGACCATAGACCTTATCTCAGCCTTAAATGGTTTTGAGACAGAGCTCTCAATGCAAAAGATAAAGACATGTCCGGGGTGCCAAGGTTCCGGGACAGATCCAAATTCTATTATCAACACCTGTTCCGCATGCGGTGGTTCGGGCCGACAGAATGTGGCAGAAGGTCCTATACAGTTTACCAAGCCCTGCCCCCAATGCAACGGCCACGGTCAGATAGGTAAGCCTTGCCCACGGTGTGGGGGTAGCGGTCGTGTCCTGGGTACAGAAAAGATCCGGGTGGTCATTCCCCAGGGCGTGAAAGAGGGTTCCAAGGTGCGAGTGGCAGGAAAAGGTGAACCGGGGCTCAACGGGGGGCAGCCCGGAGATCTCTATCTGGTTATTCACCTAAAGCCGCACCCATTCCTAAAGAGGGAGGGGGATAACCTCACCATGGAGGTCCCGGTAACCGTTCGGGAGGCCATGGCGGGGGGGACGATCCGAATCCCTACAACGGACGGCCAGGTCAACCTTAAGGTGCCTCCCCGCAGCCAGAGTGGCCAGATCTTGAGACTGAAGGGCAAGGGCGCAGTGAATGTCAGGACAAAGGAGAGAGGAGACCTCCTGGTGAAGCTGGCCGTGAAGGTGCCCAAGACCGAAGATGAGGAGATCCTTCAGGCGGTGCACAAGATGGATGGGCTGTACGAGGGGGACCTGAGAAAGGATATCAGGATATAAGATGAGCGAAATGAGGTGAGATCGAGTTAGGGGCGTCCCTTTAGCCTCTCGGTGAAATGGCCGCGCAGCTCTTCCAGAATGGCATCAAATTGCCTTCTCATATCGATCATATTTTGCCTCATACGCAATATGATCTCAACACCTGACAGGTTGACATCCATATCCTCTACAAGGATTTTTGCTATACGCACCTTTTCCACTTCGCTGTAAGAAAAGAGCTTGAGGGAATCCTCCTCCCGGCAAGTCGGACATATAATTTCCTCGTTTTCAAGATCAGAAAGGAAACCCTCCTTTAGCCCAAAGAGTTCTATTACTTCGTTGACGGTCCAGAATTCCTTTTCCATAACTATTGCCCACCAGTGAGGCCTGTGAGTTTCTGACATTGCGGATAGAGATGGTTCTCTATTTTGTCAAGTATCTATCATAAGAAGGGCCATCTTTGCAACCCGCAATTCAATCTGGGGGTTTAAAACCAAATCCCAAACCCTCTGCCCACTACCTGGGCTATTTCTCAATTGTGCCTTTCGCTCAGTTGAGGAAGGTGAGAGCTCCTTGACACCTGACTGTCTATTTCCTATACTCCAGGCACTGCGGAATTATCAAACCCTCCTATATGGGGGTCCAAGGATAGTGAACTATGAAAGTACTGGTGTACGGTTCAGGTGGTAGAGACCACTGCCTGGCTGACAAATACGGAGACAGCCAGCATGTGGACAAGGTCTTTTTTGCCCCTGGAAACCCAGGTGTATTATATAGTCCTAAGGGCCAACGGGGCCTCATAGATCGAGTTCCCTTAAAGGATTTCAAAGAGATTGGCGATTTCTGTATTGAACATGGGGTGGATCTCGTGGATGTGGGCTCTGAGAACCCCCTTGAAGAAGGTCTCATTGATATTCTAAATGAACGGGGCATTCGAACCATCGGTCCTCGAAAGGAATACGTAAGGCTGGAGAGTGACCGGGCCTTTACCGATGATCTCTTGCAAAAAATAGGCGTACCGAAACCCCAGTACCGTGTCTTCGATGAGCCGGATAAGGCGAAGGAATATGTGCGAAACATCGGTTACCAGGTGGTGGTGAAAGCCAATGGGCTGGCTGCCGGAAAAGGGGCGATCGTCTGCGAGGATGTCCCGGACGCGGAGGAAGCTATTGACAGGATAATGATAGAGAAGGTCTTCGGGGAGTCGGGAGACCGTGTGGTCATTGAAGAGAGGAAATATGGCACTGAGATCTCTTTTTTTGCCTATCTGGACGGCCACCATGTGATGCCTCTGAGGATGTTTGCTCACGACTACAAGCCAGCCTTTGATCCAGATGATACGGAGGCCATCCAGCAGTTCGGGGGAAACCTGAATACAGGGGGTACCGGTTGTTATTGTCCCCATAAGAAGGTCTCACCCTGGTTGGTGAACCGAATCATCAAAGAGGTTGTAAATCCCACTGTGAATGCGATCTACAATAGCCTTGGGTGGTCCTACAAAGGGGTCCTCTACTTTGGTCTAAACCTGGACCCCTATGATCAGCTAGATGTGTTTGAGATCAATGTCAGGCATGGTGATCCGGAATGGGAGGTTGTGGCAAGAAAGCTGAGTTCAGATCTTTTCGAGATTGGTATGGCCGTTTGCGATGGCTCCCTAGACGGGATCAAACAGGTCTGGAACAATCAGTGCTATGTGGATGTGATTGCGATGGAGGGCCGGTCAAAGGCCTCCAAGGGATGGAACAGGGGCTACCCAGGCCGCTACGGCAAGGGACACAGGATAGCCGGTCTGGATAAGATAGAAAAAGGGATTGCTGTCTATTTTGCCGGGGTCGACGAAGATGCCGATAAGGGTCTGGTAACTTACGGTGGCAGGGTCCTTCACGTCATAGCCGGGGCGCCTACCCTGGAAGAGGCACGGGAAAAGGCCTATCGGAACATCCAATTGCTCGCCTTTGAGGATCACAACAATGACGGTGAAAACTGCCTTCGTTTCCGTAAGACCATCGGTCTGTAATCTGGCACATCAGGCTCCCCTCCTCCTTTTGCCCTACGCCTGAGGCCCTAGGCCTCCCCTCTCACCGGCTGGTTGAAGTAGCCGAGCTGAAGCTCCGGAAATTCTCCTTCCAATATCCGCACCATGGTTTGAATCCCAATGCCCCGCTCCACCCCCTCTGACATGGAATTGGGCGATGACTGGGACATCTTTTCCCAATAAAGCTGGGGATCAATGCAGAGGTTTTTCAGGTGAACAAAGTTGACCCCTGTCTTCCGAATCAGGTCTACCAGGGCCTCGATCTCTTGCTCCTGATCTGTGATGCCAGGAAAGACCAGGTAATTAATCATCGTATACAGCCCCATTTCCCTGCACAAGGCAATGGAGGCCACAACGTCACTGAAGTCATAGCCTTTTGGCCTGAAATAGGCATTGTATAATGCAGGCCGTGCGCTGTTAAGGCTGATTCGGATAGAGTCCAGTCCGCTGTGGGCGATATGGCGAATCCTTTCAGGCCAGCTCCCGTTGGTATTTAGGTTAATGGTTCCCAGGTCGGTCCTTTGTCTTATCTCACTGATACTATCGGCTATTAACCTATACTCTGTTAAGGGTTCCCCTTCACAGCCTTGGCCAAAGCTCACGATGGCCTGGGGCGCCTGATTCAGATGCCCAACCGCCAGAGACACGATCTCTTCCTGTGCGGGCCTGAAGGAGATCCTCGGGTGCGAGGCCTTGCAGGAATGCCCTGGTTGAAGAGAAAGACATCCGAGGCATGCCGCATTGCACCTCTGGCTTACGGGCAGAGGGGCCTCCCATCTCCTGAGGAAGAGGTTTTTTGCCGCAAAGCAGTGGTTCTTTGTGGCACAGTCCATCAGGTGCTCCAATAGGGGACCGGAAGTGCGCCTCCCTTCATATTCCTTTATGGCCGGGATCAGTTCCCTGTCATCGTAACTCCTGGGGTCCCATCTATGATTGTATCCTGTGGGGAACCCGGTCGCCCAGTATTCTCCGTCCCTGAATCCCACGGCGGTGTAAGCCCACATGGGCAAGGTATAGGACTTGCCTCGGTAGTCTGCCGCAGGGAGGTGAGTGCGGACCAGTCCCGGTTCAAGGAAGGCAGCCACTGCATAACATCTGGAGACACTGCCACCTGTATCAATATCTGGCACTATGTTGTACTGGCCGGTATCAGGATCAAGTCCTATCGGTGGACATTCTGGGATATAAAAGAGCTTGCTGAATTCCGGGACCCGGATAAGGTCTCCTTCTTTAATGACCGTGGGAGCAGATCCGGAAAGACCGGCCATCCGGAAATAGGGATGATCATATACCTTACCGTCCTTAGCAGCGTAAAGCATATAGGGCAGGTTTTCGAATCTCTTCATATTATCACCTTAATCACTTGCGGCTTTAAGTCTTATCTTAGGAGGCGATTTCTGCAGGATGATAGCAGTATTTGATACCTGCATCAAGAGAAGCCGGATTATTTTCCAGTAAATCTCCACTTGGTAGAGGGGAGGAGCCAGAACGGTGCTTTTTGACTGTCTCTATTCATGATATATGTGATATAATAAAAATATTAGTCTCAGGGTCCGTTCGGCGCCTTGAGAAAGGACATCGCCTTCGTATTGGAGGCGAAGGGATTTGTAAATAAACAGGCCCGGCAGAGGCATGGGGCTGCAAGACAAGGGTAGTGTGATATCCTTTGCATGATGGCAGAAGTGCTCAGGAACAGATTTTCTTGAAAAGATGCTGAGAATATTAAGGGCTTCGGATGACACCAATTCGAGACAACAAGAAACCAAAAGGGAAGCAGTTTAGGCTGGTAAAGTTCTTCGCTTACGCAAGCTTCATAGTCTTGGTTATCTTCAGTTTTCCTTTCTCGATGATAGTATCACAGAAGGCCAAGGACATCTTGATGAAGAGTTATGAAAACTATGCCCTCTTGCTTGGTGCAAATCTAAACTACCAGGTCTTCCAGAATTTTTCGATTCCGGTCACCCGTCAGTTCGGCAAGATAAGGCTGAGGGAGAAACGCCAATATGAATTGATGGATCGAATTGTGAAAAACACGATCCACGGCTTCAAGATTGCCCTGGTTAACATATACGATATCGGTCAAGGGGTCATCGCCTATAGCACAGACCCCAGTCTGATCGGCAAGAAGGCAAGGGAGAGCCTTGGATACAAGAGGGCAGTCAAAGGAGAAGATTCGTCAGGATTCAT